>DATAWZ010000189.1:0-30257 GCA_036266975.1 Solirubrobacteraceae bacterium
CGCCGCCCCGGGGGGCCGCGTACCCCATTCGGGGCACAAGCAGCGCGGCCCCCTTCCCGTTGATGGGGATTACAGTTGCCGGATGAGCGGCCGTCCCACTCCGCCCGCGCGGCCGCGCGATCCCGGGCCGTCCGTCTGGCCGGTCCGCGGGCAGCCGCTGCAGGACGACTCGCTGCGCGGACGGATCGGCGAGGCGCTCGGGCGCGTGTCCGAGCAAGTGGGCCACCCGGTGGTCGAGGACCCCGATGAGCTGCGCTCCTTCGCCGGCGCCGAGCGGCTGCTGGACCTCGCGTTCGACCGGGTCGACAAGGCGCTCGACCAGGCCGAGCAGCTGGTGATCACCGACACGCGCGCGCTCGTGGCCATGCAGCGCGAGCTCGCCGCGCTGCAGCGCGAGTTGGGCGCCGCCGAGCTCGCTCACCGCTCGCGCGCGTTCGGACTGGTCCAGGCCTCGCTCGCGCGGCTGCGCAGCGTGACCAGCATCGATCGGATGATCGATCTGATCCCCGCCGAGGTCTGCCGCTGCGGCTTCTCGCGGGCGATCATCTCGCGCGTGCGCGAGGGGGTGTGGGTCACCGAGGCCTGCTACGTCGAGGGCGACCCGGCGTGGGCGGCGGACGTCGTGCGCGTCGGCCAGGAGCAGCCGCAGCGGCTGGATCACGCGATCCTCGAGACCGAGATGATCCGCCGGCGCGGGGCGATCATGGTCCGGGGCGTGCAGTCCGACACGCGCGTGCACCGCGCGATCGCCGAGACCTCGATGTCGCACTCCTACGTCGCCGCGCCGCTGATGCCCAAGGGCCGCGTGATCGGCTTCATCCACGCCGACTGCCACGTCACCCCGCGCGAGATCGACGAGTTCGACCGCGACGTGCTGTGGATGCTCGCCGAGGGCCTCGGCTACGCCTTCGAGCGCACCGTTCTCTCCGAGCGCCAGCGGGCGCTGCAGCAGCGTGTGCTGCAGGCGACCGAGTCGATCGGGGAGATCATCGGCGAGTACGTCGACGCGGATGTCGAGGTCGCGCGGCTGGAGCTCGACACCGCGGTGGCGGTGCGGACCGCCGCGGCGCCGTTCATCGCGCCCGAGTCGCGGCTGTACACGCTGCTCACCCGCCGCGAGATCGAGGTCGCCCGGCTGATGGTCAACGGGCGCACGAACCCTCAGATCGCCGCTGAGCTCGTCATCGCCGAGGCGACGGTCAAGAGCCACGTCAGCCAGATCCTGCGCAAGCTGCGCGCGGCCAACCGAGCCGAGGCGGTCTCGAAGTACATGCGCCTGGCCGGCGCCGACATGCCGCCCTGACCCCGCCGTCGCAGAATTACCGTCCGAACGGAGGATGCACGGGGCGGGCGAGCGACGTATTGTGTTTCCCTCAGACCGCGCCCAACGGCGCGCTCCGCTGACCCCCGAGGGAGGTAACACATGGGCTTTTTCGCCAGTTCGGACGAGGTCGATCAGTACATCGGCGGGATGTTTCGCCAGGCGGCCGACCACCCCGAGGTCGGTCCGAAGATGAAGGCGGCCAACATCACGCTGCTCGTCGACTACACGGACCCCGACTGCAGGCTGCTGGTCAAGTTCCAGGATCCGATGACCGTCGAGCTCAACCCGGCCGACACCGAGTCCGACATCACGCTGTTCATGAAGGCCGACACGGCCGATCAGTACTGGCGCGGGCAGTACAACCTCGCCGTCGGCCTCGCCAAGGGCCAGGTCAAGGCGAAGGGACCGGTCAACAAGATCCTCAAGCTCGTCCCCCTGACCAAGCCGCTGTTCCCGGTCTACAACGAGATGGTGGCCGAGAAGGACAGCGCGGGCGCCACCGCCTAGGGCCGTCCAACCGGACGGCGGAGCTGGCCCTCGGGGTCAGCTCCGCCGGGCACATCCGTCGCGGCCCCGCCGCGACGGCAAGCGGTCATGCCGCCGCTACGCCGCGACGGCGAGCTCGTACTCCTCGTCGATGGAGTCGATGGCCCGCCAGGCGCTCGCGGCGTCCGCGTAGACGCCCATGCGCTCGGCCCGGCCGCCCTGCACGCGATGCAGGACCAGCTCGCCGCTCTCGGGCGCGCTCAGGAGAAGATCTTCGCCGATGACGGCGTCGCTCAGGTCGAGCGTGTCCGGGACAGCGGTGCGGTTGATGTAGGTGATCGACATCACTGCCTCCTTGGAAGGGTCGGAATAACGATTCCTGTGTGTCCTCAGTGTGGGACGCGCGCGCGTCGAACTCTGTGAGCCCGGTCACACTGAAGCGGTGCCCCTCGCCACCTACCCCGAGCTGCTGCGCATCGCCGAGCGCGCCCAGTGGAGCGAGGAGGCGGTCGACCTCGAGCCCGACCGGGCCGCCTGGCCGGCCCTGGGCCGCGGCGTGCGCGAGGCGCTCGAGGCGCTGCTCGCCGGGTTCCTGCTCGGGGAGCAGGCCGTCGCGCGCGACATCGCCGCCTTCCCCGCCGCGGCACGGGAGCGCCACCTCGCCGCCTGCCTGACCGTGCAGGAGGGCGACGAGCGCCGCCACGCGCGCTTCATGGCGCGTGTGCACGAGCGGGTCCTGGGCGAGCCGGCGCCGGCCGCCCTCGTCGCGGCGCGGGCGCGCGTGCCCGCCGCGCTGGTCGAGCTCCTCGACGGCGAGCTGCCGGCGCGCACGGCGCGGCTCCTCGACGCCCCGGCCGAGCTGCCGCAGGCCGCCGCGCTCTACCACGGCATCGTCGAGGGCGTCGTGTTCCTCGCCGGTCAGGCCGAGTTGATCGAGCGGCTGGAGCGCGTCGATCGGCTCCCCGGGCTGCTCGACGGCGTGCGGCGCATGCAGCGCGACGAGCGCTGGCACGTGGCCCTCGGCGCGCGCCTGCTCGCCGAGCACGGCGGGGGCGATGATGACGCGATGCGCCGGGCCGCCGAGAGCGCCCTGGGCGCCTGGGGCGACGCGGTGTCCGACCCGGTCAGGCGCTGGGCGCTGGCCGCGCTCGAGCGGCGGCTGGCCACTCAAGCTCCGCGCCCTTCCAGCCGACGCTTGTCGTAGTTCGTTGCTGCTGACACGAGGAAGGATTCCGATGCCCCCCACGATGGCCGAGCCTCGGGTCTGGACGACCCCCAAGCTCTTCCTGCTCATCCCGCCCGATCTCGCCCACGACCTGCATGAGGCGCTCGTGGCTTTCTACGCCGAAGAGCCGTCGATCGAGGTGATCGTCGACCGCCGCGGCGGACCCGACGACCGGCGCACCGACGCGACCCCCGTGACCCACGAGCGGCGGCGCAACAGCCAGGGCCTTGGCTTCACTGCGCGGCGCGCACCCCAGCTCGTACGCGAGGCGCCGGTCGAGCTGCCGCGCGTGGCCTGGCCGCACGCCGAGCGCCTGCGCTTCGTGCAGCGCATGGAGCCGGTGCACCGCTCCGGCGAGCAGGTGAGCGCCGAGGACCTGGTCGAGCTCGCGGCAGCCGGAAACGACGAGTCCTACAGCGTGCTCTACTGGCGCTACTTCGGCCGCGTCTACGCCTCGCTGCGCATGCTCGTCAACGACCCGGCGGCGGCCGAGGCGCTCGTGGGGCCGACGTTCGCGCGAGTCTTCGACGAGCTGGCCGGCTACCAGGAGACGCGCTGCGGCGGGTTCGAGGTGTGGCTGTGCGCCCACGCCCGCGAGAGCGCGCGCGAGTACCTGCTCACCCACCGCCGCCCGATCGCGTAGCCGGTCCTGGAGGCTGGCGGGCGTCGGACGCCTGCGGTTCAGCCACCTCGTCGAGCAGGTCCGCCTGGCCGACCAGGCCGGCTTCACCCACGTCTGGCACGTCGAGCACCACTTCCTGCGCGAGTTCTCGCACTCCTCGGCGCCCGACGCGATCCTCGGGGCCTACGCCGCGGTCACCGATCGCATCCGGCTCGGGTTCGGAGCCAAGCTGCTGCCGTTCAACTACAACGACCCGGTCCGGGTGGCCGAGACGGTCGCCACGCTCGATCAGATCTCGGGCGGCCGCGTCGACTTCGGCAGCGCCCGGGGGATCTCGCGCAGCGAGCCCGAGGGCTTTCGCGTCGACCCTCACACGACGCGCGATGAGTGGCGGGAGAGCCTCGAGATGATCGTTCGCGCCTGGGAGGACGGCGAGTTCTCGTGGAAGAGGGAGCGCTTCGACATCCCGCCCTGCTCGGTGGTGCCCAAGCCCGTCCAGGATCCCCATCCGCCGCTGTGGATGGCGTGTACGAGCGTGGATACGCACCGTCTCGCGGGCGAGCTCGGCCTCGGCCTGCTCAGCTTCACCGTGATGGCACCGCTGGAGGATCTACGCGTGCGCATGGACGCCTACCGCGACGGGCTCTCGCGCGCCCAGCCGATCGGCAAGCGGGCCAACCCGCAGGCGGCGACCTACACGCAGATCCACTGCGCGGACACCGACGAGCAGGCGCAGGAGAACGCCCGGGCCGGGATCGAGTGGTAGACGCTGGAGATCATCGTGGCCTTCCAGCAGTGGCTCCAGGGCTCGGACATTCCCTCGCTGAACTCCCTGAAGGAGATGACCGGTATCCATCCGCAGGACATCAGCTTCGACTTCCTGCACGCCAACGACATGTGCATCGTCGGCAGCCCCGAGACGTGCATCGAGAAGGTTCGCCGCTACCAAGCCGTCGGCTGCACCCAGATGCTCGGGATCCAGCAGATCCACGGCGTCCCGCGCGAGAAGGTGATGCGCTCGATCGAGCTGATGGGCGAGCACGTGATTCCCGCATTCCGCGGGACGCCCTCGCGCACGGCGCGCGCCGCGACCGCTCGGGCCTGACGGTCAGTCGTACTGGGGACCGGCGCCGAGCCTGCGCCGCAGCACGTTCACCTGGTCGAGAAGCTCATCGCGGATCTTCTCGAGCTCGGCCCCGCCCATCAGCCCGGGCCCGCGCTTCTCGTGGGTGCTCAGCGGCTCCCACGGGGAGACCATCTCGCGAAGCTTGACCAGGTCGCGCTCGAGCCACATGATCTGCCGGCGCAGGTCACGTCGCATCGGCCCCTCGTCGACGTCGAAATCGAAGCTGTCGGGTGGTGCAGGAGGGAGCGGAGGCGCCCCTACCCCACCGTCACGGTCGATCACTCTCCTCATGATCTTCGTAAGAATAGCTACACGCGCGGTCGCTGACCAGATGCATTCGCGCAGTTCATTTTCCCGTCACCGCCCCGACAGGGGCGGGTCCCTAGAACAGCGAGGGGCCCTGGTTGGCGAGGATCGTGAACATCAGCATCGCCACGAAGCCCACCGAGAAGACGCCGATCAGGGGCCACAGGCGGATGCCGTAGGGGACCCAGCTGCTCCGGTGCTCCATCGTGGGCTTGCCGCCGACCAGGCCGGCGGCGACCGCGTCGCGCGTGTACTCGAGCTCGTCGTCGGAGGGCCACGTCGGCCACGAGGAGGACACGTCGGGGAGCTCCGGGACCCCGTGGGGCGCGGAGACGGCGGAGAGCGGCATCGCGGCGGCCGAGCGGGGCAGCACGGGCAGCGGCTCGCGACGCACCGGGGTACGCTCCGAGGGCAGCACGTAGGGCGCCTTGCGCGGATCGCCGAAGATCATCGCGGCGAGCGCGGCCATGACCCCGCTCACCGCCATCGCGGTGTAGCCGAGGATGAGCGTCAGGATCATCCACCCCGCGACCCCCGCGACGTTGAAGTACGGGGACGCGAAGACGAGCTCGACCGCCATCACCGCCAGCGTGACCGCCACCGGCACGAACTGCGAGACCCGCCGCCGGGCGGACGTCGATCCTTGCCGTCGGACCATCGTCGACCTTGACACAGTACGATGTTACACACAATGCCGGCGGGAGGCGGAAGCCACACCGGGCGGCCGGCCCCTTGTGGCCAGATGCCAAGGCCCATCCGCCCGCCCCGTGTAGGGTGCAGGCGGGAAGGACGCGAGGAGAGGAGTCGGAGGTGGGAACCGGAACCGCGCGCACCGCACGCTATGCCTGGCTGATCGCGCTCGTGGCGCTGCTCGGGTTCGCGGCCCCGGCGATGGCCAAGAAGGCCCCGTCCAAGAAGCCGCCGGCCAAGAAGGTCGTCCACCGCGCGACGCCCTCCCCGGTGACCGGGCTGCACGTGTCGGTCTCCGGCGGCACCCCCACCTTCGAGTACCAGATGTGCGGCGTGGACCGCACCGTGCCGGTCGTCGCCAGCAATGCCGCCGCCCGGGCGACGGTCCGCGAGAGCCTCGGGCGCACGTCGGTCAGGGTCCGCCGCCACGGCCGGACCGTGACCGTCAGGCGCGCCGCCTCGCCGGTGGCCGCCACCCTGCAGATCTCGATCTGCCACGACGGCACCTGGCACGCGTTCTCGACCGGCGCGCTCTCGCGCGCCTCGAGCGCCTCGCACGCGCTCAACACGGCCACCACCGCCAGCGGTGACTACCGCATCACCGCGACGGTCAGCGCTGCCGGCCACACGGTCACCGCGGCGCCGATCTACGTCCGCGTCGGCCTCGGCGAGATCGTCGACGACCCGGTCACCTTCACCGTCAGCAACCAGGCGATCACCCAGTCCCTCGCGTACACATGCGCGGCCGACGGCTCCAGCCAGGTCATCCACGGCCATCTGATCGGCCCACGCGCGGACTTCGTCGGCAACGGCTCCCATGACATCACGCTCTACCTGCACGGTCTGGGTTACGGCGAATGGTTCTGGAACTTCACGGCGGTGCCCGGCTACGACTGGGCGATGAACATGGCCTACGCCGGCCAGACGAGCCTGACCATCGACCGGCTCGGCTACGGCGCCAGCGGCCAGCCCAACGGCAACGACATCTGCCTGGCCTCACAGGCCTTCATGGCCCACCAGATCATCCAGGACCTGCTCGGCGCCAACTACTCGATCTCCTCGGGCCCGGCGCCCAATTTCGTGAACGTCGTGCTCGCGGGGCACTCGATCGGCGGCGAGATCGCCGAGCTCGAGTCGTGGGAGTACCGCGACGCCGCGGGTCTGATCCTCATGTCCTGGTCGGACCTCGGCTTCAGCCCGCAGGCGCTGAGCGAGTTCACCAGTACCACGCTCGGCTGCGAGGCAGGCGGCATCAAGAGCGTCGGCGGCTCGCCCGGCTACGAGGACTTCGGCATGACCACGTCGGCCTTCGACAACGACATGTTCTACAACGTCGATCCCGCAGTCGAAGCGGCGGCCAACTCGATGCGCGAACCCGACCCGTGCGGCGACACGGGCTCGGCGTTGCAGACGATCGTCATCAACCGCGCCTCCGCGTCGCAGATCACCGAGCCGATTCTGCTCATGTTCGGCGACGAGGACGCGCTGTTCCCGCCGCCGGCGGGTGCCGAGGCCAAGGCGGAGTTCACTGGGGCGGCGAGCGTCACCCTCGACCAGGACGCGGACACCGGTCACGCGGTGGCCCTGGGACGCACCGCCCCCGAGGTCACGAACCAGACGCTCGCCTGGCTGAACGCGCACAACTTCTGACGCATCCGAGGGCGCCGTGATCTGGGTCGGCGCCGGGATCTTCGCGGTCGCGGTGGCGGCCAACTGCGCCAGCGTCCACGCGCAGAAGCGCCACCGCGTCTACGACCGCCTGGGGCGCTGGGGCTGGCCCGCGCACATCGTCCTGCTCGTGCTCGTCTGGGGCGCGGCGGTCGTGTGCCTCGCGCTCGCGGGCGACAAGGCCACCTGGCCCATGGCCGGTTGGGTGCGCCCGATCGGATGGGTGGTCGGGGCGCTGGCCTCGCTCATCTTCGGGACGGCGTTGCGCGAGCTCGGCCTGCAGTCGCTGTTCAACGGCAACTTCTTCGGGCGCGGCGCCTACAGCGACCACGGGATCTACCGTCGGCTCGCCAACCCGATGTACGACGCGTTCCTGCTCGCCTTCGTGAGCATCGCGCTGCGGCGCGCCGACGCGGTCTACTTCCTGCTCGCGGTCGAGAGCCTGATCCTGCTCAACGTGATCGAGGCGCGCGTCGAGCGCGTCGAGGGCGTCGACGCTCCGCCCTGGTGGCGAATCGTCTAGCTCAGCTCAGTGAGCGGCGGTGGCGAGCTCGCCCGCCGCGCGCAGCGAGTGACCGCACGCCGGGCACTCGGCGGCGTCGTTGCGCACCGGGAAGTCGCACTCGGGACACTGCGGGGCCGCCGCGCGCGGGCGGCGCACCACCCGCACCAGCCCGGCGATGAGCAGCACGATCATCAGTGCCCCGAAGAACGCCTCGAAGGCGCAGATCGCCGCGAGGACCATCAGGCGCCGTCCTGCGTGGAGTCGGCGCCATCGGGGTTCGGCCAGATCACCGACCGCAACCCGCAACCGCGGCGCAGCAGGTAGGAGGACGGGCAGAAGCCGCGCACGACGTAGATCCACTGGTTGACCCCGACGTAGCCGGTGAGCACCAGCCACCACGGCGAGACGGCGGCGGTCATGATCACCGAGAAGAGCGTGAGCGTGCCGGCGATGGCAAACAGCACTCGCTCCAGCGGCCAGCGCGCGGCGATGGCGGGACTCACCCGCAGCCGCTCCCTGACGCCCCGCACCGCGGGGAGTCGTCCGGTCAGCTCACTCGTCGCGTTCACTGGTCCTCCCTCGAAGTGGCCTCTGCCGTCCAATGATAGGCGGTCGCCCCGGCGTCCGTCACCGGTAAGGTGCACCCCAGCGTGAAGGCGGTCAGCCTCTCCAGCGAGTACAAGGGCAGCGCTGCCGGGGCGGACGCGGTGTGGTCCGATCTCGAGCTCTGGCCGAGGTTCATCGACGGCTTCGACCACGTCGTGCGCACCACCGGCAGCTGGCCGGAGGTCGGAGCGACGCTCACCTGGGAGTCGCGCGGCGGCGGGCGTGGAACGGTGGTCGAGCGCGTGGTCGAGCACCAGCCGGCGGAGCGGTTTCGGTTCGGGTTCGAGGACACGCAGATGGTGGGCGAGCGCGAGGTGCTGTTCGAAGACGTCGACGACGGCGGGGTGATCATCCAGGTCTCGCTGAGCTACGAGCTGCGCAAGCGCGGGCCGCTGGCGGCGGTGACCGAGCTCTTCTTCATCCGCAGCGCGCTGCTGGACGCGCTCAAGCGCGAGCTCGAGAGCTTCGGCCACGAGCTCGAGGTGCCCCACCCGCACCACTCGTAGCGCTCCGAGGCCGGGCTGACACGCGCTCGGCGCACAAGAGCCAGGACGCGCTCGGCTTCCGGCGCGGCGCCGCCGCCACGCGTCCTGAAAAGCACGCGCCAGGCGCACAAGATCCACGACGCGGCGTAGTCAGCGGGCGTGGGGGTATAGGCGCGCGAGGCGGCGCGGCTCCACGCCGGCGATGAACAGCCAGCGGATGACCACCCAGGAGCCGATCGTCCGCGCCAGGCCGTAGCGCTCCCAGCGCCGCGCCGAGGTGCGCGCCGGTCCGGGCAGGCAGCGGGTCGGCCCGTCGCGCTGGAGCCGGCGCACGAGGTCGTAGTCCTCCATGATCGGCAGCGGGCGATAGCCGCCGAGGCGCTCGAACGCCGCGCGGCGCAGCCAGATCGCCGAGTCGCCGTAGTAGATCCCGGCGCGGCGCTGCAGCGCATACCAGCGCCCGAGCAGTCGCGAGAAGCGATCCTCGCCGTCGAAGCGCAGCGCGAAGTTGCCGCCGAGCAGCGCCGGGTCGGCGAGCGCGGCGGTCACGCTCGCGTGGGCACCGGCGGGCAGGCGGGTGTCGGCGTGCAGGAAGAGCACGACCTCTCCCCCGGCCACCGCCGCGCCGGCGTTCATCTGGTTGGCGCGCCCGCGCGGCGCGTGCACGATCCGCGGCGCGCTCGGATGAGCGCCGGCCAGCTCGCACGTGCGATCGCTCGAGCCCCCGTCGGCGACGATCCGCTCCCAGCGCCCGGGCAACGAGGCGAGGTGGTCGAGAAGCCCGCCGATCATCGCCTCCTCTCCGAGCACCGGCACGACGATCGACACGAGCGGCTCGAGCGCGCGCCGCAGCGCCGCCGGGCAGCGCGGGTCCGCGCGCAGCGCGAGCGCGTCCGCGGGCGTGTCGAGGTCGCGCACGGCGTCGAGGATCGCCACCGTCAGCCCTGCCTGCTGGAGCGCCCGCCGCGTGAGCTCGAGCACGCGCCGTCCTCCCCACTCCGGCGCGGACAGCTCGAACGCCGCGGGCAGCTCGCGCGCGAGCGCGATCAGCACGTAGCCGCCGTCCCGGGCGGGAACGATCGCGGCGTCGTGGCCGGCGGCCAGCGCCGCCTCGGCGGCGGCGAGGTGGCGGGGCCCGAGCAGCGGCGCGTCGGTGCCGATCACCGCCACCGGTCCGTCGTGCACGGCGAGGATGTGTCCCGCGGCGGCGGCCATTCGCGCGCCCAGCTCGCCGTCGGCCTGGGCGAAGCGCTCCACTCGGCCGGGCACCAGCCCCTCGAACGCGGCGTCCGGCGGCGTGAGGGCGAGCCAGGTGGGCGCGGCCGCGGCCGACCACGCGAGCGTGTGGCGGATCAGCTCACCCTGCAGCCGCGCGGCGCCCTCGGCGCCGAGCAGCGGCTCAAGGCGCGTCTTGGCCGCCCCGGGCACGGGCGCGCGGGCCATGACCACGACGCCGATCACGACGCGAGCCGCGCTCCCCGCGCGAGCGCGCCGGCGGCGAGCGCGGCGCTCAGCGCGGCGCCGCCGCCCACCAGCGCGCTCCCGGCGCGTCGCTGGCCGGCGCCGGCGAGGATCCGCCCGCTCACGCGCGCCGGGACGAGCGCGCGCGCCGCATGCACGAGCACGCGGTCGGGCGCCTCGAGCTGGGCGAAGTAGGCGTGCAGGCCGCTGGCCAGCCCGACGGCGAGCCACAGCGTCTCGGCGCCCTGCGCCCAGCCCTCGAGCAGGCCGTGCCGGCCCGCGCCGCGCAGCGAGGCCGTCGCGAAGCAGACGTCGGCGATGCGGTCGAAGTCGTGCCCGGCCCGCGTCGGCTCGCCCAGCCGCGCTAGCGGTCCGTCGAGCACGTCACAGACGCCGGCGAGGGCACAGGTCAGCGCGTCCGGACGCTGCCAGGCGAGCGGCACCAGCCAGGCACGGGCGAGGGTCAGCGCGTCGGCCGGGCCGAGCGGCCGCGGACGGCCCTCCTCGGTCTCGACCATCCCCAGGTGCCAGTCGAGCATCAGCGCGCAGGCGCACCACCACAGAAGGCCGGCGCGCCTGCGCCGCCGCACCGACGGGAGCGGCGCCGCCCAGGCGACGGCGCCGGCGGCGCACCAGCGCTGCGCCTGGCGGGCCAGCTCGGGCCGCGCGGCGCGCACCTGGTTGGCGCGCCGCTGCGAGGCGAGCAGGAACCGCCCCACCGCCGCCGGGGAGTAGCCGCCCCCGCGCAGGGTCGCGAGCTGCTCGCGCGTCCAGTGCTGCCCGTCGGTGGTCATCGAGTCAGCGGCAGCAGGCGCACCAGGCGTTCGTTCTCGAGCGGGTCAAGGACGGAGTGCTGCACGCACGCCGGCACGAGCTCGCCGGTCTCGGGGTGTCCCATCGTGTAGAAGCAGGCCGAGAGCCGCTCCTGGGCCGCGCGAACCTCGGGGTCCTCGGCGGTGCGCCCAGCCTGCATCAGCTCCCACGCCGGGCGCACGACGCGGGCGTCCATGAAGCTGTGCATCACGAAGGTCACCGGCCGCACGCCGTGGCGGCGGACGGCTCGCCAGCCGCCCGCGCGGCGCACGAAGCGCCTGGCCCACGCGGCGGCGAGCGGGAGAAAGCGCGGGCGGCGCGCGAGCGCGCGAACGAGGCGCGCGGCGCGCAGCGCGGGCGGGCCCTCGAAGTCCATGCCGCCGAAGGCCGCGTAGAACGCGTCGCGGGCGCGCAGGTCGCGGGGGTCGCGATCGTCGACGAAGGGCAGGCAACGCTCGCCGACGTAGCCCGCGTAGGCGACGGTGTTGCAGCGCGGGTCGCCGACGTCCCATGCCCGCGCCGAAAGCCGGCAGCCGGCCCCCGCCTCGATCTGCGCCCAGACGTGCTCGTCGGACAGCTCGTGGTAGTCATCCTTCCAACGCGCCTGGTTGCCGACGAACGCGGCCGGCTGGAAGGAGAACATCCGGTAGCCGTAGTCGTGGCAGTCGCGGATCATCTGGGCGACCTCGTCGAGGTTGCGCGGGGTCACGGTCATGTTGTGCGCGAGGTAGTGGCCGACGCCGTGCTCGCGCTGCAGGCGCAGGAAGTGCTCGCAGAAGCGGCGCCGGTAGGGATTCAGCTCGGCCTCGCTGCGCGGCCGGCGCAGGCCGCGGCGACCGAACATCAGCCTGTCGAAGTGACCCGCGAAGGCGAGGTGGTCAAAGCGCGGGCGCCCGTCGGGACCGAGCGCGAGCGCCTCGAGGTACTCGTAGTCGAAATCGCCGTGCGAGAAGCTCATCGGCTTGCGCTCGTGGCGGCGCATCGCCAGCAGCGTCTGGGCATGCTCCTCGGGCGAGAGCAACGTCACCTCGCCGCCGATCAGCTGGGCGTGCTGGCCGGGCCCGCGGTGCGCGCGCAGCATGCGCATCTGGGCGTCGACCTCGGCGAGCGTGTGGGCGCCGTCGACGCGGACCCGGTTGGCCTCGCGCGAGTGGTAGCAGGGCGTGCAGGCCAGATCGCAGCGCGGGAACACACCGTGGGTGCCTTCGCAGCCGCAGCTGCGCCGGCCGAGCGTCTGGGCCGGCGTGCGGACGTGCTCGGGCAGCTCCTGCCAGCGGCGGTCGAGTGCCGCTCGCAGCTCGGGCGACTCCGGGCGCGTGGCGCGCTCGAGCGCCCGCGCGCGGCGGAGCAGATCGGCGATCCCCATCTCGTGGTCACCCTATCCCTCGGGCGCGCAGGACCCACAGCGCCGCGCGCGTGAGCACGCGCATCCGCGCGCTGGTCAGCCCGGCGTACAGGTACTGGTCGGCCGCGCGCGCCGGCGCCTCCGCGAAGGTCGGGTAGGCGTGGACCGCGTGGGAGACGTCGTCGATCCGTCGGCCCACGGTGATCCACGCCGCCAGCTCGGCGATCGCCTCGCCCGCGTGCGGCGCGGCGATCGTCGCGCCGACGAGCCGCCCGCGAGGGTCGCCGATCAGGCGCGCGAGCCCGTCGCGCTCGCCGGCGACGATCGCCCGGTCCAGGTCGGCCAGGTCGAAGGCGGCGACGCGGGTGCGCTCGCCCCAGCGCGCCCGCGCCTGCGCCTCGGTTACCCCAACCCGCGCGATCTGCGGATCGGTGAACGTGACTCGCGGCACCGCCCGATAGTCGACCCGGCGACGCCCGGCGAACAGCGCGTTGACCGTCGCCACGCGAGCGTGGTAGGCGGCGACGTGGGTGAAGGCCATCGCCCCGGTCACGTCGCCGACCGCGTAGATACGCGGGGCGCTGGTGCGCAGGCGCTCGTCAACGCGGACCGCGCCGCGCTCGTCGGTGTGCACGCCCGCGCGCTCGAGCCGCAGGCCGCCGCTGTTCGGCGAGCGCCCCGCGGCGAGCAGGACCTCGCCGTCCGCCGCGTCGCTGGCCCCCTCGCCGAGCTGCACACGCACCCCCTCGGCGGCCAGCCGGCGGGCGATCAGCGCGCTCGCGGCGGGCTCCTCGCCGGGCAGCAGGCGCGCTTCGCGCTCGCGCAGCGTGACCCTGCTCCCGAGCCGGGCGAACCCCTGCGCGAGCTCGCAGCCGACCGGGCCGGCGCCGAGGACGAGGAGCCGCGTCGGCAGCGCGCGCAGGTCCCAGATGGTGGCGGTGGTGAGCGCCCGCTCGAAGCCGGGCACCGGCGCCGGCCGCGAGCCGGTGGCGATGATCGCGCGGCGGAAGCGCAGAGCCCGGCCGCCGGCCGAGATGGTGGTCGCGTCCTCGAACTGCGCGGGAGCGAGGACGAGCTCCACCCCCGCCGCGCGCAGCCGCTCGGCCGAGTCCTGCGGCTCGATCGTGCGCTGGGCGCGCTCGATGTGAGCGATGACCGCGGCGAAGTCGATGTGCGGCTCGGTCGGCGTCAGGCCGACGGCGTCGGCCGTGCGCATGCGGTGCGCGAGCTCGGCCGCCGCGAGCAGGCTCTTACTCGGCGCGCAGCCCGTCCACAGGCAGTCGCCGCCCAGGCGAGACTGCTCGACCAGCGCCACGCGCGCGCCGGCGGCCGCGGCGATCTGCGCGGAGACGAGCCCGCCCGTGCCGCCGCCGACGACGACCAGGTCGAACCGATCGCGGCCGATCATCGGGCGGGCGGGCTGGGGTGTGAGACCATGGCCCCGGGATGACCGCCCACGCCATCGCCGCCAGCGCGTTCCTCAGTACGCGGCAGATCGATCACCTGCTCGCGGTGTGGGGCTATCCGGTCGTGTTCCTGCTCGTCGCGGTCGAGAGCCTCGGCGTGCCCTGCCCGGGCGAGACCGCGCTCATATCGGCGGCGGCGTACGCCGGCACCACGCATCACCTGAGCATCGCCGGCGTCGTCGCGGTGGCCGCGGCAGGGGCGATCATCGGGGACAGCGCGGGGTTCTGGATCGGGCGCTGGGGCGGCCGGCGACTGCTCGTGCGCTACGGGCGCTGCGTCCGCCTGACCGAGCGGCGCCTCGCGCTGGGCCAGTCGCTGTTCACCCGTCACGGGCCGGTGCTCGTGTTCGTCGGGCGCTTCATCACCGGCCTGCGGACGTGGACCGCCGTGCTCGCGGGCACGATGCGCATGCCCTGGCGGCGGTTTCTCATCTTCAACGTCAGCGGCGGCGTGGCCTGGGCCCTGCTGTACGGCCTGGGCAGCTATTACCTCGGCCCCACGCTGTGGCGAGCGGGAACAGGCGTTGACATCGCGCTCGGCGTGTTCGCCGTCGCGTGGATCGTCCTGCTGGGGCTGCTGGTGCGGCGGGCGGAGAAGCGCGCGCGGGCCGATCAGGCCGGCCGGCCCGACGGCGCCATGGCGTACCAAAGCCCGCCGTCCATATCGAGCGCCTCACCCTGAGCCATGTGGGGAGCCAGGTCGCCGGAGTAGGTGTACAGCGGCACGCCGCCGTAGGTCACCACGCGACCGCCCGTGGGATCCGCCACCGTCCCGAGCAGCTTGGACTGCACCTGCCCGGCGGCGGTGACCTTCTGACCGCTCGACACGACCAGCGGCGGCCACACGGCCGCGCATTGGCGCGTGCACGTGACCTTCCCCTTGGTGTCCTGGGAGAAGCTGTAGAGCGGACGCCCCTGGCCGTCGACGAGCACCGTGCCGACCGTCTGCACCGTGCCCGAGGCGACCTGTACCGTCGCGCCCGGCGACACGGCGACCTGAGCCGCGGCGTTCGCCGGCGGCGTCTTCACCACCTTGCTGCTCCCGCACGCCGTGATCGCCACGGCCGCGACGGGAACCAGCACCAATGTCTGAACCCTTCTCCTCACGGCGATGCGTCGAACCATATCCGTTTGCATGCTCACTTGACCACCCTTGGTGAATTTCACTCCGCGTCCTCCTGAAGGTCTGCCTCAATCGTTCCCGGATCCTCGCTGAGTGCGTGCGAGCGCACCGAGTGAAGGAAGGTCCCGGCCTCCTCAGCGATCTCCAGCAGCTCGCTGCGCTCCTCGCCCCCGAGCGGCTCGTACAGCGAGCGCTGACAGAGCTCACGCACCCGTGTGGTGCGGCCCTGCAGCCGCGCAAGCCGCTGGGGCAGCGTGCCGCGCAGCTCCTGTCCGGCGAACTCGTTCGGGAGCAACTCGAGCGTCGCCCCGAGTTGGAACGCCGCGGCCCGCGGTCGGCCCTGGTCAAGGTCGAGCACCGCGCGCAGCAGCAGCTCGTCGGAGTCGAACACCGGGGCGCGATGGTTGAGGACCCCGGCGACGATCTCCGAGGGCCGGATGCGGTCCGCGCGCCCCTGCCGGCTGCGCGGGGTGAGCACCAGGTAGGCGGCGTCCCAGCGGCCCTCGCTGACCTCGCGGCCGCTGCCGTAGCCGATGCGGATCGCGCGGACGTCCTCGCGGGCGACGTCCACCACATAGGGGTCGCCCGATCCGATCCGGTAGCCCCGGACCGCACGGTTGAGCAGCACGAGCGCCTCGTCGATGAACTTGTCCTCTTCCTCGCGGTCCTGGCGCAGCGCGTCCATCCAGGAATTCGCGGAGCGGCCTCGATCGAACGGGCGCGTGGCCCGCACGACGGTGACGACCTGCAGCGCCACATCGGCCGGCGGCTCCCCGCCCTTGACCGGCGGCCCGCGACGGACGATCAGCCCCCGTCGCTGCGCGACCGAGGCGCCGATCAGCGCGATGACGAGGATGTCCGCGCTGCCGGTCACCCGCTGCGTGTCGGCGACGTGCTCGGAGAGCGTGCGCCAATGCGCGGGCGGCTCGGGCGAGGCGCCGCCGACCGCGACCGATCCGCGGTCGAGCTCGTCGAACAGGCGCGGCTTGGCCGACTCCGGAAGCGCGACGTACCGACCCTCCGTCGGCCCGATCGCGTGAGTGAACTCAAACTGGACGAACGGAAATTCCACGAGCTCCTCCCTCTGCCAACCCTATGCCGCGTCGCGGCTCGTCACTTGGCCATCCGTGCTTGCAGGGAGAGCCGCGGGAACGTGTCCCACGCCGGCGGCCGGCCCCCCGGCCAGTAGCCGGCGATGAGCGAGCTCACCACCAGGATCCAACCCAGGAAGATCGTGTCGCCTCCCGCGAGGAAGGGAATGGCCAGGCCGCTGCCGGCGCCCCAGATGGCCAGCGCACGCGAGAGCAGCCCGACCAGGAAGGTGTAGTACGCGATGATCAGCAGCCACGCGCCAAACGAGACCCGCAGGAGGATGTCGATCAACGGCAGCCAGCGCGCAACCCCGGTGTGCAAGAGGTGGCTGGCGTATTTCGACGCGGCCTTGCCGGTCAGGTGGGCGTCGTGGTAACGAACGGCGGCGTGGTGAACGATCCCGTAGCCGATCCAGAAGTCGGCGGCGTACAAGACCGTGCCGACACACAGCACCGGAATGAACCACTTGCCCAGTGAGGCGCCACGCCGCCGCGCGGCGTCGTAGAGGAACAGCCCCACGCCGGCCGAGAGCACCAGCCCGACGCCGCGAGCGGCGTTGCCGATGAGCTGATCGTGGGCGCTGACGTAGATGCCGTGCAGCGACTGGGTGTCGCTCGGGGTGACGCCGGGCTCGGGGCCGTGGAGCGCGCCGCTGGCGCCGATGAGGATCGCGAACAGGGTGACCGCGACCGAGCCGAGCCCGGCCATCGCGGCCAAACGACCCAGCCGCCGTTCGCGCTCGGCGGTCTCGGTGTTCGACCAGCGTGCGGCCGCCTTCGCCGAGGAATTCACGAGTGAACCTCCAGCTCACGGGCACGGGCGGCGTGGCGGCGCCGGACCGGACGCGAGGGCGACGGAGCGTCGCGATCCATCGCGGCCAGCAGGCCCGGGACGAGCACCACCGACGCGAGCGCGCTGAGGATGACCTCGGCGGCGACGAGCAGGCCGAACTGGCGCAGCATGGGCAGGCGGCTGGCCAGGAGCGCGGCGAAGCCGAGCGCGACGGTCCCGGCCGAGATCGCCACCGGCGCGCCGACGTGCTCGCGCGCGGCGCGACACGCCTGGGCCGGGCTGCGCCCGCGGCGGCGCTCCTCGCGGTAGCGGGCGTCGAGCAGCAGGCCGAACTCGACGCCGACCGCGAGCACCAACGGCTCGACGCTCGCGCTCAGCGGCGACAGCGCCAGGTGCGCCGCGACGAACACGACGCTCGAGACGCCGGCCACCATCATCACCGGCACGAGCGGCACCAGGGCCCGCAGCGGCCGCCAGCGGGCGATGAGCAGGACGCAGAAGGCGAGCGCGGCGGCGATCAGCAGCGACCACGGTCGGTCGCCGCGCAGCGCGTCGACACCCGCCGCCGCCTCGGCGATCACGCCGGCGCTGTAGGCGTGCAGCCCACGCGGCGCCCCGGCGAGCAGCGGCTCTATCCGCGAGATCAGGCGCTGCTCGGCCGAGACCGACTCGAGCGGAACGCTGAAGCTCAGTTGGGCGTCGTGATGGTCGGGGCTGAGCACCTCGTCGAGGAACACCGGCGGCAGCAGGCGCTCGAGCTCGCGGATCCCGGCCGCGTTGGGCAGGCCCTGGTTGGCGCCGAGCAGCTGGCCCAGGTTGGGCCCGGGGAGCAATCGCGAATCCAGCGCCTGCACGCGCTGGCCGACGTTGTACATCCAGGTCACCGCCGCCGGGGTGGTGACGTTCGCGCCATGGACGTCGATGCGCAGCTCGCCGCCGGTGCCGATCTGGTGCTGGACCTTCTCGACCGACCGCAGCTCGGCGAGGCCGGGCGGCGCGAGCTTGGTCACGTCGGACTGCACGGTGGCCCGGTGGCTGATCCACATCCCGCCGAGCGCCACGCCGCCGGCCACCGCGAACGCGATCCAGGCGATCCGAACTCCGCCCCGCCAGCGCGGCAGGGAGAGCCGGGGCGGGCGTCCGCCCTCGGCCTTGCCCAGGACCAGAAGCGGCGGCCCGAGCAGCAGCACGACGAGCAGCGAGGCGCCGATGCCGACGGCGAGCGTCTCCCCGAGCCCCGAGACGAGCGGCACGCCGGAGATCACCAGCACGAGGAAGCCGAGCGCCATCGCGCCCGCGGCGAGCGAAAGCACCGGCGCCAGGGCCCGGGCCGCTGCGGTGGCCGCCAACCTCGGGGGGCGGCCGCGCACCCGCTCGGCCAGGAAGCGGGCTTGGAGTTGGACGGCGAAGTCGAGCGCCAGGCCGAGCACGATCGGCAGCGCGGCGACCGTCGCCGGGGTGAGGCCGAGGCCGAGGATCCACGCGAGTCCCTCGGTAACCGCGACCGCGCTGACCGCGAGCAACAGCGGCCGCAGGCGAGCGCGCCCGCGACGGAAGCCGATCAGCAGGGCGAGGATCATCGCCGCGAGCACGGCGGGAGCGAGCCGCAGCAGGTCGCTGCGGACGGCGCCGGCGACGGCGGCGACGAGCAGCGGCTCGCCCGCCACCGCGGTCCGCACGCCCGGGAGCTTGGCCGCCCGGACCTTCTCGCGGATGAGCCGGCCGAGCTTGGCGGTCGCCGAGTCGCTGAGCCCCGCCCGCGGGCGGATGAGGATCAGGGCGTAGCGGTTGTTGGGGAACAGCCAGCGGAAGCGCTGCTTGGGCTGGACGTTCGGCCCCCAGACGAGCTGCTGGATGAACGTCGCGTTGAGTAGCGACGGCGGGCCCAGGTAGCCGAAGCGCACGAGGATGTTCTCGTACTCCTGCTCGAGCTTGGGGCCGAGCGAACGCAGGCGCGCCGCATTCTCGAGCTCGCTGGTCTCGGCCGCCGAGAGATGGTTGCGCTGCGCGATTTGCGCGGCGGCGTTGGCGGCGACCTGGGCCTGTTGCGCCGCTGGGCCGAGCGTGTTGGTGATCACCTGGTCGGTCTGGATGACCGTCTCGTTGATGAACGTGCCCGGCCCGATCACCGACTTCACGCCGGGGAGCTTGGCCAGATGCCCCTCGAGGCCGAGCACCGGCAGCAGCGTGCCCGGCGTGAGGGTCTGCTGCAGGTTGCCGCGCAGGACGACCGTGATCGGCTCACCGCCGAAGTCGCGCTCGAGCCGGTCGGTGGCCTGCGCGGTGGAGCTATGGGTGTCGGTGATCAGCCGGGCGACCGCGGGAACCCCGAGCTGGGTGGCCGCGCCCGCGGCGGCGAGCACCACGACCAAGCCGATCGCGAGCGCGCGCCGCGGGTACGCCATCGCCAGCTGATGCGTGCGCCGAGCGGCGGCGGTGAGCTTCATCTGCCTATCGTCTCAGCCGGGCACGCGGCGCGCGGCGGCTCGCGCATCAACCAAGCGGCTGCACGTGCGGGTAGGCCCCGCTGTACGGCTGCGGCTTGCCGATCGTGCCGGGCGCCGGGTAGGCGTTCTCGCCCAGGTGGGTCGGCAGGATCTGTATCTGGTTGGCGCTCTCGAGTGCGTTCAGCAGCGCGAGCTCGCTCGAGTTCAGATTCGCCACCGACGCCTGGCTCTCGACCGGTACGACCCGGCCGACGTGCCCGACGGCATCGGTGAGGTTGACCGCGGAGCCGACGTTGCCGAAGAACGCCCCGAACTCCGCGTAGTACGGTGAGAGGTAGCTCACGTACGGGTCGAGCTCGCGCAGGGTCGCGTCCAGCCCGCTGATCGCCGGGCTCGTCGCGCTCGAGAAGGTGGTCAGGTGCGAGAGCACCGGATTGACCGCCTTGATGAACCCGGGCAGCAGGTTCGTGAGCTGCAGGGTGTCGGCCGCGGTCGGCCCGAGGTCACGGACCGCGGGCGCCAGGGCGGGCATCGCCTTGTCGAGGTTCGAAACCACCGGCGTGGCCGTGCTGGAGAACGAGGCGAGCTCGCCCGTGGTCGTGCGGGTCTGGTCCAGGAAGCCCGGCAGCGCGTTGAACGCCGCCTCCAGGGCAGTGTCGCGCGCCGAGACCGCGACCGCGGTCTGCTTGGCCGCGGTGGCGAGCTGCTGCACGGCCGACGCGCGGTCGGCGAACGCCTGCATCACGCGACCGAACTCATCGACCAGCGCGCCGACCTGCGCCTTCTGGGTGACCAGCTGATCCATGACCTGCCCGGTGTTGGTGACGACCGGGTCGAGCGCGCCGAGGGTGTTGTTCAGGTCCTGGCCGTGGCCGTTCAGCCCAGTGCCGAGGTCGTTCAGGGAGCTCTGGATCTCCGCGCGAGTGTGCGGATCGAGCGAGTCGAGGATCTGGTCGAGCTGCACCGAGTCGATCGCCTGCGAGAGCGGCAGCGTCCCCCCGCGGGGGATCTTGCCGGCGCTCGGCGTGCCGTTCTCGAGGTCGAGGTAGTTCTCGCCAACGAGCGTCTTGATACGGATCTCCGCGGTGGCATTCTTGTAGATCGGCGCGTACTTGCCGTCGATGTCGACCTGGACGTTCGCGACGTCCTCCGGCACGCCGTTGGGGCCGGGCGGGTTGGCGATGCCGTCCACCACGCCGATCTTCACGCCCGCCTCGCGCACGTCGGCGTTGGCCACCAGGTTGTACGCGTTGGGCACGAGCACGTGGATGGTGTACGGGTTGGCGAACGGGAACTTCCCGCCGGCGTCCTTGTACAGGTAGACGAAGATCGCAAAGCAGCAGGCGAAGAAGACGATCAAGCCGAGAATCTTCGCGCGGAGGTGCTGAACTCTCATGGTGAGTTGATCACTCCCGAAGGACAGGACGGGTACTTGGCTTCGTTGACGTCGGGCGCGAGGCCGCCCACGGTGTCGACGCCGACAGTGGTGTCAGCGCGCGGAATCGCGCCGTACGGCGTGCCGTAGGCGGTGACCGACGGCGTCCACGCGAAGAACTTGTGCAGGACGTAGCTGCAGTCCGCCACCTGGGTGGTGATGTTGTTGAACCCAGGGGCGAGCGGGTCAAGTGTGGTGAACGCGCCGCGTAGCGAGCCCGCCGTGGGCTGAAGGTTGGTGGCCAGTGGCAGCAGCGAGCTGAGCGTCGGCTGCAGCGCGCGCAGAGCCGGGCGCGCCTCGATCGCGAAGTTCTGCAACCCCTTCAGGCCAGAGGGCAGCGCAGCCGCCACCGAGTGCAGGTCGGTAAGCGCCGGGTCGAGCTGGCCCTCGGCGGCCTGCAGGACCCCGAGCGAGCTCTTGAGCGCCGACAGCGTCGGCGGCAGGTTGGCGATCGTGGAGGACAGTGGCCCGTCCTCGTCGGCGAGCTCGCCGAGCGTCTGGTCACCGGTGTTGATGAAGCCGGAGAGCTGCTTGTCCGTGTCGGCCACCGCGTGGGCGAGCGTTCCGAAGTTGGTGATGACCTGCGCGAGCTCGGCCTTGCGGTCGGCCATGGCTCGGGTCACCTTGTCGGCGTCGTGCAGGAACGGCGCGAGCGCGACGAACGACTGCTCGAGCTGCTGTCCGCCGGTTCCACCGAGTCCCTTGGAGAGCTCGCTGAGCAGCACGGTGAGCATCGAGCGCGTGTTCTGGTTGAAGGTGTCGAGCACGCGGGAGATGTCGACCGGGGTGATCGTCTGCTGCACGGTGATCGTGCCGTTGTTGGGAATCACACCGGCGCTCGGCGTGCCGGGGGTGACCTGGGCGTACATGTCCTCCAGCGGGGTCTGCGCGCGCAGCTCGACGGTCGCGTTGCGGTATAGCGGCTTGTACTTGCTCTGGATCGCCAGGGTCAGGACGGCCTGGCCGTTGCTCAGGCGCGACTGCGAGATGACGCCGACCGGGATGCCGGCGATGCGGACCTGGTCCTTGCCGGTCACCACGCCCTTGACGTCCTGGAAGGTGGCGTTGACGTCGTAGTAGCTGTCCCACGGCCGCTGGAAGACGACCCGGCTGAGGACCTGCTCGATCGCGAACAGGCCGAGGGCCAGGACGAGCAGGTACATGATGAACGCCGTGCGCGAGCGCGCGATCTCGAGCTTGAGGCGGTCGGTGTTGACCATCAGCCGTTCACCCCCGAGACGAGCTGCTGAACGAGGCCGACGACTTGGCCGATGCCCTGGCCGACGCCCTGGGTGGAGGTCGATCCGCCGGACGAGGAGGACGAGCTCGACCCGCTCAGCGCCGAGGTGACCGACGTGGCCGCGCTCCCGACGCCGCTGTCGGCGACCGACAACAGGTCGGGCAAGGCTCCGCCGCTCTTGGTGGAGCTCTTGCTCTTGTCCGTCGGCAGCCCGCCACCGAAGAGGCTCGCCGTGAGGTTCTCGAGGTTCTGGCAGCTGAAGATCCCGTTGTCGGAGGACGGATCGGTCGTGCCGACCGCGAGCTGGCACGGCAGTGAGCTGATCGCGTGCGTGCCGCCGCCGGCCTCGAAGTAGACGATGTGCCCGTAGGCGTCGTACTGGGCGGGAATCGAGCCCAGACTCGAGAGCGTTGGGCCGAGCAGCTCGTACAGCGGCAGCTTCAGGTCGCTGTCGGGGTCGGCAAGCTCGGAGATGATCTGCGTCTGGAAACGGCTGACCGTCGGCTGGTAGCCCTGTAGCAGCGGCGTGCCGATCGTCGCGGCGGACTGCAGGTCGCTCAGCGCCGGCTTCAGCGCGCGGAAGGTCGGGCGGGCCGTGTTCAGGACGGGGACCGCCTCACGCAGCGTCGGCTCGGCGGCGCGCGCGGCCGGGGCCAGCGCGCTCACGCCCGGCAGCAGCTGCTGTGCGAGCGGGTCGAGCTTGTTCAGCGTCGTCACCAGGCGGGTCATCGTCGCCTGGATCTGCGACTCGGTCGACGGCGCCTGGTCGACGGTCGAGCCGAGGTCGGCGCTTCGCGCGGCGGTCACGCCGAACGCGGTCGCGCCGCTGTCGATGAGGCCGGCGAGGTTGTCGTCGTTGCGTGCGAGCACGCCGGTGAGACGGTTGGTCTGCTGCACGAGCGTGGTCAGGTCGCCGGGGTGCTGTCCCTGCAGCGCGCCGATGCCCGGCGCCACGTTGCTCATCGTCGGCCCGAGCAGGTGGACGGTCTGCCCGACCGGCGCCGCGTCGGAGAAGCCCTTGGCGAAGCCGCCGAAGAAGGTCCGGATCCCCTGACGCGCGGGTGGCGTCAGCGACTGCAGGAGCGTGTCGAGCTCGACCTGGGTGCCCGTGTGCGACAGCGCGATGTACCGAGAGCTCAGCGGCGGAGCGCTCGGCGACCCGGTGTTGAGCTGGATGTACATGTTGAAGCCGAGCAGCGTACGCCAGTAGATGTTGGCCGTCGCGTCCTGGCGCAGGTTCAGCGCGCCGATGTCGTTGATCCGCATCTGCACGATCGCCGAGCGGCCGTTGGAGGCCTGGTGGATCCCGGAGACCGCGCCGACGGCCACGCCGCCGACGCGCACCTGGGTGCCGTTGCGCAGGTCCTTGGCGTTGGCGAAGTCCGCGGTGACGACCGTGCCGCCGCGCGGGAGGAACAGGAGGTGGCGGGTGTAGCCCGAGTACAGGACGTAGGCGATGATCGCCAGCAGGATCACCCCGTTGCGGATCGGATGCCGCCTCTGCTTGCCGACGACCGGATCGAACCGGGCCCAGATACCGGTGTCGGGCATCAGCCCTTCCCTCCACCCTCGGTCGCCACGCACGGCGCCGGATACGCATCGTCCTGGATATTGATGCCCGGGAGCTTGGCGCCGTAGCCGCCGACGCTCTGCGGCGTGACGCCGTACACCATGAAGCGCAGGTAGTTGCCGGTCGAGTCGCCGTACTCGAGCATGCTCTCCCAGTTGCCGAGCATGTTGTGGATGTCACACCCGCGCGGCGCGAGGTTGGACAGGATCGGCAGCGACGAGGTCAGCCCGGTGTCGATGTCCGGGAGGGCCGGGTTGATCGTGTCGAGCAGGCTGAGCGTCGGGTTGGTCGCGTCGTCGAGCAGCTTGAACGTCCCGCCCAGCTCGCGCATCGCCGGCCGCGCGTCGCGCAGGAGCGCCGCGGCCCGCGTGAACGACGAGGGCGCCGCGTCCAGCACGGGCAGCGCGTCGTGGCTCAAGGACGACAGCGCCGACAGGAAGGGGTCGGTC
Source organism: Solirubrobacteraceae bacterium (assembly GCA_036266975.1). Lineage (GTDB taxonomy): Bacteria > Actinomycetota > Thermoleophilia > Solirubrobacterales > Solirubrobacteraceae > DATAWZ01. The sequence goes on from DATAWZ010000189.1 coordinate 24,277, forward strand.
TGGCTGAGCGAGTCGCGTGTCGAGGACAGGTCGTTCGGCGCCTTCTGGAGCGTGCTCGAGAGGCCGTTGCCGGCGACGTAGAAGGGCTGCAGCGCCTGCGCCTCGGGATGGAATCCGGTGGCGATGGTCTGGCGCACCGGGTCGGCCGCGGCGGCCGCCCCGTTGCTGTACTGGATGAACCGCCCGGCCGCGCCGGTTCGCGCGGCGATCGCACCGGTGACCTGGCCGAGGTTGTTCAGCGCGCTGGGCGAGTTCGTGAGGGTGAGGTTGATGTCATCGCCGCGGCCCGCGAAGCCCTCGCCGAGCGCGTTGAGCAGCATCTGCGCGTGCACGCGCGCCGGCGCGTTCAGCGTGCCCAGGGCTTCGTCGAGCTCGCGCGAGGCGGTGGTCTGGGTCGCGGGAATCACCGCGTTGTTGGGCAGCGGGGTGCCCTTCGTACCCGGGATCAGGTCGATGTAGTGCACCCCGACCGGGCTGCGCGGGCGGACGACCAGCGTGGTGTCGGACAGCAGCGGCTTGACGCCCGGCGTGAGCTGCAGGCGCATCTCACCCTCGCCGTTGTGGGCATGCAGGTCGAGCACCTGACCCACCAGGCGCCCGGCGATCCGGACCTGGTTGGTCTGGGTGAGGTTGTCGGCGTCGTTGAACTGGGCGTACAGGTTGTAGTAGCCGCGCCCCGGAATGTTCTGCGGCGCGTGGTAGCCGATCCAGATGAGCAGTGAGGCGAACGCGATGCCGAACAGGCCGACGGCGTACATGAACGCCTTGCTCGGCTGGTGGCTGACGGCGCGGCCGCGGCGGTTGAAGACGCTCATGATCCGAAGAGGTAGTTCAGGAGCTGGTTGACGCTGTTGGCCTGGGTGGCCTGCGAGCCCGCCGGCGTCGTCGGGGTCGTCGACGTCGGGGTCGTCGCCGGCGTCGCGCTGTTCGTCGACGAGGAGCCGTGCAGCACGCCGCCGAGCAGCCCGTGTGGTCCGACGAGCAGGCCGGTCACGCCGTTGACCAGACCCTGCACCGACGAGGTGATCGTGCTCACCGGGGAACTCGGCGTCGAGGTCGGGGCGCTGGTCGTGGTCGTGGTCTGGGTCGTCGGCGCCGTGGCCGTCGGGGTGATGGTGGGCGTCGTGCGCGAGAGGTGCTTGCGAGCGGTCGATCTGCTGCTCGGCAGGTCGCTCAGGGAGTTGGTCAGGATCTGCGGGTCGGCGATCACGTGGATGCGGAACACGTGGCCGATGCTGTCGCGGTCCTGGATCGTGCGGACCCAGGCGCTCATCAGGCCGAGCAGCTGGGCCATCCCGTTGTCGGAGAGCGTGTTGATGTTCGGTGTGAGGTTCTGCGCGAACGTGTTCAGCCGGTCGACGGTCGGCTTCAACCGGGCGACGATCGGGGAGCCCTCGACGCCGAGGTGGGTGATCGTCGGCGAGTCGGCCTCGATCGTGGCCAGCGTGCCCTTGGCCGCGGCTTGGAAGCCGGGCAGCGCCTGCAGCGTGGCGGCGAGCGGCGCCGAGGCCTTCCGGAGGTCCTCGCTGGCCGGGATGAGGTTCGTGGCGGTCGTGCGCAGATAGCCGAGGCTCGTCTGGACCTGGCTGAGCGTCGACGGTGCCGCGCCGAGCGTGCGGCCGAGCGCGGCGCGGTTGCGCGCGGTGACCGTCAGCGCGGAGTTGGCGCTGCCGATCAGCGTCTGCAGGTCCTTGCGCTTGGTGCTGATCGAGCTGATCACCTGGTCGGAGTTGGTGATCAGGCTCTTCAGAGTCTGATCCTGGGCGGCGATCTCGCCGACGACCTGGTTGGTCTGGTCCAGGGCCGGCGGCAGGTCGGTCAGCGTCGTGTTGAAGTTCGTCCCCTGGCCGTCCAGGCCGACGCCCGCCTCGTTGATCAGCAGCCGCAGCGAGGCCCGCACATCGGGCTGCAGGACGTTGAGCACGTCGTCGATCTCGACCGGGTAGCTCGTGCGCGAGACCGGGATGGTCGAACCCGACCGCAGCGGCTTGCTGAGGTTGCCGACGTTGAGGTCCACGTACTTCTCACCGAGCAGGTTGGCCGGGCGGACCGCGGCGCTCGCCCCCTGGCCGATCGGCGCGCCGTCGCTGCCCATGGCGAGCTTGAGCTGCGCGACGTCCTGGCCGCCGACCTTGATCAGGTTCAGTGACGCAACCTCGCCGCCGGCGACGCCGCCGATCTTCACGTCGGAGTCCTTGATGATCCCGTCCGAGTTGTAGAAGTCGGCGTAGATGATGTACTTGTGTTGGCTTCGGAAGAAGACGAACCAGATGAACAGGCCGACGAGGGCGACGATGCCGATCGCCACGGCCCAGTTGGCGCGCTCGCGCCCGCTCATGTCCAGCGCGCGCCTCATCCGTTCGTCCCCGTCTCCGGGTCGTCGGCCGGGTTCAGGCTGTTGGGCCCGATGCCGCACTGCGGCTCGAACCACACCTGGTTGCCCTCCTGGTTGCCCATGCCGGGCGGACGCGGCAGCGCGTACACCTGACCGCTGATCGAGTCGTACTCGGCCGGAGTGATGCCCACGTACGAGTTCACCGAGCTCGTCCCCTCGGGGGCGTCGGCTCGCGCGTAGTGCGAGAAGGAGTCGTAGCCCTCGGTGAACGAGGCCCAGTTGGACAGGAAGCCCGCGGTCTCCGGCGCGTAGGGGCGCAGGCAGGCCATCATCGGCGCGAACTTGGTCAGCGCGGGCGCGAGCGAGTTCATGAATGGCACGCCGGTGTTCAGGAAGTCGCTGATCTCGGGCGAGGCGGCGGTGCCGGTCCGCACCGCGGCGACCGCGTCCGGAACCGTCTCGCGCAGCGTGCGCAGGGCGGGCTGTAGCTGCTGGGAGAGCGGAACGAGCTGCTTGGCGCCGGGCGCGAGGTCATGCATCAGCGGAGTCAGGTAGCCGATGCTCGTGTCGAGCCGGTTGAAGGTGCTCTGCGCGCGCGTGAGCGTCGGCGCGAAACCGGAGATCGAGGCCTGCGTGTTGGCGGTGCGCTGCGCGAAGACGTTGAAGGTGGTGGCCGTGACGCCGAGCAGCGCCTCGATCTGGGCCTGGTTGGCCGCGAGCTTGGTCGTCACCGCGTCGCCGGTCGAGACGAGCTGGCCGAGCGCGGCCTTGTCGGCGCTCAGGTCGCCCATGAAGCCGGCGATCGAGGTCAGCCCGCCGGGCGTGGCCGCGAGGCCCTTGCCGAGGTCCGCTTCGTGGCCGGCGAACGAGTTGTTCACGTTGGTCGCCATCTGCTGCATGGCCGTGCGCGTGGAAGTGTTGAACACGTCGAAGAACTTGTCGAACTCGACCGTGCTCTCGGTGTCGTTCACCGGGATGATCCCGTTGTTCGGGATGGTCGGCGCGCTCGATGGGCCCGGGGTGATGTCGATCTCGCGCGTACCGTTGCCGATCGTCGTGCCGAAGCGCAGGTCGGCGATCGTGCCCCGGTGCAGGGGATAGAACTGGTGGTTGCTGATCCCGATCGTCACGTCGGCGATGCCGTCGTTGACCGCGATGCCCCCGACCTTGCCGATGTCGATGCCGTTGGCCTTGACGTCCTCGCCGCTGTACAGGTTCACGGCGGCCTGGAACTCGGCCTTGACGTGGTAGGACTGCGTGCGCGTGGTGTACACCCAGTACGCAAAGAGTCCGAACAGGACCACCGCGAGGACCACGAGGGGCCGCGTCACGATCCCGCGAACGAATTCCTTTAGCGCGTACACCCTCTCCCTTGTCCTTCCCTGCCGTCGTTGTGTCTTTCGTCGTCCGTGCCGGGGGGTTCCCTAGGCCCCTGCCCGAACACTCTTATGCATCTCTGCGGAACTTGTCAACCGAGAACCGCACCCGGCGCGATTCCCGCAAAACGCCGACGCCGCACAGCGCCTGCCGTTCACTTCCCTTCTGCAAACCGTTGCGTGAGCCCGACCCGTCAGCCTCCTGCGGGGATGTTGGGATTCAGGCCCCAGAAGATCATCGTCAACAGAGAACCGGTGACGTGGATCTGTACGAGGTTGAGGATCATCGATCTTGCGGTCGCTGTTCCCACCCCTACGGGGCCACCCTTCGCTCGGTACCCGTAGTACAAGCCCACGAGCACGATCAGGGTCCCCGAGACCATGCACTTCACTTCCATATACAGGAAGTCCATCGGGGTGTTCGCGGACCAGTGGATCAGCTCCCAGCCGCCCTTCGATACCTCGTGGATCTGCACCACTATCACGAAGTAGTCCGCAAGGAAGTGGAATCCACACCCGACGATTATCAACCACGGGAACGTGATCCACGCGGCCATCAGCCGCGTCCCGACGATGTAGCGCATCGGGTTGATTCCCATCGTCTCCATGGCGTCGATCTCGTCGTTGATGCGCATCGAGCCGACCTCGGCGACCAAGCCGCAGCCGACCTTGGCCGCGACTATGTAACCCCACATGTAGGGGACACACTCGCGGACCGCGCACCACCCGGTGAAGATCCCGGAGTACGCCGTGGCGCCGTAGCCGCGGAGCACGTAGTCCGCCTCGGTGGCGCACTCGAGCCCCATGACGAACTCCATGAACCAGATGACCAGCGCCGACCCGACGATGAGGATGCCGGCCTGGCGGAAGATCTCCGCCGCGTAACGCCAGACCCCTCGGAGCTCGAGCAGCGTGCGGCCGGTGAAGGCCGCCAGCTCGCCCGTCTCACTGAGGAAGTCGCCGAGGGGGCCCGTGAAGTTGCCCCATGCCTCCTGTGCGGCGCCGGGCCGTTCGCCCGGCTCCCGCAAACGGGAAGGGCGGAATGGTGATGCCTCCATAGCTCCGCCCCCCTAGTGTAGGTTGCCGGTTTCGGGATACGCGGCAAGCATCGTGGTGGTGAACATGTAGTTGAACACCCAGATGCCCGCGAAGGCGATCACGACGCCCTGGTTGACGGCGCGACCGACCCCTTCGGCGCCGCCCTTGACGTTCATGCCCTTGTAGCACATGACGACGCCGATGATGAAGCCGAACAGGCTCGTCTTGATCACGCTGCCCAAGAGGTCCGGCATCGTGAAGTTCGACGTGAACGTCGCCAGGTAGCCGGCGGTGCTCGTGTTCTTGAAGCACATCACGGCGGCAATCCAGCCACCGAAGACCCCGAACACGATCGCGATGAGGTTCATCGCGGCCGTGGTCAGGCCGAGCGCGAGGAAGCGCGGCGCGACGATCGTCCGCACCGGGTCGAGCCCGAGGACCGCGAGGGCATCGAGCTCCTCACGTACCTTGCGGGCGCCGAGGTCGGCGCAGATGGCGGTACCGCCGATCCCCGCGACGCACATTCCGTTGATCCACGGCGCGAACTCGCGCACCGAGGCCATCACGAAGAATGCGCCGAGACGGTCTACGGTTCCGAAGATGTAGGTGATGTTGCCGCCCTGCAGGCCGGGTGCCCCCAGCCCGAAGAACGTCGTGGAGAGCATCACCGGCAGCGTGCAGCGCTTGACGATGAGCCAGCTCTCCTCGATGAAGTCGTACTTCCAGGTGAAGGGCGGAGTGACGCAAGCCACCATCGCCTGGACGCAGAGGATCATCATCCCTGCGATCTGCTGGAGCGCGTCGCCCGTGGCGTCTATCGGCCGCGGGCCACCGGTCTTGGGCTTCCCCCGTACGGGAGGAGGCGCAAGGACCCGGTCTGGGGCGAGCCCTACTTGTGGGGTTGCCATTGGTTTCAGTACTCCCTGGGTTTCATCGATGAAATCCAAGAGGACCACCGGGCGGCCCCGCATAGCGGGGCCCCGCAGACCCTCTCGGCGTTGGTGATGCTGATCGTTTCGAGCAAGTTCGTATATCCCCCGGAGGGACCAGGTGCCTCCACCGTTCGGTCTACTCCATTCCGGGCGGCTCCTCTACTCCATCCCGAGCGGGCCCTCCGGCTGGCCGCCCAGGAACTGACGGACGAACGGGTTCTCGGAGGCGAACATCTGCGGCGCATCGCCCGCCTCCACGATCCGGCCCTTCCACAGCACCGCGATGTACTCGCCGATACG
>DATAWZ010000190.1:0-19385 GCA_036266975.1 Solirubrobacteraceae bacterium
GTCCTCGATCCCGCTGGTGGACGCTGTGATCTCGGCGGTACTCATGCGCGCGCGGTCCGGGAGGTTCGCAGGTCACGCCCCGCCCGGTTGCAACGCGCCGCTCGACTTCCGCGCGCCGGATCCCGATAACCAGAGGGTGTCGAGCAGCCACGCCGCGAGCGCCCGCAACCGGGAGATCTTCGATCACCACGTCGGCCACACGCGCGACGCGCTGCGCGAGTGGCGCGCGGGGCGCTTTCGCGTGGTGCTGCCGTGGCTGTCGCTCTCGCTGATCGTCGCGGTGGCGATCCTCGCCCTCGTGCTCGCCTTCTCGGTCGACGTCCGGCCCGACTACGCCGGCGGCGGGGTGCCCCGGGTCGGGGACCTCGCCGACGCCCTGCGCACGTGGGCGAGCAACCTGTGCGTGCTGCTGCTGCACCTGCTCATCGGGGTGGCGACGTTCGCCTGCCTGCGCACGCTGCCGATGCAGGCCGAGCACCGCTTCGGCTGGGACCGCTTCATCCACCGCCAGCTCGCCCGCCCGACGCTGGTCGGGGTCGCGGGCGCCGCCGCGTACTCGATGTACCACCTCTCGCACACGATCGGGGCGCGGCTGGCGGCCGTCTCGCGCGAGCTGCACCGCTCCCCGGGAAGCGTTCTGGCCGCGCTGCTCCCGCACGCGATCCCCGAGCTGACCGCGGTGTTCCTGCCGCTCGGCGCGACGATCATCGTCGCCCGGCGCAACCCGGACCGGCTGATCGCGGCGCTGGCGGTGTGCGCCCTGGTCGGCGCCGTTCTGCTCGCCGGCGCCGCCGCGTGCGAGACCTGGCTCTCACCGCGACTGCTCTAGGGCGCTGTGCGGCGGGGCGCGCACGGGCAGGATCTTCGTCGTCCCGCTCGAGCAGGCGGTGCGCATTCGCACCGGCGAGACCGACGAGGGCGACTCACCGCGCGCCGCGCTCGCGGTGGCCACCGTGGCCTGGGGGCTCGTCGGCTACTCGCTGGCCTTTTCGCACGGCGGCGGCTTCGGCCTGGCCGCCCTGCGCGGCGTCGGCTTCGCCCCGCGCGCGGGGACGACGATCCCGCACCTGGTCTTCTTCGCCTCCGAGACGACGTTCTGCATCATCACCGCCGCGCTGGTCTCCGGCGCGGTCGTCGAGCGCATGCGCTTCGCGCACTGGTCGTTCGGCGGCGGCTGGCTGCAGGCCCACGGCACGCTCGACTTCGCCGGCGGCGTCCCGCTCGAGACGGACTCGGGCCGCTCGGCGCTCGCCGTTCGCGCCGGCAAGGACTACGGTCGCCAGGCGCTGCTGCCCCACAACGCGATCTACGTGCTGCTCGGGGCCGGGCTGCTGTGGTTCGGCTGGTTCGGCTTCAACGGCGGCAGCGGCTTCGGGATCAACCACCAGGGCGAGCTCGCGTTCACCAACACGCTGCTCACCCCGGCGTGCACGCTGGTGGTGTGGTTCACGCTCGACCTGTTGCGCGGCCGGCGGGTGACGGCGATCGGCATGGACGTCCTCCAGCCCGGCGAGGAGGCCTACGCCTCCGGCGGGGGCGCGATCCTCGTCACGACCGAGGCCGCGACCCCGCGCTTGTTAGGCCACTGACGTGGGAGGCTCGTCCCGCAACGGGGCGTGCAGCCCCGATCCGAGGCGCCCTATACGATCTCGCCGACCCAGGGCCGGGTGAATTGTCGCGTCCCGCGCTGCCTGCGCGGGCTGGACGAGGAAGTCCTGCGCTTCTCCGCTGGAGGTATTGGTGCCGCACTTCCGTTCGCTGTCCCGGATCGTGGTCTCCTCGCTGCTCCTCTTGGGGCTGACGGCGGGGTCGGTGGCCGACGCCCAGTCCTCTACGTCCTCGCCGACGCCGTCGCTCACGCCCGGCGTCTACACCGTCTACAGCTGCCTGGGCTCGGGCAGCGTCCCCAACGCGGCCGCGGGCTGGGTGGACGCCGCCGGCGGCGGCGCCACCGCGGCCAACGACTGCCTCTCCGGCGGCGGCTTGGAGGCGAACCTCACCGGGCCCACGCCCGCGGCCGCCTCGGCGGCGTCGTGGACGTTCACCGCGCCGGCCGGGACCTCGATCGTCGACGTCGCCGCCCAGCGGCAGACCTCCGGCGTGGTCGCCGGGCAGGACGCCGAGCAGCACGGCGCGCCGACCTACAACCTGTACCTGGACAACACCGCGCTGGACAGCTGCGATGAGTCCAACACCTCGCAGTGCCAGGCCAACCTGACCGCGCCGATCTCCCGCCAGGGGCTCGCCGGCCAGGCGCTCTCCTTCCAGGTCCAGTGCGGCTCCTCGACGATCGGCCCGCCGTGCCAGAACGCGATCGGCGCCGACTTCACCCAGGTGGCGATCGGCCTGCGCGACCCGACCCCGCCGGCGGTCAGCGCGGTCCACGTCAGCGACAACGGCCAGCTCAGCGGCACGCTGCGGCTCACCTACAACGCCACCGATGTCGGCAGCGGCGTCTACCGCACGATCGTCAAGGCCGACGGCACGATCGTCGGCACCACGTTGATCTCGCCCGGGACGAGCTGCACGCCGGCGAACCCGTCCGACGGCAACGCGTTCGAGTTCACCGTCCCGGTCCCGTGCCCGCTGTCGGTCAACGGCGTCGCGGTGAGCGTGCCGGTCAGCGGCCTGCCGCCCGGCCCGCACTCCCTGGAGATCGACGTGCAGGACGCGGCTGGCAACACGACCACGGTCTACGGGCCGGTGCCCTTCCCGGCGCTCAACCCGGCCACGACCGGCGTCTCACCGGCGGCGGTCACCTCGATCGAGCACGGCAGGCTCAAGGTCTGGTTCGTGGCCAACCACCGCCGGCGCTTCGCGCACCTGTACGGCACCCGGGTGGTCACGCGCGGCGTGCTCACCAACCCTGAGGGTCAGGGGATCGTCGGCGCCAAGATCACGATCTACCACATCATCGACCACGGCAAGGTGCGCCTGCTCAAGACGGGCCTGAAGACGCGCGCCGGGGGCAGGATCACGCTGATCCTGCCGCTGAACCTCACCACGCGCAACATCGAGTACGAGTACCAGGCGCTGATCCCCGGGCCGATCACGGCCCGCCAGACGCTGCACCTGACCGTCAACCACCGCCGCTAGCGGCTACGCCTCGCGCGGGAGCCGGCGGCGCGCGCGCCGGTTCCAGCTGCGGGCGTCGCCGCGCTGGTGCATCGCGCTCGCGTACACATCCCACGTCGCGTGGGCCGCGTCGGTCCAGCTCCACGGCGGCGGCGCCGGCGCCGGGCGGTGCGCCCGATGGGCGGCGGCCATCAGGGTCTCCATATCGCCGCAGGGCACGAGCGTGGCGCGGTCGCCGAGCACCTCGCGCAGCGCGGGAACCTCGCAGGCGACGACCGGGGTCCCGCACGCGAGCGCTTCGACCGTGGGCAGCCCGAAGCCCTCGTCGTCGGAGGGGAACACGAGCGCGTGCGCGGCGGTGTAGATCGCCGCGAGGTCGTCGTCGGGGACACGGCCGGTGAGTTGCACGCCCGGCAGCTCGTGCGCCCACGGGCGGGTCGCGCCGACGAGCACGAGCGGCAGCTCGCGCGGCGCCGCCGCGAGCTGGGTGACGTGCTTGCGCGGATCGGGGTGCTCGAGGCCCCCCACCCAGACCAGGTAGTGCTCGGGAAGCGAATAGCGCTCGCGCACGTCGGCGACCTCCTCGGCGCTGCGCGGGTACATGCTCCTCGCCGCCGCCTCGGCGATGACCACGACGCGGTCGCGTCGGAGATCGAGCCGTTCGACCGCGTCCTCGGCGACGGTCTGGGTCGGCACGATGATGCGCACCGCGCGCTGCACGGCCAGGTAGCGCATGCGCATGCGCGCTCCGGTGCGCAGGTACTCGCTGCGGCGCTTGAGCGGGACGACGTCGTGCAGCGTGACGACCATGGGGCACGGGCTGCGCAGCAGCGCCCCGTCGATCCACGGCGAGTGGTAGACGTCGGCGCGCCGCGGACGGTGCGTCTCGGTGAGCTCGTCGCCCTCCGGCGTCGTCTCGCGCAACGCCTCCAGCAGGCAGCGCGAGTAGCGGCCGATGCCGCGCGGGTCGCTCGCGGGACGACTGTCGAAGGAGACCCTCATCGGGTCAGCAGCGCCTCGACCCGGTCAGCGTAGGTCTCGGTGTGAAAGCGCGCCGCGGCCTTCCGCGCGCCCTGCGAGAGCTCCTCGTGGCGACCGAGGACGTCGACGATCGCCGCCGCCAGCGCGGCCGGATCGCCAGGCTCCACGAGCACGCCGCCGACGCCGTCCTGCACGACCTCGGGCAGCCCGTCGACCGGCGCGGCGACGACCGGGGTCCCGACCGCCATCGCCTCCGAGAGCACGGTGCCGAACGGCTCGCGGCGAGCGGGCAGCACGAGCACGTCGAGGTGACGCATGAGCGCGTCCGCTCGCTCCACCCACCCATAGTGCTCAACCGCCTCTGCCGAGCGCACCTGCGCAACATATTCGGGATCGGAGCCGTAGGGGTCCTCGCCGACGATGATGATGCGCGCGTCGGGGATCCGCTCGCGGATCAGCGGCGCCGCCAGCACGAGATCGAGCGGCCCCTTGCGCGGCTCGATCCGCCCGACGAAGCCGATCCGCGGGCCGCCTTCGGGCGGCCACGGCGGCACGGCGGGCGGGGGGTCGGGATCGACCGGCGCGTAGACGACCTCGGCCGCCAGCCCGGGCAGCCGGCCCGCGACCGCCTGCGAGGCGGCGAGCACCAGATCGGCCCGACGCCACAGCGGCGAGACCCGCTCGACCATGTCGTGGATGTGCAGAACCCGCCGCGCGCCGCCGATCGCGGGCAGCATGCGCCCGCACACCGCGCCGTTCAGGTAGACGACGTCGCGGGCGGTGGCCAGGTGGCGGGCGCGTGGGTAGGAGGCGAGCGCGCGCGGGCTCGGCCACCGGTGCCCGGCCAGTGGTCCAACCGGTAGATGCACAACCTCCAGGTCGGCCTCGCGGGCGAGGTCGGCGAGCAGTCCCTCCCCCGGCGTGGTCAGCGTCACCGCCCAGCCGCGGCGGCGCAGCGACCCCAGCAAGCGCAGCAGCGTGGTCTCCGCGCCGCCCGGATGGGCGACGGCGGCGACGGCGAGCATCCGGCGGGGCATCCCCTCATTGTCACACTGCGCCGGTGAACGACGAGCGCTATCGAGATCTGCCGCCCGAGCGTGCGCGCCCGTGATGCGCGTCCTGCTCGACGCCAGCTACGCCCGACGCGGGCCGAGCGGCACCGCGATCTACATCGAGCAGATCGCCGCGGCGCTGCGCGCGCAGGGGGTCGACGTCGTGGAGGCCGTCGACATTGCGCGCCGCGCGCCGGGCGGCCCGCTGCGCGCGAGCGCCGGCAACGCCGTGCACGACCTGGCCTGGAGCACGGTCGAGCTGGCCCGGCGAGCCCGCGCCGCCGGTGCCGACGTCATCCACCACCCGCTCCCCGCGTGGACGGCGGGGGCGCGGCAGGTCGTCTGCGTCCACGACCTGGCGTTCGAGCGCATCCCACTCTTCTTCCCCCCTCGATATCGCCTGTGGGCCCATCATGCGCACCGGTTCGCCGCCCGCCGCGCCGGCGCGGTGATCTGTGTCTCGCACGCGACCGCGGCCGACGTGCACGAGCGCTGGGGGGTCCCGCGCGAGCGGATCGTCGTTGCCCATCACGGCCCCGGGCAGGTCGCCGGCGCGCGCAACGTCGCCGCCGAGCACCTGCTCTACATCGGCGACGAGGAGCCGCGCAAGAACCTCGGCCTGCTGCGCGAGGGCTACCGGCGCTACCGCGAGCGCGCCGCGGCGCCGCTGCCGCTCGTCCTCGCCGGCGCCGCCGGCGAGCGCGGGGCGGACGTCGTCTCGCTGCTGGAGCGCGCCGCCGCGCTCGTGCATCCCGCCCGGCACGAGGGCTTCGGCCTCACCGCGCTGGAGGCGATGGCCTGCGGGGTGCCGGTGATCGCCGCGCGCAGCGCCGCCGTGGTCGAGGTCTGCGGCGACGCCGCGCGCTACGTCGATGCCGACGATCCCGAGGGGCTGTGCGCCGAGCTGCTCGCCCTGGACGATACGCGCCGCGCGGCGATGGCGGCCGCCGGCCTGGAGCGCGCGGCGCGCTACTCGTGGGCCGATTCGGCGCGGGCCCACATCGAGGCTTATACCCTGGCCGCGGCACCTTGACGGAACCAGCGCCCTCGATATTCGCCGCCGACGCCGTTCCGGCGGCGGGAGCCGACCAGCGCCCGCTGCGGATCGCGATCCTCGGCACGCGCGGCATCCCCGCCTCCTACTCGGGCTTCGAGACCGCGGCCGAGCAGCTCGCCAGCCGCCTGTCCGAGCGCGGGCACGAGGTCGTGGTCTACTGCCGCCCGCACGTCGTCGACCGCCGGCTGCGAACCTGGCGCGGCGCGCGCCTGGTCCACCTGCCGACGGTGCGCAACAAGTACCTGGACACGTTCGCGCACACGCTGCTGTCGGCGCTGCACTGCGCGCACCGGCTGCATCCCGACGTCGCGCTGTTCTTCATCGCCGGCAACAGCCCGCTGTGCCTGATCACCCGCCGCGCGGGCATCCCCACCGTGATCAACGTCGACGGGCTGGACTCCGACCGGCGCAAGTGGCCGCGGCCGGCGAAGGCCTATCTGCGCTTCGCCGAGCGCGGCGCTCCGCGCTGGGCCGACGAGGCGCTCACCGATTCCTATGCGGTGGCCGAGATCTTCGAGCGCCGCTACGGGCGGCGCATCGGCGTGGTGCCGTACGGCGTGGAGGACCCGCAGCACCGCGGCACGCGCACCCTGGAGGCGCTGGGGATCGAGCCGCGCCGCTACATCCTGTTCGTCGGGCGCCTGGAGCCCGAGAACAACCCGCACATGCTCGTCGAGGCGTTCGCCCGCGTGTCGACCGCGCGGGCCCGGGGCATGAAGCTCGTCGTCGTCGGCGGCGCCCCGTACGCGGACGAGTACATCCGCCAGGTGCGCCGCAAGGGCGACCCTCGGGTGATCTTCCCCGGCTACGTGTTCGGGCGCGGCTACTGGGAGCTCCAGCGCCACGCCTACCTGTTCTGCGCGCCGACCGAGGTCGGCGGCACGCACCCGGTGATCCTCGAGGCGATGGCCGCCGGCAACTGCGTGCTCGTCAACGACCACGCGCCCAACGTGGAGACGGTCGGCGACGCCGGCCTGACCTTCTCCGGCCGCCACGGCGTCCCGGCGCTCGCCGCGGCCCTCGAGCGCTGCCTGGACGACCCCGACCTCGTCGCGCGCTACCGCGAGCGCGCGCTGCTGCGCGCCCAGGAGTACTCCTGGGGGGCGGTCGCCGACCAGTACGAGGCGCTGCTGCGCCACGTGTGCGCGCTGCGCAGCCACGGGCCGCTGCCGCAGGATCTCGTCGACCACGCCGGCTGGCGCGGGACGGCGGCGCCCAGCGGGCGCTTCAGCCGACCGTGATCGGGACCAGCCGGCTCTCGACCGGCCGGGGTGAATCGGGCGTCGGCTTCCAGGACAGCGCGAGCAGCCCGCTGAACGGGATCGAGACGAAGTTGTCGAAGAAGCGCTGGCCGCGGTGCAGCACGATCGTGCGCAGGGTGCGATAGGCGGGCACGTCCTTGCCGTGGGCGCGCGGGCGCAGCAGGATGCGCACGGTGTTGGTGTCGTACAGGCGCGCGGCGCGCACCTCGCCCCACACGCGGATCGCCCCGCCGGGGGCGGAGACGTGCGCGGTCGGGACGTCGACCGGCAGCCGGTAGGCGTCGTAGGCCGGCTTGTGATCGCCGTTGGCGAGCTCCAGGCCGGTCTGGAAGGTGCCGCCGTAGGCGGCCAGCGCGTTGGCCTGGCCCTTCTTGGGCGCGCTGTCGACGAGCAGGAACTGCGAGAACGCGCTGACGTCGGGATTGTTGTAGGCGATGAACTCGGCCTCGTTCATGTACGCCGCCTGCTCGGCGAAGCTCACCCCCAGCGGGTTGGGCGGGTTGGTGATGTAGCCGAACTCGGTCAGGTAGAGGGGCATCCCCAGCGGCCGGTTGACCCCGTAGGCGCCGAGCACCTTCGCGAGCAGTGAGGTGAGCGTGGGCAGGTCGGTGATGACGACCGAGTCGGGGTCGGTGAGGTTGACCGACGGCCCCAGCGTGAGGTCGTAGGGGTGGTGTGCGTAGCCGCTGGCCACGAACAGCAGCGGGTTGTCCTGCATGAACTGGCCGGCGTCGAAGTGGGACGGGCAGCCGAGCGCGAGCGCCGCCCCGCCGGTCAGCGGCTGGTCCTCGGAGCTCAGGCAGTACAGGTCCTGGACGAACGGGACCGGCTTCATCGCGGCGGTGCACAGCTCGGCGGTGTGCCGTGAGGAGCAGGGCCCGATCCCGGAGTTGAGCACGTCGCCCTCGGGCGCGGTCTCGCCGAAGAGGACCGTGTCCTTGCCGTGGTCGGCCGCGGGGATGTGTCCGGTGGCGAGCAGCGCGGCAAAGCCCGCGTCGAGCAGCGAGCGGTAGATTCGCGGCGAGGCGGGAACGGGATCGGCGACCGTCCCGGTGTACTGGGGGGTCAACCAGCCCGGCTGGTTGGGCTCGTTCCAGATCGACCACGAGCTCACCCGGGGCAGCGGCTTGTGGTCGGGCACGTCGGGCGCCCGCGGCCCGGTCGGCACGTAGGTGCCGCTGTAGCGCGTGCCCAGGGCGCTGACGAACTGCCCGAAGTCGCTCGGCGAGGGATTCCAGTTCTTCTGGATGTCGCTGCGCGGGGACTGGCCGATCGTCGCCCAGCGCGGCGCGGGGCTCGTGATGTCGAAGTTGACCGCGATCCCGTAGCGCTGGGCGAGCTCGACGAGCGTGTCGTAGCGGTTGAAGGACCCGGCGGGGTAGGAGGCCGGGTCGGCCGCGGAGAAGCGGGGCGGCTTGCGCAGCCCGGAGGCCGGGGCGACGATGTCCCAGAAGACCGACACGCGGATCTCGTCGACGCCCAGGCCGCGCAGGGTCTCGAGGGTCTTGGCCTGCACGGAGGGCGTGCCGTAGACGAGCAGGTTGTCGTCCTGGAACCAGGACTGCTGCTGCACCGACGCCTGCGCGCCGGCCGCGGCCTGCAGGCCGAAGGCGAGCGCGGCGGCGAGCGTGAGCACGATCAGGCGGGCGCGCACGCGGCTCACGGTGGGGTCACCGGCGATGTCGTGACGGTCTGGCCCGGGTGCAGCGCGCGGTAGGCGGTGACGAAATCGTCGACGACCTCCGGGGAGAGAGGGTTCAGGAACAGCGCCGGGCCGAGCTCCTGTATCGCGGTGGCCGGACCCGTGCCGGCCGACCCGAGGTCGAACTCGGCCAGCTCGGTCCACGTCGCCGGGTTTGAGGGCTGCAACCTCACGGCCTGCTGAAGGCTGGCACGCGCGGCGGCGTTGTGGCCCTCGGCCTGCTGGATGGCCGACAGGTACCAGAGCGGCAGGGAGGAGAGGGGATCCTCCGAGCGCGCGTGGCGCAGGTCGGCGAGCGCCTGGGCCGTCCTGCCCTGGGTGAAGGCGATACCGGCGGCGCTCGCGGCGTCGGCCGAGCGATCGGGCTGCCACTCGGTCCAGGCCGCGAGCAGCGCGACGACGAGGACGACGAGCGCCGCGGCCTGCCGCGGCGCCTTGGCGTGGAGCACGGCGTCGAGCGAGAGCCGCCGCGCCGAGGCCTGGTCGGCCGGCGCCCACGCCGGCCCGCGCGGGCGGCCGGCGGCGCCGGCCAGCCAGCCGGCGCAGAGCATGGCGACGAGCGCGTCGCCGGGGATGAACCACGTCCAGTCGATCAGCGAGTGCACCGCGAAGCCGAGGACCACGACGATCATCGTGAGCTGACCGACGCGCTCGGCGGTGAAGGGCTCCTCGCGCCGGCGCATGAACCGCAGCCGCCGCCGGCGCACGAGCCCGAGCGGGCGCGCGAGCCGGCCCGCCGCGAGCAGCCAGGCGCCGGCGATGCCCAGGCTGATCACCATCCCGACGATCCCCAGATCGCACAGGGTCTGCACGACGTAGCCGTGCGCCTGCTGGACGTTGAGCGAGTCGGTGCGGAAGCGCAGGCGGACGGTTCCGTAGCCGCCCGCGCCGTTGCCGATCACCGGATGCAGCTTCCACGCCTTCAGCGCCTCCGACCAGTAGCGGGCGCGGACGCTGGCCACGGCGGTCAGGCGCCCGGGTGTGTTGGGCACCACCGCGTTGGCGTTGGTCAGCGTGTGCAGGTCGTGGTGGATCGTCCCGAACAGGCCGCGGTGGCTCGCGGCCAGCGCCCCGACGACCGCGACGGGGACGAGCGCCAGCGCGAGGAGGATCGCGATCCCGGCCCGGCGGCGCGTGTGGGCCGACGGCGGGCGGCGCGCGGTGATGAAGCCGATCGCCATCCCGGCGAGCAGCAGCACCACGATCATCGCGATGAGCAGGATCCCGAGTTGCAGGCCGCTCGCCGTGCGCTGGGAGAGGTCGACGTTGTTGCCGGTGAGCGTCGCCTGGGAGAAGTCCCACGCGACCACGCCGCCGGCGGCCACGCCCGCCGCGGCGCACAGCGCCGCCGCCCGCAGGCGCAACGGCACGAAGATGAACCAGGCGGCGCATTCGATCCCGAGCACGAGCAGCGCGCCGCGCGAGTAGGCGAGCATCAGCGTGACCAGGGCCAGGCCGAGCGCCGGGTAGGCGAGCACGCGGGTGACCGCGCTGCCGGTGCGGCGGGCACCGAGCCACAGGCAGGGCACGACGGTCATCGCCGCGTTCAGGCCGATCGCGTTCCAGTAGTTGTACGGCGCCCGCAGCCGCGCGTAGGTGTCGTTGGCGTCCAGGTGCGCCGGGTCGACCTTGGTGAGCAGGGCGTAGGCGCAGACGATCACGCCGCCGAGCGCGATCCCGCCCAGGACCGAGCCCCAGCGCTGGGGCATCAGCCGGGCGAGCGTCGCCGCCAGCGCGAACGACGCCGCGTAGCTGAGCGTGAGGCCGGCCTCCTGCCAGCTCGTGTCCGGCTGGACCGACCACTGCACCGACAACGCCGTCCACACGACGAGCAGGCCGAACCACGCGAGCGAGGACCCGCCGGGCAGGCCGGCGCGGGCGGGGAGCACGAGCAGGCCGACCGCGCACACCAGGCCGGCGAGCAGGGTCAGGCTCACCTCGACGGTGGTCAGCCGGCCGAGCGCCAGTCCGCCGCCCGCGACGAACGCCGCGGCGGCGAGCGTCGCGCCGACGAAGATCGTCATCCACGCGCCGGCCGAGACGCGGGCGAGCGGAACGGCGATGGCGGGGCCGCGGGTCGGTCTAGCGGAAGCGGCGTGGGCGGACATGACGGATGAGCGGCCGCGCGAGGGTGACGAGCGCCGCCGCGAGCAGCACGAACACGGTCGCCAGCAGCGGCGTCGGCAGCGTGCTGAAGGCGCCGGCGACGGTCGCCCGCGCTCGGTCGGGGGTCACCACCACGCCGTTGCCGAGGTCGACCGGGTCGCCGCCGGAGCTGTGGGCGACGCTGATCGCGGCCTTCTCCTGCGCGGAGGGCGGGGCGACCGTGGCGCTCACCGGGCTCGAGGACCCGGCGCCGCTCGTGGGGCCGACGCCCCCGCCGCCGTTTCCCCCGCCCATGCTCCGCGACGCCGCGAGCGCGGAGAGCGCGGCCTGGCGGATGACCGCCGGGCAGTTGCTGTACTCGGCGATGTCGCCGTTGAGCTCGGCGAGAGCCTGGTCGTAGGCCTTCTGGGAGAAGTGGCCGGTGACGCGCCCGACCGACATGCACTCGCTGATGATCTGCTGGCCCGCGTTGGCCCACGCGATCCCCGGGGAGGCGAGCGCGCCGACGAGAACGAGGGCGGCGAGCCAGCGCCGGGCGTGCGGTGGGCGACGAAGAGGGGCCGACATGGGCGCGGTCACGCTACCAGCGCCCCCGGGGCGCCCGCCAGCGGACGCGGTTCGCGCGAGGCGCCCACCGATCGCAGTGCGGCCGACATGCCGGCCGCCCACGCCTGCGGGGTAAAGGCCTGCACGTCGCGCTGCGCCGCCGCGGCGAGCCGCTCGCGCAGGGGGGCGTCGCCGGCGAGGCGTCGCAGGGCGTCCGCGAGCGCCGCGGGGTCGTCGGCGGGGACCACCAGGCCGTTGCGCCCGTGGCGGACCAGGCCGCCGGCGGCGGCGCCGACGGCATCGCTGGCGACGATTGCGGTGCGTTGGTTCATGGCTTCGTTGACCACCAACCCCCAGGGCTCGCGGAAGGTGCGAGTGGCGATGGACGGCACGATGAGAACGTCGGCGGCGGCGTAGAGGTTGCGCAACTGCTCGGCGGGAAGCACGCCGACCGCGTGGGTGCCGGGCGGCGCGGGTGGGATCGCCTCGTCGGGTGGCGCGACGCGGGACGCGGGGACGGGCGCGACGGCGAGCGCCGGGACGGGCGCCACGGCGGGCTCCGGGACGGGCGCGGCGGCGCCGTTGGCCGGGGCGGCGGCGGAGTGCTCGAGGGGGTCATGCGCGGGCGCCTGATCCGGCTGAAGGGGTGCCACCGCGCCGCCGGCGGGGACCCAAGGGGGGGTAGATCCCACGCCGGCGAGGACGAGCGCGGCGGCGGATGCCGTGAGACCTGAGGCACGCCAGGCCAGGAACAGCACCCGCAGGCCTTTTTCCCGCACCGGACGACCGACAAACACGAATTTCGCGTCGCTTTGAATCGGCCATTGCGACGGGTCGGCCGGCGCTCCCCAGAAGGCGTTGTCGACCGCCTGGGGTGCCTCGAAGACGTTGATCGCGCCGCGCCGGCGCACGTACGCGCTCACGTGCGGGCCGTAGGTGACGACCGCATCCGCGCCCCGGTAGACGCGCCCGAGCGGCAGGTAGGAGAGGGCGTGGGCGGGCGTGCGCGGGTGGGCCCACAGCGAGGCCCACAGCACGAAGGGGACGCGGGCGGCGCGCGCCCCGGCGTAGGCGGCGGGTAGGGCCAGGCGCCCGCCGGTGCCGCAGAGGACCGCGCGAAAGCGGCCGGAGGCGGCGAGCATGCCGACCTGGCGCTGGCTGACCGCGACGGTCGGAAAGGCGGCGGGCACGGCCTGCGCCTCGGCGGTCGAGGGGCCGTGCGCGGGGCGCCCGCCGAACAGCGCGAAGCACACCTCCTCGCGCTCGTGCAGGGCCGCGAAGGCGGGCAGCCGGTCGGCGGGCGCGTGGCCGGTGACGAACAGGACGGGCTTCATCAGGCGAGCACGGCGGAGTAGGCGTCGAGCGTCTCGCGCCCGCAGCGCTCCCAGCTGAAGTGGGCGCTGACCGTCTGGCGGGCGTGCCGCCCCGTGAGGCGCAGCCGCACCGGGTCCGAGAGCAGCTCGTCTATCCGCTGGGAGAGGCGCTCGACGTCGCCCGGGGGCACGAGCAGCATCCCGTCGCCGGCGACCGCGATCTCCTCCGGACCGGGCTCGCCGCGACAGCCGATCGCCGGCAGTCCCGCCGCCATCGCCTCGATGTAGGCCACCCCGAACGCCTCGTCGGTGCTCGGCATCACGAACAGCGTCGCCTCGCGCGCCCGGGCGAGCGCCGCCTGCGGCTCGAGCTGGCCGACGAGCTCGACGCGGTCGGCCACCCCGACCCGCTCGGCCAGGCGCGCGATCGCCTCGCGCTCGGGGCCCTCGCCGATCACCAGGTAGCGCAGGGTCGGGTGCCGGGTGGCGAGGACCGCGAGCGCGCGCACGACGTCGGCGTGGCGCTTGCGCGCGACGAGATGCCCGACGGTGACCAGCGTCGGGGGGCCCGAGCGCGTCGGCGAGAGCTCGGGCAGGTCGGAGCCCAGATGGACCACGCGCGTGCGCCGGGCGCCCGCCTGCGCGGCGAGCTGGGCGATGCCCACGCTGTTGGCGAGCACCACCCGCGCCGCGCCCAGGCCGGCGGCGACCGCGCGGCGGGCCTCCTCGCCGCGGCGGACGGTGTGCAGCACGTCGCCGCCATGGACCGAGACAACGAGCGGCGCGTGCGCCCGCGCGCGCCGGACCGCGTCGCCCGCCGGGACCGCGTTGTGCGCGTGGACCAGGTCGAAGTCGAACTCGCGGCGGAGCCGGTGCAGGGCGAGCGCGAGCGCCGGACCGGCCCAGGCTCCCCAGCGGTGGTAGGCGCGCGAGCGCGGCGGCGAGGCGTAGCGCACGTAGCGCACCGGGAGCCCGTCGATGACGTCCTGGGTCGGCTGGCTGGCGAGCGAGGACAGCGCCCTCGCGGCCGCCGCGGGGCCGGCCGACAGCGCGCGCCGCGGCGGCACGACCCGGTGCAGCACGAGCACGTGCACCTCGGCGCCGGCGTCGCGCGCGGCGAGGGCCTGGCGGTGCGCCCAGACGCCGAGCACCGGGTCCGAGCGGCGGGGGTAGAACTCGGCGACGACCGCGACCCTCAAGGCCCGTTCAGCGCCACCCGTGGTGGCGGACGAGCGTGCGCACCTGCTCGCGGGGGACGAAGGGACGGTCGGCCAGGAACGAGCGCGCCTCGGCGACCGCGGCGGCGTGGGCGTAGTGGCCGGCCACCGGCCGCAGCTCGTGACGCACGGGCACGGCGTCGACGACCCCCAGGCGCCAGCCGCGCTCGGCGGCGATCGCCGCCCAATGGGCGTCCAGGCCCCAGCCCACGCGCAGCGGCGGGAACGGGAGCAGTTCGGAGAACGTGTCGCGGTGCAGGGCGGTGACCGGTCCGATCTCGACGAACGTCGTCTCGCGCACGGCGCTCAGCGGGCGGCGGCGAACCACCTCCCAGGCGGCGTGCGAGGCGAGCGTCTGGGCGGGCTGGGCGATGGTCAGGTCGTAGCGCTCGGCGAGGAAGACCAGGCCGTCGAGCAGGCCGCGCGGGAGCTCGACGTCGTCGTCGACGATCAGCAGCCAGTCGGGCTCGGTGGTCCGGGGGGCGCTCAGGATGCGGGCCAGGTTCTCGAACTTGCCGCCCTCGCCGACGTCCTCGACCAGGACCTCGACGTGATGGCGCGAGCGCAGCAGCTCGGCGCGCGAGGCCTCGGCGGTGTTCTCGACCTCCGGCCGGCGCAGGATCACCGCGCGCACGTCGCGCACGGGCACGTCGGGCGCGCTCGCCGCCCGCGCGAGACGCCGCCGGCGGCCGCTCAGCGCGTCCAGCGCGTCCAGCGCGCGATCGCCGGCCCGGCGCGTGACGGCGGTGCGGCCGGCGACGTGGCCGCTGTGGCCGGACAGGAACGGCTCGGGCGTCCCCCACGGCACCGGCGCGAGCGCCTCACGCAGCCGGCCGGCCGAGTGGGCGGCGAGCACGAGGCCCATCGGGCAGGCGCGGCGGGCGCTGTGGGCCAGGCAGGCGAGCAGGCTCAGCGCCTCGGCCGGTCGGGTCGGGGCCGGGCCGCGGCTGACCTGGTAGCGGCGGCTCGCCCGGCCGCGGCCGTAGGCGGTGCGGGCCAGGGCGCGCAGGCGCACGTCCTCGCCGGTGCGCCGGTGGCGCACCCCCGCGGCGGCGACGTACCCGACCACCCCGCCGGCGGCCCGGTAGCGCTCCTCCCACTCCTCCTCCTCGCCGCTCCCCTTCAGGCGCGGGTCGAAGGGGCCCAGGCGCTCGTACGCGGTGCGCCGGATCAGCATGTTCGCGCTCCAGGCGTAGGGGATCTCCCCGTCGTGCTCGCCGGCGTCCAGGAACGTGAACGGCGGGCCGTGGCGGCCGCAGCTCCGGGGCGCCGGACCCTCGAGCAGCGGGCGGATCGGCCCGCCGAAGACGTCGCGGTCGGGGTGGGCATCGGCGGCGCTCAGGTAGGCGGCCAGCCAGCCCGGCGCGGCGGTCACGTCGTCGTCGATCAGGACGATCAGCGGCGCGCTCGTGGCCTGCACGCCCGCGTTGCGCGCGGCGTTGGCGCCCTGCGGCGTGGAGAGCGCCTCGTAGCGGACGCCGGCGTGCTCGGCGACGGCGCGCGTGGAGGTGTCCTGACCGTCCTCCACCACCAGCACCTCGGCGCCGTGCTCGGACGCCTGGGGCGCGATCGACTTGAGCGTGACCCTCAGGTACTCCGGGCGCCCCCGCGTGGGGATCACGATCGATGCAGTGGGCGACCCCATTCGCCCCAGCAGGATACGGCCGCTTCGCCCTCGCCCCGCGCCGAGGACGATATGACATAGGCCTTATGTCATATCGCCTAGAGAGGTGGCGTATGGAAACCGTCGGTGGGCGGCGATTTCAAGCGCCACCCCGCTGGTGGGAGGGGGGGTGGTGTAGTTCAGCGTCGCTGTAGTGCGCCCAGGTACGCCACCCCCCTGAAAAATCGTGATCCTCTTCCTGCACAACCGCTACCGCGTCCCGGGCGGCGAGGAGCGGGTGGTGGCCGGCCTGCGCTGGCTGGTCGAGACCGAGCTCGGGGAGGCCACCGAGGAGATCGTCCGTGACTCGGGGTCGCTCGGGCGCTCCCAGGCGGCGGCGAGCCTGCTCGCCGGGGGCGCACGGTCCCGGGAGGTCGGCGAGGCGGTCCGCCGCACGCGGGCCCGCGTCCTGCACGCTCACAACACCGGCCCCACCTTCGGCTGGCGCGCCCTCGCGGCGGCCCACGCGAGCGGCGCGCGTGTCGTCCTGCACCTGCACAACTACCGCCTGGTGTGCGCGGTCGGCGTGTGCTTCACCGCCGGACAGGAATGCACCCGCTGCCACGGCCGGGACACCCTCCCCGGCCTGCTGCACGGCTGTCGCGGCTCGCGGGTCGAGGGCGCCGTGTACGCCGGCGCGCTGGCGCTCTGGCAGCACCGGCTGACCGCGCAGGCCGACGCGGTGATCGTGCCGAGCGCGTTCGCGGCCGCCCGCCTGCGCGAGCTCGGCGCTCCGCTGCCCTGGGAGCGCGTCCACGTCGTCCCGCCGCCGGTGCGCGCCTTCGCCGAGGGTTCGCGCGCCGGCCACGGGCGCCACGCGCTCGTCGCCTCGCGTCTGGCCCCCGAGAAGGGCGTCGAGGTCGCCATCGACGCCTGCCGAGAGATCGGCCTCGCCCTGGTCGTGGCCGGCGACGGCCCCGAGCGCCCCGCGCTCGAGCGCCACGCCCGCGCGACGGGCGCGCAGGTCCAGTTCCTGGGCAGCGTCGACCCCGCCCAGCTCAAACGGCTGCGCGACGACGCCGCCCTGGCGATCGTTCCCTCTCGCTCGGCCGAGACGTTCGGCCTGGCCGCCGCCGAGGCGATGGCCGCCGGGCTGCCGGTGGCGGCCACCGCGGTCGGCGCGCTCCCCGAGCTCGTCCCCGCCGAGGGCCTCGCCGCGGGCGGCTCCGCCCACGCGCTCGCGCAGGTCGCCCGGCGGCTGGCCGGTGACGAGCAGGCCGGCGAGCGGGCTCTCGCCGCGGTGCGCGCGCTGCTTGCACCCGACCGCGTCGCCGAATCGCTGCGGCGCGCCTACGCGCCCGCGGCCCCGACGGCGGGCCGCGGCTGATCGCTAGCATCGTGCGCTCATGCGAGCCCTCGTGACCGGCGGCGCCGGATTCATCGGTTGCAACCTCGTGGACGCGCTGATCGCCGCCGGCCACGAGGTCGCGGTCCTCGAGGACCCCTCGACCGGGCGTGAGGCCAACCTCCAGGAGGCGCGCGGCGACGGGGCCCGCCTGCACGTGCTCGACGTCCGCGACGACGCGGCGGTCACCGACCTCGTCGCTCGCGAGCGCCCCGCCGCGATCTTCCACCTCGCCGCCCAGATCGGCGTGCGCCGCTCGGTACGCGAGGTCGCCTTCGACGCGCGCATCGCCGTCGAGGGCACGATCAACGTGCTCGAGGCGGCCCGCCGCGCCGAGGTCGCCCGCGTCGTGTCCACCTCGATCTACGGCGAGACCGATGTGCTGCCCGCGCCGGAGAACACCGCCCCCAGCCGATGGCGCCCTACGGGCAGAGCAGGTTCTGCGGCGAAAGCTACCGCGGGCTGTACGAGCGCCTGTACGGCCTGTCGACCGTCGCCTTGTGCCACCCCAACGTCTACGGCCCGCGCCAGGACCCGCTCGGCGAGGCCGGCGTGGTGGCCATCTTCTGCGGGTGGCTGCTCGCCGGGGAGCCGGTGCGGGTCAACGGCGACGGACTTCAGACGCGCATCTACATCTACATCTACATCTACATCTACGTCGGCGATGTGGTGGCCGCCCACCTCGCCGCGCTCGAGCATGACCAGGTCGGCGGCGCGCTCAACATCGGCACCGGCCGGGAGGCCTCGGTGCTCGACCTCGTGCACGCGCTCGGCTCCCTGCGGGGCTCGCCACTGCCCGACGAGCACGCTGCGGCGCCCGCGAGCGAGGTGGCTTGCAGCTGTCTGGACGTCCCGCGCGCGACGCGCGAGCTGGGATGGTCGGCCCGGACCTCGCTGGAGGACGGCCTGCGCAGCACGCTGCAGGCGACTCGCGAAGAGGCCGCCATCTCGGGGTGACGTCGCCTGCCCCGTGCGCTGATCACCGGGCTCGCCGGCCAGGACGGCTCCTTTCTGGCCGAGCTGCTGGTCGGCCAGGGCTACGAGGTCGTCGGCACGGTGCGCCCGGGCCGAGGTGGCCTCGGCGCCTCCGAGCACCTGCGTGAGCAGCTGACCGCCGCGGAGGTCGACCTGCTCGACCCGCAGGGGCTGCGCGAGGCGGTCCGCCGGCACGCCCCCGACGAGATCTACCACCTGGCCGCGCCGTCGTTCGTCCCGGACTCCTGGCGCCGGCCGGCGGAGACCGTCTCGGCCATCCTTGGCAGCACCGCCGCGCTGCTCGAGGAGGTGCGCGACGGCGGCGCCCACGCGCGGCTGTTCGTGGCCGGCTCGGGCACGATGTTCGGCGACGCCCGCGAGAGCCCCCAGCGCGAGGACACGCCGGCGCGCCCGCTGAACCCCTACTCGGTGGCCAAGCACGGGGTGCGCGAGCTCGCCGCGGTGTTCCGCGAGGAGCAGGGCGTCTTCTGCAGCTGCGGGATCGCCTACAACCACGAGTCCGAGCGGCGCCCCGAGCAGTTCGTCACCCGCCGCGTCTCGCGGGGCGTCGCGGCGATCGCGCTCGGCCGGGCCGAGCGGCTCACCCTCGGCGACCTGCAGGCGGTCCGCGACTGGTCCTTCGCCGGCGACGTGATGCGCGGCGCCTGGCTGTCGCTGCAGCACTCCGAGCCGATGGACTTCGTCCTGGCCAGCGGCGTCGGGCACACGGTCGAGGACCTCGTGCGCAGCGCCTTCGCCCACGCCGGCCTCGAGGTCGACGGGCGGGTCGCGGTCGATGAGACGCTCCGGCGCGCGCCGGAGACCACGAGCCTGGTGGGCGACCCCAGCCGGGCGCGCGAGGTGCTCGGCTGGCGCGCCGAGCTGGGGTTCGAGGCGCTCGTGGCGCGGATGGTGGACTTCGACCTGCGGGACCTCCGGGAACCGCCGGGCGACGACGGCGGCTCCTAGTGGCACCTCCTGTAAATCCGCTCCCGCTTCGCGGCTGCAAATCTTCGCCTGGCGGCGTCCTCGGGAGCCGAAATAGCGCTGCTATTCCGGCTCCCTGCGTCCTGGCCATGCTCGATTTTCGC
>DATAWZ010000191.1:0-2586 GCA_036266975.1 Solirubrobacteraceae bacterium
GTGGATGGTTTTGAACATGCCGAGCTGGAAGTGCTCACGGCCGTCCTGCGTGTTCATCGAGCAGAAGATCACGTACACGCCCGGCGGCTCCGTGATGACTTCCTGCTGCAGCGCGCCCGTCGAGAGCGGTCCGGCGAAAGACCCCATGCCGGTCGCGTACCTCTTGGCCGCCGCGACGTCGCCCTTGCGCAGGTCGGCCTCCGCCCTGCTCGCGTCGGCGACGCTCGGCGTACTCGCCCACGACACCATGTGGATCACGTAGCCGTCGTTCTCGAACCGGACCAGCTCGCCGTCGCGCAACGTAACCGCGCCGCGGTAGGCGAAGTCGATCGCGGTGACGGTGGCGCCCGGGTGTGGGAGGCTCGCCGGGTGTGCCGCCTTGGCGATCGTGAACGGCGTGAAACCGTTGCCGTCGTTGACCGCGACGTAGTGGCCGGGTGCCAGCAGCGCCTGGGCGCTCGTGGTGCCGGCCGGGTCGATCGCGCCGTCGAACTCGATCGTCGCGTACGGGGCGAGCGTCAGCGTCAGCTTCGGCAGCGAGCCCGCTGCCACCGACGACGTGGTCATCAGTCCCAGGGCGGACGCGACCGTGAGGCTGAGCGCTGCGGCCAGGATCGTCGTTCTCTTCATCTCTCGCTCCGTGGGTCGGTGGTGGCGCGATCTGCGACGAAACCAACCTAGGAGCGCGGGGCGGCCGTGTCGTCGGCCCGCAAGCGGATCTTTCCGGTGCGGCGGTCATCCGCCGGGATGACCGCGAGTCGTCACCGATGATGATGTGGCGGGCCGTGCGCGGCGATACGTTGCGCATGTGGCGAAGCCGGCCAGCAACGTGATCGCCCGCGTCCGGGCACTCGATCCCGAGCGGGTCGACTGGGTTGCGGCGGGCTGCCTGCTGATCGTCTCCGAAGTGGCGATCTGGACCGAGCCCTCGGCGGCGGCCCGCTCCGGCGCGGCCATCTGGACCGCCGTGGGGTGTGGCGCGCTCGCCGCGCGGCGACGGTGGCTGCTGCAGTGGCTCGGCGCGGGGCTGGCGGTCATGGCCGGGCTGATGGCGGCCTACGGCTCTGCCGTCCTGCACTCAGCGGGGACGGTGGCGGGGGTAGTCGGGTCGCTGTCGGCGCTGCTGCTGTTCTACGGCGGCGGGGCGTTCCTCGAGGGCTGGCGATCGCGGCTGGCCCTGGTGGGGGGCGTGGCGCTGGTGTCGCTCTCGGCGACCACCGCGGGCAGCCAGCTCGTGGCCAATCTGATCTGGGACGTGGCTGTGATCGGTCTGCTGCCCTGGTTCATCGGGCGGATGGTGCGGGAGCGGGCGGCCCACGGGCGGGCCGCCCGCCGGCGGGCGGAGCTCCTCGACGCGCAGCGCGAGTACCACGCCCGGGCCGCCGCCATCGGCGAGCGGGCCCGGCTGGCCCGGGAGATCCACGACGTGATCGCGCACAGCGTCTCGGTGATGGTGATCCAGACCGCCGGCGCCCGGACGGTGATGAACCGCGAGCCGCAGCGCGCGCAGGAAGCGCTGCTCTCGGTCGAGCGGGCCGGTCGCGAGGCGCTCGCCGAGATGCGCCGGCTGCTCGGCGTGCTCGGCGACAGCCAGCACGTGCGCGAGCTCGCGCCGCAGCCGGGGATCGAGGACCTGGACGAGCTCGTCTCCCGCACGCGAAAGGCGGGACTGCCCGCCTCGATCAGCGTGGTCGGGGAGCCGATCTCGTTGCCGCCGGGACTCAGCCTGTGCGCCTACCGGGTAGTCCAGGAGGCCCTCACGAACGCGATCAAGCATGCGGACGCGGCGCGAGCCGAGGTGTCCGTGCGCTGGGGGCCGGATGCGCTGGAGCTGGAAGTGGTCGACGACGGCAGCGGGGCGGGCGAGGACCACGCTGCGCCCGGTGGGCACGGACTGCTGGGAATGCGCGAGCGCGCGGCGCTGCACGGCGGCAGCGTCGAAGCCGGTCCCGGCCCGGCCGGCGGGTTCGTAGTGCGGGCGTGGATCCCGCTGGCAGACCGGAGCGTGCTCGCGTGAGCGCGCTTGCCGCCCGAATCCGCGCTATCGATCTGGAGGCGTTCGACTGGGTGACCGCCGTCGCGCTCGGCGTCGACCTGGTCTTGGAGTCGTCACTGGCCCACGGTGTGCCCGAGCGCTACCGCCTGCTCACGGCGTTGTGCGCGGTGCCGTTCGCGGCCACGATCGGCGTCCGGCGCCGCTGGCCGGCGGGGGCACTGGTCGCCTGCGCAGGGGCGGCCCTGATCCAGCAAATCCTGCACGGGCAGCTGTTCATCTCGCTCCCGAGCGAGAGCGCAGAGCTCGGACCGATCCTGTGCGCCTACGGCGTCGGGGCGTGGCTCGCTCCCCGGCGCGGCCTCGTGGCAGGGGCTGCGGCCGGCGCGCTGCTCTTGCTCGTTGCGCTCATCAGCCACATGCAGCACGCGCCCGGAGCGCCGGGGCTGGGCGGCGGCCTGGCACTCGTGGCCTTCTTCATCGTCGGGCCGCTGGCGGTGGGGTGGGTCGTGCAGAGCCGCAACCGGCGAACCGGGGCGTTCACGGAGCTGGAGCGCCAGCTCGTGGCGCAGCGGGCCGAGTTCGAGCACGCG
>DATAWZ010000192.1:0-9402 GCA_036266975.1 Solirubrobacteraceae bacterium
GATTCGCGAGCGAAAATCGAGCATGGCCAGGACGCAGGGAGCCGGAATAGCAGCGCTATTTCGGCTCCCGAGGACGCCGCCAGGCGAAGATTTGCAGCCGCGAAGCGGGAGCGGATTTACAGGAGGTGCCACTAGGTCAGCTACCAGACACAGGGGGGCAACGTGATTCCGTTTATCGGACCACTGATTCGAATTGCCGTGCGACTTTTCCGCCGCCAGCGCGCCGGCGCAGTTCGCAAGGCGTAGCGCGAGGTTGCCAGTGAGGGGCGGGGCCCATCGTGGCCCCGCTCTCAGCATGGCGGCGACCCGCCGCGTCAGCGCGCCTTCGCCGCAGAGGCCGCGGTCCGTCCCTGCGTGCGCAGCTCGGCGATCCAGTCGTCGAGCTTCTGCCAGCGGTCGTAGAGCCAGACGGTCAGCGCCTCGCGTTCGGTCGGGACCTCCTCGGCGGGAAAGCGCCAGAAGCGCATCGACACCGTGCTGCCCACCAGCCCGCCCGACCAGAGGTCGCTGACGTACTCAAAGCCGTCCAGGCCGACGTGGCCGAACAGCACCACGTCGGCGCCGCGGGCGTGCTCCAGGAGCGTGAGCGTGCCGCCCAACCGCGGGGGCAGCACGTAGCGCAGGCGCTGGGCCAGCGGGGCGATCTCGGGCTGGCGCTCGGCGATGATCGCCTGGGCGCGCGCGAGCTTGACCGTCGTCCAGCGGGTGCCCTCGGGGTAGATGACGATCCCCTGCCCGGCCGGCAGGTCGACGCAGAGCGGGCCCATCCGCTCGAGCTCGGCGTCGGTGTCGCCCGAGGCGCGGCGCACGAACAGGGTGGGCACCCAGCGGCCGCCGATGTCGATTGTCGGCAGCGCCTGCAGCTCGCGCTTGATCACGAAGCGGAACCCCATCGTGTGCGCGCGCCCGACGATGACGTCGCTGAGCGCGTTATCGATGATGCTCGAGTGGCGGATGAGCATCACCGTCGGTCCCGGGCCGGCGAGCTCGAGATCCTCGATCTCGACCGTCAGGCCGAAGATCGTCCGGATGCCGGCCCAGTGGCTGCCGAGCCAGCGGCGCTTGAGCGCCCACACGGCCAGCCGCCGGCGCTCGCTGTCGCGCCCGAGCGCGCGCAGCTGGATCGCCGCCAGGCCGACGAGGCCGTACAGCTCGCCGAGGAGGAACCACCACAGCATCGCGAGCAGCCGGACCGCCATCCACGGCTTGCGCCGGCGCAGCCAGAGGGCGAGATCGACGATCGCGGCGGCCAGCGCGAGCAGGGGGGAGAGGGTGGTGACGAGCAGAAGCGCCCCCAGCACGAGCGCGATGCCGCGCAGGCGCCGCCACCAGCGGGCGCCTCGTGGGCTCTCGTCGGGGATGAGCGGGCCCACCGTGGGGCGATGCTACGGGACGCCAACCTCGGTGGATAGAGTCGGGGCATGCCCACCATCACCCGCCTCGGACTTCAGCTTCCCAACTTCAACTATCCCGACGTCCCGGCCGAGAAGCTGTTCGGCCACCTCAGCGAGATCGCCGCCACCGCGGAGGCCTCGGACTTCGACTCGCTGTGGGTGATGGACCACCTGCACCAGATCGCCGGGGTCGGCCCGGAGACCAACTGGATGCTCGAGGGAAACACGATCCTCGGCGCGTTCGCCGCCCGCACCGAGCGCCTGGCGCTCGGCCTGATGGTCGGCGGCGTCACCTACCGCAACCCCGCCCTGCTGGCCAAGATCACCACGACCCTGGACATCATCTCCGGCGGCCGGGCGATCCTGGGAATCGGCGCGGCCTGGTTCGAGGGCGAGCACCTCGCCTACGGCTTCGAGTTCCCGCCGCTGAAGGAGCGCTTCGAGCGCCTGGAGGACGCGCTGAACATCCTGCGCACGATGTTCACGCAGGAGCAGGCGACCTACGAGGGCACCCGCCACTCGGTCCGCGGCGCCTACAACTACCCACGCCCGATCCGCGGGGACATCCCGATCATGATCGGCGGCAGCGGCGAGAAGAAGACCCTGCGGATGGTCGCCCAGTACGGCGACGCGTGCAACATCTTCGGCGACGTCGCCCAGATCCGGCACCTGCTCGGGGTCCTGGATGATCACTGCGAGCGGCTCGGCCGCGACCCGGCGGAGATCACCAAGACCCGGCTCGGCACCGTGATCATCGGCACGACCGCTGAGGAGGCCGGGGCCAAGGCCGAGTTCCTGCGCCGGCTGACCCCCAACATGCCCGAGGAGCGCCGGCGGGCGATGCAGATCGTCGGCGACCCGGACACGGTGGCCGAGAAGGCCGACGCGTTGTTCGAGGCCGGCCTGGACGGGCTGCTCGTCAACCTTCCCGACGCGCACAACCTGGAGACCGTCGCGCTGGTCGGCGAGACCCTCGGACGGGTGGTCGGCGCGCGTTTCTGAGCGCCCGCCTGTGAGACGACCTCAGACGGTCCCGACGAGGGTCTCGCTGACCGGTGTGTCGAGTGAGGGCCGGCCACAAGGCTGACGGGGCCGCGCAGTCCTGCTCGACCCGCTCCATGCTGCTCAGTGTCGGGCATCTTGGTACCCGATTGGTGCCCGGTCGGCGAGAACCCCGCCGGCGACGGCGACGGCGTGATGACGAGCACCCGGCCGGGCGTCCGCTTCGAGCGACGCTTCCTCATCGCTCAGACCCCCTCGCAAAGGCTCCCCGAGGCCCGAGGGGGATGGCATCGAAGGCCAGGACCCTCGCGAGACGGTCGAAATCGGCCGGGCTGTAATGACTGACGTGTGCCGGGGCTTGGTCCGCCGCGCCGCGGCCGGCGTCAGAGAACGGCCCGTTTGTCGCTTGGTTCAGCCATCCTCGGTCTAGACGGGTCTAGACGATCCCGACGAGCGTCGCGCAGACCCAGTTCGAGGCGCCCTTGCCGCCGTTCCAGATGCGCGAGGCGACCACGTCCTGCTCTGACTTGGGCGTCAGGTAGGCGGCCGGCCCACTGCCGCCGAACAGGCTCCAGGTCGAGGGGATGATCTGGTAGTAGCCCGACGCGCCCGCGCTGTTGGGCGGCAGGTTCTGCCCGCCGGACTCGCAATCGACGACCGACCACGGGATCGCGAAGCTCATCCCCACCGGCGGGGCGCCGAAGGGCGTATCCAGCGTGGCGAGCAGGTGGCTGAGCTGGCCCTGCAGGGAGTGGGCGTCGGACCGCGTGCGGCTGAGCTCGGCCTCCTTGAGCGCGCGCGCCTGCGCGAGCTCGCCCGAGCGCGCCTCGAGCGCCCGGGTCATCGCCTGCAGGGCGTCGTTCTCGGACTGCACGGCGTCGGTCACGCGCTTCTGGCGCGCGGTGAGCACGCCGAGCTGGATCGCGGCCAGGCGCGAGGCGTTGCGCGCATGCAGGGTGCCGTCGGTGATCGCCTGGTCCTCGCTGCCGATCCGCTCCAGGAAATCGATCCGCTCGAGCAGGTCGGCGAAGCCGTTGGCCTCGAGGATGACCGTGAGCCCGTCGGGCCGGCCGTACTCGTACTGAGCGACGAGCCAGCGCGCGAGCTGGGCGCGCTGGGAGAGGAACTGGGCGGCGAGGGCCTTGGCCCGGGCGCGCTCGTGGACGGTCTGGGTGCTCAGGCGGGCGAGGCTGATCTCGTCGGTGTTGAGCTGCGCCTGCACCGTGGCCACGCGGCCGGACATCACCACGAGCTGGGCGTGCAGGACGCCGATGATGTGCGAGAGGGCCGAGACGCCGGAGGAGAGGCTCTGTTCGCGGGACTGATCGGCGGCGATGCCCTGCTGCAGGCTCGCCACGTCCGAGCGCGCCGGGGGCGCGGTCAGCAGCAGCGCGAGCGCGACCGCCGCAGCCAACGCAGGCGCGAGCGCGAGGACGACGAGGCGGCGGAAGGGCACGCGGGCGAGCATCGAGAGGGCACGGGTGCAGGAGCATCGCCCGCGGCGGCGAAGCTATCAGCGGGACCCCGCGGGACCCGCAACCGCGTGCCCAGATCAGCGCGCTGCACGACGGCCTGCACGCAGCCAGCCGTCGAGCAGACTGCGGGCGATCGCCATCTTCGGCGGCAGGATCAGCGGCCCCGGCTCGGCGGGCTCCTCACGGGTGAACCACTCGCCCTGCTGGCCGGCGAGAACCTGCTCGCGGGTGAACCAGCGCACGTCCTCGAGCTCGGGATCGCCGACCGAGGGCTCGCCGCCGGCCCAGCGCGCCCGGAAGCCGAGCATCAGCGAGCCCGGGAAGGGCCACGGCTGCGAGGCGATGTAGCGGATGTGCGAGACCTCGATCCGCGCCTCCTCGCGCAGCTCGCGCGCGACGGCGGACTCGAGCGTCTCGCCGGGCTCGACGAAGCCGGCGAGCGCGGAGTAGCGCCGCGCCGGCCAGCTCGGCTGGCGGCCGAGCACGACCCGGTCGCCGTCGGTGACGAGCACGATGATCACCGGGTCGGTGCGCGGGAAGTGCTGGTGCCCGTGGGCGATACAGCGACGTACGTGCCCGGCCTCCTCGCTGACCGTCGGCGATCCGCAGCGCGCGCAGAACCCGGTCACGCGGTGCCACTGCACGAGCGCGGCGGCGTGCGCGAGCAGGCCGGCGTCGCCGGCGGACATGCCCGCGGCGGCCGCGCGCAGATCGACCACGCGGGCGTCGTCGGCCAGGCCGTCGAGCTCGAGCCCGCCGGGCACGTCGAGCGCGAAGAGGGGCGTGCCGTCACGCAGCCCGAGCAGGATCGGGTCCCCCGAGGCCCCGGCGGCGCGCGCGCCGCCGGGGGCGAGCAACAGCGGCGCGCCGTCGGCGATGAGCGGGCCCTGGCCGGTGAGCACGACCGCGCGCGCGTCGGGGCTGGCGATCGCCTGGGCGAGCCAGGCGGGGTCTCGGCGGTGGGCGTCCGCGCGGTCGAGTGGGTCAAAGGTGAACGTCAGCATCGGGTGTCGAGGATATGCGGCCCCGGACTCGATCAGCGCTCCAAGCGGTGGATGAGCGCCCCGTCGGCCTGCGCGCTGCGCACCCGCCAGGTCTCCGGCGCCCGCCGCAGGAAGCCCTCGGCGGTCGCGCGACCGGGGTCGGCGAGCCACACGCATCGGCCCAGGCGCGGTAAGAGGTCGAGCAGCAGCGGGATGGAGCGGCGTTCGTAGAGGACGTCGGCGGCGAGCACCAGGTCGAACGGCGCTCTTGCGGTCAGCGGCTCGGGCGCCGCCCAGTCGGCGGCGACCGTCTCGACCGCCAGCTCGTTCTCGCTCGCGTTGCGCTGCAGCAGCGAGAGCGCACCGAGCGACCAGTCGCTGGCCAGCACGCGCCCGCCCGCGCGGGCGGCGACGAGGCTCGGCAAGCCCAGGCCACAGCCGAGCTCGAGCACGCGCGCGCCGTTCAGCGCGCGCCCGTCGAGCGCGCGGGCGAGCGCGAGCCCGCTCGGCCACAGCTCGGCCCAGTAGGGCAGGAACTCGTCCTCCTCGAAGGCGTGCTCGTCGATCAGCGCCTCGCTGTCGCGCGGGCGCTGCACGCGCAGCTCATCGCCGTCGCGCAGGGCGATCACTTCGAGCACGAGATCCATGGGCGACATTGTCGAAGACCGGCACCGGTCACAATGTCCCGGTGCGCGATCCCCACGAGGTGCTCGGTGTCGAGCCCGACGCCAACGAAGGGCAGATCGCCGCCGCCTACCGGCGCATGGCCAAGCGGCTGCATCCGGACGTCGCCGGCGCCGATCCCAAGGCCGAGCTGCGGATGGCCGAGCTCAACGGCGCCTACGACCTGCTCCGCGCCGCGCTTGCCGGGAACCTGCCCGACGCGACCGGGTCGACCCCCGAGCCCCCGCCGGCGTCGAAGGCCCGGCCGGCGCCGCTCGCCGGGCACTGGCTGCAGGAGCCGGTGCGCAAGCGCCTGGGCCCGGAGCTGCTCGAGGTCCTCGACGAGCGCGAGCCGGTGCGGCTCGTCTCCAGCGCGGCGACCGGGTCCTCGCCGACCGCGGTCGTCGTCCTCACCGACCGGCGGCTGCTGTGGCTGAGCGAGGACAACGTCCTCGGGCGGGTGCGCGCCCTGCGGCTGCGCGACCTGGTCGAGGCCGCGGTGCGCGAGAGCTGGCCGCGGCGCGGGAGGGTCAAGCTGCGCCTGCGCAGCCGCGACGGTCGCCGGCACACCTTCGCCGAGCTCGACCCCGCCCACGCCGGGGAGATCGCGCGCGCCATACAGACGGCGGCCCGCTCGCGCATGGGGTGGGCCCAGTGAGCGAGCCGGGCACGACCCGGCGCGGCCTGCTCGCCGGCGCCGCCGCGCTCGGCGCGGGGGCGGCGCTCCCGGGCGAGGCGCTGGCCGACCCGCACGCGCAGAGCGCGGCCCACCACCGGCCGCGGACCGTGGCCAAGAAGGCCGACGTGATCATCGCGGGCGGCGGGCTCTCGGGCCTGGTGGCCGCGCGCGAGATCCTCGCCGGGGGACACTCGGTGATCGTGCTCGAGGCCCGCGACCGGGTCGGCGGGCGGATCTGGGCCTACGACCTGGGCGGCGGCGAGGTGGCCGAGCGCGGCGCGACGTTCATCGGGCCGACGATGGACCACCTCTCGGCGCTCGCCGGCGGGCTGGGGATCGCCACGTTCCCGACCTACGACCAGGGCATGGACGTCTACTACGTCGAGGGGCAGCGCACGACCTACAGCGACGCCGGCCTGACCGGGACCGCGCCGCTGGACCCGACGATCCTGCCCGACCTGACGCTCGTCGTCTCCGACCTGGACAGCAAGGCGGCCACGATCGATGTCGCCGCGCCCTGGAGTCACCCCGACGCGCAGGCGTGGGACTCGATGACACTGCAGACCTACGTGCAGCAGATGAGCCTGACCGAGCGCTTCCAGGAGCTGGCCACGCTGGCCTGCCGCTCGATCTTCGGTTGCGAGTCGCGCGACATCTCGCTGCTGTTCACGCTCTTCTACATCGCCGCCTCGGGCGACGAGCACAACGTCGGCACCTTCGAGCGCAACTTCAACACCCGCAGCGGCGCCCAGATGAGCCGCTTCGTCGGCGGCTCGCAGCGGATCCCGCTCGCGCTCGCCCAGCAGCTCGGCAGCCGGGTCGTCCTGAACGCCCCGGTGCGGCGGATCGCCCAGGCGGGCCCGGGCGTGGAGGTCGCCACCGACTCGGCCACCTACAACGGCCGCCTGGCGGTCGTCGCGATGGCGCCGGCGCTGGCCGGGCGCATCGACTTCGAGCCCGAGCTGCCCTATCAGCGCGACCAGCTCATGCAGCGCGTCCCGCAAGGCAACCTGGTCAAGGTCACCGCGGTCTATCCCGAGCCGTTCTGGCGCCCGGCCGGCCTGACCGGCCAGGCGATCTCGCTCGACGGCTTGGCCAACGTCATCTTCGACGACTCCCCGCAGAGCGGCGACCACGGCGTGCTGCTCGCCTTCGTCGGCGGCGACAGCGCGCGCAGCTACCTGGCCCAGTCGCCGGCCGAGCGCGAGGCGTCCGTGCTCGGCGACTTCGCCACCTGCTTCGGCTCGGGCGCGCTGCATCCGACGGCGTTCGTGGAGACCCTCTGGCCGCTGGAGCAGTACACCCGCGGCTGCCCGGTGGGCCTGGGCACCCCGGGGACGCTGTTCGAGTACGGGTTCGCCCTGCGCCCGCCGTGCGGGCCGATCCACTGGGCGGGCACCGAAACCTCGACCTACTGGAACGGCTACATGGAGGGGGCCGTGCGCGCCGGGCAGCGAGCGGCGAGCGAGGTCCTCGCAGCGCTCTAGCCGCGCGACCCATCCACGCCGAGTGAACGACCCCGAACACCACCCGGACCTGCCCGGACCGCCGGGACGGTTGCGCGACGCCGCGCGCACGGTCGACAGCGAGCCGCGGCTGCTCGCCGCCACCCAGTGGGTTCGCTCGAGGCTGCCCGGAGACCAGCGCTTCGGCGACGCGCTGTCGACCTCGGGCGATGAGATCGTGGGTCAACTCGGCCGGCGGCTGAACGCCGCGCCGACGCGCCCGAGCGTGGCCCGCGAGCTCGGGCTCGGCGTCCTGCAGCTGTGGCAGGGCATGTCGGAGATGCAGGGTCGCGGGCGCGGCGACCGCGAGCTCGCCGTGCTGTTCACCGACCTCGTCGGCTTCTCCTCGTGGGCGCTGCGGGTCGGCGACGAGCCGGCGATCGAGCTGCTGCGCGAGTCCGGCGCGGAGATCGAGTCGGCCGTCCTGGGCGAGTCCGGGACGATCGTCAAGCGCCTGGGCGACGGGCTGATGGCGGTCTTCGGCAACACCAATGACGCGCTCGAGGCGGCGATCCGAGCCGGCGAGGGCCTGGCGCACGTCAAGGTCGCCGGCCACCAGCCCCAGATGCGTGCCGGCATCCACCTCGGCCGTCCGCGGCGGCTCGGCGGGGATTACCTGGGGGTCGACGTGAACATCGCCGCGCGCGTGGTCGACGCCGCGCGCGGGAGCGAGGTGCTCGTCTCGGACGTGACCTGGCCGCATCTGGACCCCGAGCGCTTCCACGTCGGCCGCGCGCGGCGGCTGAAGGCCGCGGGCGCGCCACGCGAGCTGCGCGTCGCCGCCGCGGAGCGACTGCGCGAGTCGCGGTAGCGAATGAGAAGCGCCTTCACATTGGCGGTCGTTCGCTGGTAAACCGCACGTAGAGGTGCGATTGTGCGGGCACGTGCTGCGGAACGACCCCGTACGGCGATTGCACCTGATCCTCTCGCTCGCCGGGGTCGTGGTGGGCCTCGCGGTGCTCGCCGCGATCCCCGAGCTGCGCCACAGTGTCTCGCTCGTCTTCCACGGCGACCTGCACCGCCTGCGCGGCGAGGTTCGGCGCCTGGGCGCCGGCGGCGTGCTGCTGATCGTCGCGCTGATCCTCGCCCACGCGGTCCTGTTCTTCCCCTCGGAGATCATCAACGCGGCGGCGGGGTTCGTGTACGGGTTCAGCGCGGGCCTCGCGCTGGTCATGGTCGCCTGGCTGGTCTCGGCGCTGATCGCCTACGTGCTCGGGCGCACGATCGCGCGACCGCTGCTCGTCGCCCTGTTCGGCAAGGAGCGCTTCACCCGCCTGCGCCGCGCGATTCGTCAGGGCGGCATCACCCTGCTGCTCGTCGGGCGGCTGCTGCCGGTCGTGCCCGCGGCGCCGATGAGCTACCTCGCCGGCGCCTCGGACATCAGGGTCGTTCGCTTCTCCTGGACGACCGTGGTCGGGTCGCTGCCGCTGACCGCCTCGGTCACCTATCTGGGCTCGCGCGCGGAGACGCTCTCGCTCAGCGATCCGCTCGTGTGGGCGGTGATCGCGCTACTGATCGTGCTGCTCGGCGCGGCGCGCTTCGTTCGCTTCGACGTCCCCGACCGCTAGTCAGTATGGACGCGAGGAGGCTGGCCCTCGCGTGTTGCAGGTTCGCGGGTTAGCGTCGGCGGTGTTAGGGCCACTTTCGGCCAGAGCCGCATACAACCGGAGGACCAGCCATGCCTGACGTTATCTCGAAGGC
>DATAWZ010000193.1:0-16017 GCA_036266975.1 Solirubrobacteraceae bacterium
ACACGGCCCAGCCCGAGGGCATCCGCCGCGGGATGGCGTTCGTCAAGGGCTGGCTGGAGGCGCGCGACCTGCGGGTCAGCGAGCAGTCCCACAACGGGCTGCCCGTGGTCATCGCCCAAACCGGCGCGCCGGCCGGCCAGGGGGCACCGCACGTCATCCTGCACGGCCACGTCGACGTGGTGCCGGCTCCGCCCGAGCAGTTCGCCGCGCGCGTGGACGGCGACCGGCTCATCGGGCGCGGCGCCTACGACATGAAGGGGGCGCTCGGGGCGATGATGTGCGCGGCGCAGGAGCTCGCCGGCCAGGAGCGGGTGCGCATCACGCTGGTGTGCGTGCCCGACGAGGAGGCCGAGGATGTCGAGCAGCGCGCGACCGACGTGCTTGTGGCCGGCGGTTTGCGCGGTGACTTCGCGATCACCGGGGAGCCCACCGAGCTGCGGGTCGGCGTGCAGGCCAAGGGCGTGCTCGCGGTGCGCTTGGCCGTCGCCGGTCGCGCGGCCCACGGATCCACGCCGTGGCTCGGCGATAACGCGATCCTCAAGGCCGTCGACGCCTACCGCCAGATCGAGACGCTGCCCTTCAGCCGCGAGTCCTCCGAGCTGTTCGATCGCCCGTCGATCAACCTCGCGCGCATCGAGGGTGGCGACGCGTTCAACAAGGTGCCCGACGCGTGCGAGATGGTCGTCGACATCCGCTACCTGCCCGGGCAGGAGCCCGAGGCGATCCTCGGCCAGATCCAGGCGATCCCCGACCTCCGGGTGGTGCGGACCTTCACCCGCGAGCCCGCCCAGCTCTCGCCCCGCAACCCGTACGTGGTGGCGCTGTGCGACGCGCTGCGCCGTCAGCTCGGTGGCGGTGCCCGTGACGTCCTCAGCGTCGGCCGCGACGGCGCCTCAGACGCGATCTCCTTCCTGCGTGCCGGTGTTCCCGCCGTCGAGTTCGGTCCCGTCGGCGGCGGCCATCACGGGCCGGCCGAGTGGGTCTCGCTGCGTTCACTGAGCCGCTATCGAGCGGCGCTGGTGGCCTTCGTGCTCGCCCTGCCCTCGGCGCTCGACCGGCCCGGCGCGCCCGAGCTGCGCGCGATCGAGGGCGGCCTCGCGTGAGGGCGATCCATCCGGCGCATCCCGCGGTCGCCCCGCTGCTGGCGCAGCCGATGGTCGGCTTCGAGGCGGCGGGCGACGAGGGCTTTCGCGAGCCGGCCCAGGCCGCGCTGACGATCATGGTCGGGCTCGAGGGAACGATGACGGCCGACGGCGTCGCACTGCCCGCGGCGTGGGGGGCGGGGCTCACCGACCACTACGAGCAGGTCGAGCTCGCCGGCCGCCAGGCGATGCTCGACGTCAAGCTCCGCCCGCTGGGGGCGTACATGGTGTGCGGCTGCCCGTTGGGCGAGCTCGCCGACCGCGTCGTCGGCCTGGAGGCGCTGTTCGGCGCCGACGGGCGGCGCCTGCACGAGGCGCTCGGCGAGTGCCCCAGCTGGGATGGGCGCGCCCGGCTGATGGAGCGCTTCCTGCTCGCGCGTTCGCGCCGCGGACCGCGGCCGACCCCGATCGTGCAGCGGGCGCTGGCCGCGCTGAGCGCCCGAGACGGCGACATCCGCGTCGAGGCGCTCGCCGGCGAGCTCGGCTGCAGTCGGCGCTACCTGCACGCGCGCCTCTGCGAGGAGGTTGGGGTCGGCCCCAAGACGTTCGCGCGGCTGCTGCGTTTTCACGCCGCCCGCCGGCGGTTGGCCTGCGGGCATCCGCCCGCGCAGGTCGCGGCCGCGTGCGGGTTCTACGACGAGCCGCACCTGGACCGCGAGTTCCGCGTGCTCGCGGGAACGACGCCGGGAACGCCGTTCCCATTCGTCCAAGACGGGGCCTGACTGCGTCCGTATCGTCCGGGCCATGAGCAATCTCTTCCCGGCCCTGCGCTACCGCGACGCCGACGCCGCCCTGGACTGGCTCGTTCGCGCCTTCGGCCTGACCGAGCACGCCGTCCATCGCGATCCCCAGGGCCTCATCCAACATGCCGAGCTCGCCCTGGAGGGCGGAATCATCATGTTCGGACAGGGAGACTTCGAGACTGGATGGTCCGGCGGGACCGCAGCCGACCCACGCGCGAGCACCGTGTCGGTCTATGCCGCGATCGCCGACCCCGACGCCCACCATGATCGCGCCGCATCCGCCGGTGCGCAGATCGTCCGCGAGCTGCAGGACATGCCCTACGGCTCACGCGAGTACAGCGCCCGTGACCTCGAGGGCAACCTGTGGTCGTTTGGGACCTACAACCCGTACACCGACGGCGCCTGAGCCTGGCGCCTCACGTGCTGACCGGGTGCGGCAGGGTGAACGTCGGCTCGGACGCACGTCCCTCCCGGACGGTCGTCTGCGCCCGGGAGGCGGCGGGGTGGTGACGGGGCGGTCGTGGTCGTCGTGGTGGTCGGGCAGATCGTGCTCGTCGCCCCGTTCAGGCAGGACGCCTGGGCGTCGCCCTGCGTGGCGTCCTCGGTGCCGCCGTCGTCCCACACCGAGATCGCGTCGCCGGTCGCGTCCAGGGCGACCTGTGGCTCCTCCAGCTGGCCGGAGGTCACGACCGTCGTGGGTGCCTGCCAGGCACCCCCCGCCGCCTGGCGGGCGGCCTCGAGCTCGAACGGGTCCCCACCCGGCTCGGACACCAGCCAGCTGAGCACGGCGTCCCCGGCCGCGTCCACGGCCAGTGCGTCGGCGGTGTCGTCGCCGCCGTCGGTGGAGACGGTGGTCGGGGTCGTCAGCGCCTACCGATCCCCGGTCGGCGACGAGGTCGCCGGCACCCGGCCAACTGCCCGACGACGAACGCCACCGGCGAGTGGTCCGAAGGCGACGGCCACGCTGTTCCCGGCCGATGCCGGCCCGGGCAACCACGAGCTCAGCGTCCACCCGGGCCCGACTCCCCCGCCGGTCACCTCCGTCGCGCTCAACGCGCTCTCAGGCTGGAAGGTGCGGGCACAC
This sequence comes from Solirubrobacteraceae bacterium, assembly GCA_036266975.1. Classification (GTDB taxonomy): domain Bacteria; phylum Actinomycetota; class Thermoleophilia; order Solirubrobacterales; family Solirubrobacteraceae; genus DATAWZ01. The sequence continues at coordinate 2,970 of DATAWZ010000193.1, forward strand.
ATCAGCTCGCAGGATGCGGTGGGCCCCGAAGCCTTCGTCGCGCGTGTCAGCGGGCACACCGACCCCAGCGTCCTGACCATCGCCGACCGGGTCGATGCGGCAGGCGAGCGGGTACATGGTGAGCATCCCGACGTCGACCCGAGCGCCACGGTCCTCGTCAAGATCAACGGATCCAATGGCGTCACCGGCAGGTTGGGCCAGAAGATGAAGGCGTTCGCGGGGCGGAGGGACTACCCTACGCGGCCGCATGAGCGCTGAGCGCGAACCGATCGCCGTGATCGGCACCGGCTACGTTGGCCTCGTCACCGGGGCCGGCTTCGCCGAGCTCGGCCACGAAGCGTTCTGCGTGGACGTCGACGCCGAGAAGGTCGACCGCCTCCGGCGCGGAGAGGTGCCGATCTGGGAGCCCGGGCTGGAGGAGCTGCTCGAACGCCGCCGCGAGCTGCTGCACTTCTCCACCGACCTCGCGCCGGCGCTCGAGCACGCGCGGCTGCTGTTCGTCGCCGTCGGCACGCCCCCGACCTACTCAGGAGACGCCGATCTGTCCGCGGTGCACGCGGTGGTCGACTCGATGCCCGTCTCCGACCGGCACGCGGTCGTGATGAAGTCCACGGTCCCCGCCGGCACCGGCGCGGCCATTCGGCGCGTCTTCAAGGAGCAGGGCAAGCCCGGGCTCGCCTACGTCTCCTGCCCGGAATTCCTCAAGGAGGGCTCGGCGGTGCACGACTTCCTGCACCCCGACCGGGTGGTGATCGGCGACGAGGGCGACTGGGCCGGCGACGCGGTGGCCGACCTCTACGCTCCGCTCGGCGCGCCGCTGGTCCGCACCGACATCGCCAGTGCCGAGATGGTCAAGCTCGCGTCCAACGCGTTCCTGGCCACCAAGATCTCGTTCATCAACGAGATCGCCAACGTGTGCGAGGAGACCGGCGCCAACGTCATCGAGGTGGCGCGCGGGATGGGCCTGGACGACCGGATCGGGCCCAAGTTCCTGCAGGCCGGGATCGGCTTCGGCGGCTCGTGCTTTCCCAAGGACGTCGACGCGCTCAAGCAGCTGGCCGGCAACTCCGGCTACCACTTCCAGTTGCTCACTGCGGTCATCGAGGTCAACGAGCTGCAGAAGCGCCGCGTGATCGGCAAGCTGCACAAGCACCTCGGTCCGTTGGTCGGTCGCGCGGTCACCCTCCTGGGCCTGGCCTTCAAGCCCAACACCGACGACATGCGCGAGGCCTCCTCGCTCGTGCTCGCCGCCCGCCTGCAGGCCGACGGCGCGACCGTCCGTGCCTACGACCCGGTCGCCGAGGAGGAGGCGCGCCGACTGATGCCCGGGATCGACTTCTCGCCCACCGCGGCCGACGCCGTCGCCGGCGCCGACGCGGTCGTGCTCGTCACCGAGTGGGCCGAGTTCGGAGCGCTCGACTGGGCCACGGTCGCCGCGTCGATGCGGGGCCGCCTGGTCATCGACGGCCGCAACGCGCTCGACCCCGACGTGGTACGGGCCGCCGGGCTCACCTACGAGGGGATCGGGCGGCGCTGACATGACGGCGGCGCACCCCAGGCCGGCGAGCCGGGTCCACGTGACATCCTTCCCGCCATGCAGGCGGTGATCCTGGTCGGCGGCGAGGGCACACGCCTGCGTCCGCTCACCTCCACGCTTCCCAAGCCGATCGTCGACCTCGTCGACCGGCCCTTCATCGCCTACATGCTCGAGTGGCTCCACGGCCACGGAGTCGACGACGTGATCATGTCGTGCGGGTTCATGGCCACCAAGCTGCGCGAGGTCCTCGGCGACGGGTCGGCCTTCGGCGTGAGCCTCACGTTCGTGGAGGAGCCCGAGCCGCGCGGCACCGCCGGCGCCCTGAAGTACGCCGAGGACATGCTCCAGGACCGCTTCCTGATGCTCAACGGCGACGTGCTCACCGACATCGACCTCACCGCGCAGCTCGCCCAGCACGAGCGGACGGGGGCGACCGGGACGCTCGCGCTCGTGCCCGTCGAGGACCCCAGCGCCTACGGGCTGGTGCGCCTGCACGAGGACCAGTCGGTGCGCGGCTTCCTCGAGAAGCCCAAGCCCGAGGAGATCGACACCAACCTCATCAGCGCCGGCGCCTACGTGCTCGAGCGCCGAGTGCTCGATTTGATTGCGCCCGACCGCAACGTCTCGATCGAGCGCGAGGTCTGGCCCGTGCTCGTCGGTCACGGCCTGTACGGGTTCGTCAGCGACGCCTACTGGCTGGACATCGGGACGCCCGCGCGCTACCTGCAGGGCAGCTTCGACATCATCTCCGGGCGAGTGCGCACCTCGGTCAAGGCCGGCGCCAACGGCGTCCACTACGACGGCACCGTCGTCTCGCCGGCGGTGCTCGGCGCCGGCGCCCGCGTGGACACCGGCGCCACTGTCGGGTCGCTCGCCGTCCTGGGGCCGGGCGTCTCGGTCGGCGCCGGCAGCACGGTCGAGCGCGCGGTCGTCCTCGGTGACTCGGTCATCGGCGCCGGCTGCGAACTGCGCGACTGCATCGTGGCCCCCGGCTGCCGGATCGGCGACGGCTCGGTGGTCAGCGAGGGGGCGGTGCTCGGCGAGGGCGTCGCGATCGGCGCCGACAACGTCATCACCAACGGGATGCGAGTGTTTCCCGGAGTCCAGCTCCCCGACGGGGCCGTCAAATTCTAGGAGGCGGATCGATGAGCGAGAGGACCGCAGCCAGCAGCGATCTCAGCCGCGAGGCGATCGCCGAGCTCGACCCGAGCGGCCAGCTCGCCGCGATCCTCGGGAGCCCCGAGCACCTGCGCGACGCGCTCTGGCGCGTGGAGTCGGCGGGCCTGGAGCTCGAGCCGGCCGACACCCAGGACGGGCTGGTGGTGGCCGGGATGGGCGGTTCGGCGATCGGCGGTGCGCTCGCCCGTGCGGCCCTCGGCGATCACGCCTCGCGCCCGATCCTCGCCGCCCGCACCTACGGCCTGCCGCCCTGGACGACGCCCAACACCACCGTGCTGTGCGCGAGCTACTCGGGCAACACCGAGGAGACGCTCGCGTGCTACGAGTCGGCCGGCGCGCTTGGCGCTCGGCGCGTGGTCGTCACCACCGGCGGCAAGCTCGCCGAGCTCGCGCGCGAAGATGGCGTGCCCGTGATCCCGCTGCCGGCCGGCTTTCAGCCCCGCGCGGCGGTCGCCTACATGACCGTGGCCGCGCTCGAGGTCGCCGCGCTGTGCGGTGCCGGCCCGCGGCTGACCTCCGAGATCGACGTCGCCGCCTCGCACCTGGAGCAGCTCGTCGCCGAGTGGGGCCCGGACGCCGAGGACTCGCTGGCCAAGGACATCGCCCGCGCGCTGCACGGCAGCGCGCCCCTCGTCGCCGGCTCGGGCCTGACCGCGCCGATCGCCTACCGCTGGAAGACGCAGATCAACGAGAACGCCAAGCTGCCGTGCTTCGCGCACGAGCTACCCGAGCTCGACCACAACGAGATCGTCGGGTGGGGTGGGTCGCCGTCGGTCGGCCGGTTCGCCGCCGTCTTCTTGGAGGACTCCGACGACCATCCGCGGGTCAAGGCGCGCATCGCGCTCACCGCCGACCTGATCCGCGAGCACGCCCAGGCCTGCCTGCGCGTGACCACTCGCGGCGAGACGAGCATCGAGCGCGTGATGTCGCTCGTCCTGCTCGGCGATCTGGCCTCGCTCTACCTGGCCGTGCTGCGGGGCGTGGATCCCGGTCCGGTGACCGTGATCGACCAGCTCAAGCAGGCGCTCGCGACCGGCGGCTGACCCGGGTCAGCGCGAGCGTGGCGTGCCAGGTCCCCGCCACCGGGCCGCGCGCAGGGTCGCGAGCGGGATCGTCTCGGGTGCGGGCACGAACCACCTCGCCGGGCCGAACGCCCGGCGCGAAGCTGAATCCGGGAACGAAGTAGTCATCCGGCGTGGGGTGGCCGAGGCACGAACGGGGGATCAGGGCCTGCGCGCGCCGGATCGATCGTGATCGCGCCGGATCCAGGCCGGTAGCGGACGCCGGGGCGCACCCTCTGGCGCGTGCGCGACGGCAGGTCCTCGCCCCGCGTGCAGCGCCGGCGCCGATCGTCGATCGAGACGGTCACGGCGCTGGCCCCTACGGCGGTGGTCGGCGTGGGCGCGCCGACGATCAGCGACGCCGTCCAGCGCAGGTTCCAGCTCTGGGTGTCGTACTCGCTGCCGCCTCGGTGATCGGTCGCCCAGTCGCCGCTGCCCGAGTAGGAGATCGAGAACGGCGGCGGGCCGGCGGTGACCGCGCACAGGGCGGCGCGTGTCATTCCCGTGCGAGCGCGAGCAGCCGGGTCACCGTGTTCCAGTTGCGCGCCGTGGCCACGACGCCGAAACGCTTCTCCCACAACGCGTAGCTGAGCTTGCTGTTCTGCAGGCCGTCGGGGCACCAGGCGTAGACCTCCCGGCCGGCGATGTGGAACCGGTCGGGCGCGACGCTGCTCGGCTCGATCTCCGCGGCCCGCCCGGGGTCGATTGCCTGCGAGAGGAACGAGACCACGAGCCGCGCACCGTCGGTGGCGATATCGGCGAACGGGTTGCCGGAGACGACCGCGGCGAGCTCCTCGGGGGTGCGCACCATCACCGGCACGGTCAGCCGGGACTCCAGCGCGCGGGCGACCTCATCGGGATCGTCGCTGGCCGCGCGGAAGATCGCGTTGCCGCTCTGCAGGTGGGTTCGGGGGTCGGTGAACCCGAGCTCCTCGATCAGGGCGCGCAGATCGGCCATGGCGATCCGGTTGTGCCGGCCGAGGTTGACGCCGCGCAGGAGGGCCACATAAACCTTCACACGACAATGATAAGGTTTGGCCGTGGACGCCCTCACCATCAACGAGGCCGCCGCGACGGCGGGCTGGTCGCCGCGCATGCTGCGCTACATCGAGGAGGCCGGGCTCCTGCAGGCGGCGCGGTCGCCGGCGGGTTACCGGCTGTACGGAGCCGGCGAGCTGCAGCGGCTGCGCACCCTGCGCGAGCTGCTCGACCGCTTCGACCTGGCCCTCAGCGAGGTCGGGTTCGCCCAGCGGCTGCGGCGTGAGCCGGCGCTGCGGGCGGCGATCGAGGCCTGGCTGGTGGCTGAGGCCAGCCGTCCGCAGGACGTCCCCGCCCACGACTGGCTGCGCTACGAGCAGCAGAAGCACGAGCGGCTGCTGAGCGCCGCTCGCCGCCCACCCCACGAGAACCTGGAGCGAGCTCGCGTATGACGACGACTGTCCCGAGTGTGATCACTGATTTCAAGGTGGCTGATCTTGGCTTGGCTGAGTTTGGTCGCAAGGAGATTCGTCTGGCTGAGCATGAGATGCCGGGGTTGATGCGTACGCGTGCGGAGTTCGCCGCGGTGCAGCCGTTGGCGGGTGCGCGGGTGACCGGCTCGTTGCATATGACGGTGCAGACGGCGGTGTTGATCGAGACGTTGGTTGCGTTGGGCGCGGAGGTGCGTTGGGCTTCGTGCAACATCTTCTCCACCCAGGATCACGCGGCGGCGGCGGTCGTCGTGGGCCCGCATGGCTCGGTCGGCGAGCCGAGCGGGGTGCCGGTGTTCGCGTGGAAGGGCGAGAGCCTCCAGGAGTATTGGTGGTGCACTGGGCGGGCGCTGTGTTGGCCTGAGGGGGGCCCGAACATGATCTTGGATGATGGTGGGGATGCCACGATGCTGGTGCATAAGGGCAGCGAGTATGAGCATGCCGGGCAGGTCCCGGACCCGGCGACGGGCGGGTCGGAGGAGTTCGGGGTCTTTTTGGAGCTGTTGCATCGGTCGTTGCTTGAGGACACGCAGCGTTGGACGCGGATCGGGCAGGGGATCCGGGGGGTGACCGAGGAGACCACGACGGGGGTGCATCGGCTCTATCAGATGCATCAGCAGGGCCAGCTGTTGTTCCCGGCGATCAACGTCAACGATTCGGTGACCAAGAGCAAGTTTGACAATCTGTATGGCTGTCGGCATTCGTTGGTGGATGGCATCAACCGTGGGACCGATGTGATGATCGGCGGGAAGGTCGCGGTGGTGTGCGGCTACGGCGATGTCGGGAAGGGTTGCGCGGATTCGTTGCGTGGGCAGGGCGCGCGGGTGCTGGTCACCGAGATCGATCCGATCTGCGCGTTGCAGGCCGCGATGGAGGGCTATCAGGTCGTGCGCTTGCACGATGTGGTCGATAGCGCGGACATTTTCGTGACCGCGACGGGGAATCGGGACATCATCACCGCCGCGGATATGGCGCGGATGAAGCATCAGGCGATCGTGGGGAATATCGGCCATTTCGATAACGAGATCGACATGGCCGGTTTGGCGGGTCTATCGGGGATCGAGCGGATCAACATCAAGCCGCAGGTCGATGAGTGGCGGTTCGCGGATGGTCATTCGGTGCTGGTGCTCTCCGAGGGGCGCCTGTTGAATCTGGGGAACGCGACGGGGCATCCGTCGTTTGTGATGAGCAACAGCTTCACCAACCAGGTGATCGCGCAGATCGAGCTGTTCACCAAGAGCGCTGAGTATCCGGTCGGGGTGTATGTGCTGCCCAAGCATCTGGATGAGAAGGTCGCCCGGCTGCATCTGGACGCGCTCGGGGTGCGGTTGACCGAGCTCACGCAGACCCAGGCCGAGTACATCGGGGTGCCCGTCCAGGGCCCCTACAAGCCCGACCACTACCGTTACTAACCGCCGGTGCGCGGGCTTCCGGCGAGCCGGGTCGCCGACCCCGGCCTCGCCGGGGCGGGCCGGGCGCGGATCGCGTGGGCTGACGCCCAGATGCCCGTCCTGCGCCAGGTGCGCGAGCGCTTCGCCGCCCAGCGCCCGCTCGAGGGCCTGCGCATCGCCGCCTGCCTGCACGTCACCGCCGAGACGGCGGCGCTCATGCGCGCTCTGCTCGCCGGCGGTGCCCAGGTCGGTCTGTGCGCGGCCAACCCGCTCTCCACCCGCGACGACGTCGCCGCCGCGCTCGCGGAGGTCGAGGGCGCGGCCGTCTTCGCCCGGCGCGGGGAGGCGCCCGAGGAGGCTCTCGACGAGCTCGTCGCCTGGCGGCCGCAGCTGACCCTCGACGACGGGGCCGACCTGATCGTCGCGCTGCACGAGGCCGACGCGCTCGAGGACTATCTCGGTGGGCTGGAGGAGACGACGACCGGCCTGGTGCGGCTGCGCGCGCTCGCCGCCGCCGGCGCGCTGCACCGGCCCGTGCTCGCCGTCAACGAGGCTCGCTCGGAGCGGGTGTTCAATGATCGCTACGGAACCGGCCAGTCGGCGCTCGACGGGATCGTCCGCGCGACCAACATGCTGCTCGCCGGCCGCACGCTGGTCGTGTTGGGCTACGGGCCGACCGGGCAGGGAGTGGCCCAGCGCGCTCGCGGCGCCGGCGCGGTCGTCGTCGTGTGCGAGATCGACCCGGTGCGCGCCCTGGAGGCGCGGATGGAGGGCTACGAGGTCATGCCGGCGCTGGCGGCGGCCGAGCGCGGCGACGTGTTCGTCACCGTCACCGGCGTGCGCGACGTGCTCCGGGCCGAGCACTTCCAGGTCATGAAGGACGGCGCGGTGCTCGCCAACGCCGGGCACTTCGACGTGGAGATCAGCCTGGGCGAGCTGCGGGCGCTCGCGATCGAGCCGCCGGTCGAGCTGATCCCGCTGGTCGAGGAGTACCGGCTCGAGGATGGCCGTCGGCTGCACCTGCTCACCGGCGGCCGCGTCGTGAACCTCGCCGCCGGGGAGGGGCACCCGGCCGAGGTCATGGACATCTCCTTCGCCGGACAGGCGCTCGCCGCCGAGTACCTCGCCGGTGACGGCGCCGCGCTGCCCGCGGGGGTGCAGCCGGTCCCCGACGGGCTGGACGTCGAGGTCGCGCGCCTGAAGCTCGAGGCGCTCGGGGTCAGGCTCGACGCGCTCAGCGCCGACCAGCAGGCCTACCGAGAGGGCTGGACGCCGCCCGTCGCAGCACCCTCGCCAGCCCCGGGCTCGGCGCCCTGAGCACCGGCAGCTGCGGCCCGCCTGCGGGAGCGCAGCTGCTCGCGTCCAGCCAGTCGGTCTGGAGCATGATCCGCCCGAGCGCGACCCAGGCGGCGCCGTAGTAGCTCGGCGAGCGCGCGTCGAGCGCCTGCGCGCGAGCGAGCAGCGCGAACGCCTGGCCACGATCGCGGGCGGCCGAGGCCGCCGCCGCGGCGGCCACGAGCGCGACCGGATCGCTCCGGGTCGTAAGCGGCTGGCCGCTCAGCGTCATCGTGGCCGGGGTCGGCGTCCCGGCGCGGCGCAGGGTCGGCCACAGCGACGCGGCCGTCGCGCGGTCGGCGGCCGAGCAGGAGTCGGCGAGCCGAACCGGGACGCGCACGGCGTCGAAGCCGTACTCGGGCGCGACGCCCGCCTGCGACGGGCTGCCGATCGCGCTCAGCCGCCCCGCCGGCGAGGCGGTCGCCCAGTTGGGGGGCAGCGCCCCGCCGCGGGTGAGCGCGGCGAGCTCGCGGGTTCCCTCGGCGGCCAGGGCGTGCCATCGGACCGCGTCGCGCTCGTCGACGTGGGCGAGGATCGTGTAGGTCTGCGGGCTGAGGTAGCTGGGGTCGACGATCCGCTGCCCGCGGGCCCAGGGCCCGGCGAGCAGCACCGCGCCGGCGGTCTCCTGGCGCAGGATCGCCTGGGCGAGCACGCGCGACTGCGCGGCGTAGCTCGGGGAGGCCCACCGGCGCGCGGCGAGGGCGAGCGCGCGGGCCGTGTCGAGGTCGGCGTCGCTCGCGGGCTGCGGGTCGACCACGCGGCCGCTCACCCAGTGGCTGGCGAGCAGGCCGTCGGGCTCGCGCAGGTGCTGCTCGGCCCACTGCCACGCGGCCTGGAAGCGGGCGCGGTCGCCGAGCGCGGCGCTGACCAGCATCGCGTAGGCCTGGCCCTCGGAGACGCTGTCGCCGCCCTGGTCCAGGCGCGAGACGCGACCGTCGGACAGTTCGTAGCGGTCCAGGAAGGCGGCGCCCGCGCCACGCACGACCGCCGCGGTTGACGGCGGCACGCGCACCGTGCTCGCCGGCGGGCGCGCGCCCTCGGCGCCCACGACGCCGGCGGCGATGGCCAGGCCGCCGGCGAGGGCCAGCGCGGCGGGCACGAGCGCGCGCTGCCGCGCGGCCCGTCGCCCGGCCCGACTCGTCGCCGGACGAGCCGCGGGCAGCCGGGCCGCGCCGAAGACCGCGGCCCACACGCCGCTGGCGAGCACCGTGATGTGCAGCAGCGCGAAGGTGACGTTGTTCAGCGTGGCCGGCGTGCCCTGCAGGGTCAGCCCGTACGCCGTGACCCCGAGCAGCACGGCGAGTGCGAGCAGGGCCGGCCAGGCGGCGCGCGGCTGCGGCGCGTCGGCGCCGCGCTTGGGCGTGACCACGAAGCGGCCACGGCGGCGCAGCAGGGTGAGCAGGCTCGCCCGGATGTGGATCCAGAACGACGCGGCGGCCAGGGAGAACGCCGGCCAGGTGTAGGCGCCGGCGCCCGCGACGGCCACCGTGCCCAGGCTCGCGCAGAAGTACGGCGCGAAGTGCAGCAGGAACTGGTCCGCGGTCGCGCCGGCGAGCGGCTGGGCGCCGGCGAGGATGCGGATGACCGGGAAGGACATGTAGGCGAGCACCGTCCAGCCCGAGAGGAAGTACAGCGAGGAGAGCAGGTACTGCACGCGCACCCGCAGCGGCAGCCGCGCCCGCAGCGAGAGCGCCAGGCCGCCCAGGCACCCGCGGGCCCAGCGCTGCTGCTGGGAGACGTAGGAGGCGGCGTCGGCCGGCCCCAGCCCGCGCGCGAGCACGTGTGGCACATAGCGCGAGCGCCAGCCGCGCTCGTGCAGCCTGATCGACAGGGCGAAGTCCTCGGTCAGCGAGCTCTCGGGAAACCCACCGGCGTCCTCGAGCGCCGCACGCGCGAACAGCACGTTGGTGCCCGCGCAGAACATCGCGCCGTGCCCGTCCTTGCCGCGGGCGATCACCCCGAAGAACAGCGCCTGCTGGGCCCACGCGGCCGCGGCGATGCCCCCCTCGCGGGCGTTGGCGTAGTACTGCGGGGTCTGCACGAAGGCCACGTGCGGCTCCTGCAGGTGACCGAGCGTCGCGGTCAGCAGGCGGGGATCGGGCACGTGGTCGCAGTCGAGCACGAGCACGAACGGCGCGCGGGTGCGCGCGAGCGCGTGGTTGAGGTGGCCCGCCTTGGCGCCCGTGTGCTGCGGGCGGGTCACGTAGTGGACCGCGTGGCGGTCGGCCAGCCAGCGCATCGCCGGGTCCTGGGCATCGTCGAGCAGGTACACGCGCACGCGGGCGCCGTGCATGCGCCGGGCGGCGGCGACCGTCGGCTCCACGACGGTGACCGGCTCGCCGTACACGGGGATGAACACGTCGACCGCCGGCGGGGAGCCCCGCCATCCGCGCGGCGCGCTGCCCCCGGGCCGGGCCCCGAGCGCCGTCCACCAGAAGCCGGCCGCCTGCACCAGGTTGAACAGCTCGGCGCCGAGCAGGATCCCGTACAGGGCGGGGTCGCCGATGTGCGCGGGCGAGAGCAGCCAGGTGAAGTAGAAGACGGCGAGCGCGACGGTGATTGCGACCATCGCCGCCAGCCGGCCTCGCAGGCCGGGGGGCGCCGGGGCGCTCCAGGTCGGGGCGAGCAGGCGCGGGTCGCGGGTCTCGCGGGCGCCGGCGCGGGTCGGCTCGCGGCTGCTCCTCAGCGAAAGACCCATACCTGCACCTGGGGGAGGTCGAAGGCCTGGACCTGGCGGCGGTGCGCGGCACGCAGGGCCGACAGGCCCGCGCGCACCGCGCGCACGTTCTGTGGCGCGCCCTGCTGGAAGGAGGCCATCACGAAGACCTCGCCGTGCGGTGCCAGGCGGGCGACGTTGGAGCCCAGCGGCTGGCTGGCGAGGCCGCGCGTGTAGTAGGCGACGAGGTCGTTGAGGTAGTAGGGCTGGTAGACCAGCACGTCGCCGCGGCGGAACTCGCGCGAGATCCGGCCGAGCGCGCCCTGGAAGTCGTACAGCCGCGGGTTGGTCTGGGAGTACTGCTGGTCGACGAAGCCGCCGAGAAAGCTCGCGCTCAGCGCGGCGCACATCAGCGCCGCGCCGAGCGGGCGCGGGCCCGCCCAGCGCGCGCACATGCGGGCCAGCAGCAGCAGCGCGACCGGCACCCCGCCGCAGAAGTAGCGGATCTCGAACAGGAACGGCTTCTCCTGGCCGACCAGGTAGAGCACGCCGATCGGCACGAGCACGAGCGCGAGCAGCAGCGCGACCGGCCACGAGCGCCCGCGGCCGAGCGCGGCCAGGACGAGCAGGATCCCCAGCGGCCACATCGCGGTCACCGCCGCCATCGTGCCGGCCGAGTGGTAGCCCCACAGCCCCCAGACGACGTTCGTCAGGAAGGCGTACACCGTCGGCGTGGTGTGGCCGGCCTCCAAGTCGGTGCCGTTCTGGCTGGGCGCGCCGAAGCCGCGGCCCGCGTTCTGGTTGACGATGAACTGGTGGTAGGCGAAGGGCAGCAGCGGCGCCACGCAGGCCGCGATCATCAGCGCGCTGATCACCCAGCCCCCGAGCAGCGCCCGGCGCCGCTCGGGGCGCGCCGCCGCGACGGCCAGGAAGGCGGCCTGCTGGACCGCGACGAACAGCACCGTGAAGTACTGCGTCCAGCACAGCGCGATCGTCGCCACCGTGTACAGGGCCCAGCCCACCCACGGCGGCCGGCGGTCCTGGAGCACGAGCACCTGCCCCCACAGCGCGAGCGCCGCGAAGAGCATGAACAGCGCGTACATGCGCGCCTCCTGGCTGTACCAGACCACGAACGGCGCGAACGTCGCCAGCACGGCGGCGATCACGCCGGTGCGCCGGTCGAACAGGTCGCGGCCGAGGCCGTACAGGACCGGGATCAGCACCGAGCCGGCCACCAGCGAGGGGCTGCGCATCGCCAGGGCGCTGTCGCCGAAAAGGCGGTTCAGCACCCACAGGATCGCGTCGTGCAGCGGCGGCTGCACGTCGGTGGTGCGCAGATTGTGCAGCATCGCCCCGAAGCCCATCCGGGCCTGCGTGACCGACGTCGCCTCGTCCAGCCACAGCGAGCGCCCGGCGGCCATCCGCAGCCCGAGGCCGGCGAGGGTGAGCGCGGCGATGGCCAGCCCGACCGCCGGGGCTCGGCGCCGCGCGGGGCGGACCGAGTCAATGCGCGGCGGGGGCGGGGCCGCGGGCTGCGACACGCGTCTGGGCGAGGCGACCCGGCCGCGGATGACCTGCGGGGCGTCGAGCACCGCGGCCAGCACCGACGCCGCGCACAGCGCCCCGCAGGTGATCAGCGTCGAGTGGGCCACGCCGGCGGCGTCGTGGCCGATCACTGCGATCAGGCTCGCCTGCAGCGCGGCGCACCCGGCCAGCCCGACGAGCAGTGCCCGCGGCGAGCTCGATGCGCACCGCTGCGCGACGAGCACGCGGGCGACGCCGAGCAGTCCCATGGCCAGCAGGTAGGGCGCGGCGAGCGGCGCGACCGGCGCGTAGCGCGCGCCGAACACCGTCGTGACGAGCGCGCGGGCGTCGACCAGAGTGGGGAGCAGCGCTCCCGCTCCGAGCAGCGTCGCGGCGAGCAATGCGACGGTGAGCGCGCCGCGCTCGCCCCGGCGCGCGCGAGGCAGCAGCACGAGCGGCACGGTCGCCGTGGCGAACGCAACCATCCCGCCGAGCGTCGACAGGACGGCAAAGCGGCCGGCCTGCACCGGTCCGAGCAGCGCACCGCTCCAGACGACGTCCTGGTTCTGCACGATCGCGAGTAACAGGAAGGCGCTCGCGGCGCCGGCGGTGGCCATCGGCGGCGCCGCCGCTCCGCCGCTGCGGGCCGGGCCCACGCGGGCGCTGAGCAGCGCGACGTAGCCGCCGGCGACGACGCCCGCCGCCGCCCCAGTGCCGCCGAGGCTCGCGGTGGCGGGCAGGCCGACGAGCAGCCGCACGAGCGGCTCGCTGAGCAGCGAGGCGACGGCGGCGCCGCGGCGCCCCTCGCCGAGCGCGCGCCCGCGCTCGAGCGCGAGCGGGCCGGCCACGGGCGCAGCGAGCGCGAGCAGCACGAGCAGGGCGGGCGAGGCGCCCAG
>DATAWZ010000194.1:0-16398 GCA_036266975.1 Solirubrobacteraceae bacterium
GTCGGGTCGAGACGGTGGCGGTTCTGCTCGACGCCGGCGCCCCGCTCGAGGAGACCGACGAGCACGGATTCACGCCGTTGCAGATCGCGCTTCGCTGGGGCGATGGGCCGGTCGCCGCGCTGCTGCGCGAGTGCGGCGCCAGCGAAGCGACCGAGGCGAGTGAAGACAGCGCGGCGACAGCCGCGCTACTCGACGAGATGGTGATCCTCGCCGTCCAGCGCGGCGACCCCGCCGCAGTCCGGGAACTGTTCGGGGCCGGCGCCCGGGTTGACGGCAACCCCAACAGCGAGGAGAACCCGTTGGGTCAGGCCTGCTGGCGTGGCCAGGTCGCGATCGCCGAAGAGTTACTCGCCCGCGGCGCCACCACCGGGTTCCGCGACGGCGGATGCGCGATCGGTGCCGCCCTGCACGGCTCGCGCCACTGCCATCACCCCGAGGGGGGTCCGACGATGCAGACCGTGGAGGAGATTCCCCGCGAGCGCTACGCGCAGGTCGTGCGCGTGCTGCTCGACGCCGGCGCGCGCGTGCCGGACTCGATGGGCGAGCGCGGCATGCGACCGGCGATGCTGATCGCCGAGCTCGGACTCGATCCGCCCGGGCTCGAACAACCCTGACACACCCGTGTCAAGGTTACTGCTACGCTTCGGCGGGTGACGCGTGACTACCTCGCCGCGGTCGCCGCCCACGTCGTCGTCTTCGACGGCGGCATGGGCGCGACCCTCGAGCAGTTCGACCTGACCAGCGAGGACTACGGGGGCCTGCCGGGCAAGTGCCACGAGGCCCTGGTGCTAAACCGCCCCGACGTCATCGCCGGCGTCCACGCCTCGATGATCGAGGCCGGCGCGGAGGTCCTGGAGACCGACACCTTCCAGGCCAGCCGCTACAAGCTGGGCGAGTGGGGGCTGGCCGAGCACACCCGCGATATCAACGTGGACGCCGCGCGGATCGCCCGCGAGGCCGCCGGGGAGGAGCGCTTCGTGGCGGGCTCGATCGGGCCGACCGGGTTCCTGCCCGCCTCCGATGACCCCACGCTCGGGAACGTCAGCTTCGCCGAGCTGGTCGAGGTCTTCACCGAGCAGGCGCGCGGCCTGCTCGACGGCGGCGCCGACCTGCTCCTGATCGAGACCGCCCAGGACATCCTCGAGGTCAAGGCGGCGATCTTCGGCTGCCGCGCGGCCTCCGAGCAGGCCGGACGGCGGGTTCCCATCCAGGCCCAGGTCTCGCTGCTCCCCAACGGGGGCAAGATGCTGCTCGGCACCGACATCTCCGCGGTGCTCGCGACGCTCGAGTCCCTGAGGGTCGACGCGATCGGCCTGAACTGCTCGACCGGGCCCGAGGACATGCGTGACGCGATCCGCTTCCTGGGCGAGTACTCACCGGTGCCGGTGAGCTGCATCCCCAACGCGGGCCTGCCGCTTCAGGGACCCAACGGCGAGACGATCTTCCCCGAGGAGCCCGCTCCGCTCGCGGCGACGCTGCGCGAGTTCGTCGAGCGCTACGGCGTCTCGATCGTCGGCGGCTGCTGTGGGACGACGCCCGCCCACATCAGCGCGATCGTCGAGGCGGTCCGTGGCCTGCCGGTCGGGCCCCGGCCGACCCCCCGCTCCCCGCACGTCTCGAGCATGATCGCCGCGACCCCGCTGGTGCAGGAGCCGACGCCGACCATGGTCGGCGAGCGGGTCAACAGCCAGGGCTCGCGCAAGGCCAAGGAGCTGCTGCTCGGCGACGACTACGACGGCCTGGTGGCCATCGCCGAGGACCAGGTCGGCGGCGGGGCGCACGTGCTCGACGTCTGCGTCGCGCTGACCGAGCGCACCGACGAGGACGAGCAGATGCGCGCGACGGTCAAGCGCATCTCGCTGACCCAGCCCGCCCCGATCCAGGTCGACTCGACCGAGCCCGAGGTCCTGCAGGCCGCCCTGGAGCAGATCCCCGGCCGGGCGATCATCAACTCGGTCAACCTCGAGGCCGGGCGCGAGAAGCTCGACCGGGTCGTCCCGCTCGCGCTCAGCCACGGCGCCTGCGTGATCGCCCTGACCATCGACGAGGTCGGGATGGCCAAGACCGCCGAGCGCAAGCTCGAGATCGCCCAGCGCATCACCGACCTGGCCTGCGAGGAGCACGGCCTGGATCCGCAGGCGCTGATCTTCGACGCGCTCACCTTCACCCTGACCACCGGCGACGAGGAGTGGCGGCCGTCGGCGGTCGAGACGATCGAGGGCATCCGCCGAATCAAGGCCGAGATCCCCGGCGTGAAGACCTCGCTCGGCGTCTCCAACGTCTCCTTCGGGGTCTCGCCCGGCGCCCGGGCGGTCCTGAACTCGGCCTTCCTGCACCACTGCGTGCAGGCCGGCCTGGACCTGGCGATGGTCAACCCCAACCACATCACCCCCTACGGGGAGATCTCCGAGGCCGAGCGCGAGCTCGCCGACGATCTGGTCTTCAACCGCCGCGAGGACGCGCTGGAACGCTTCATCGCCCACTTCGAGTCAAAGGGCGAACAGGAGGTCCAGAGTGCGGCGGACCCGACCGAGGGCATGGAGCCCGAGGAAGCGCTGCACTTCCACATCCTGCGCCGCAAGCGCGACGGGGTCGAGGACTGGATCGATCTGAGCGTCGAGAAGATCGGCGCGGTGCCCACGCTCAACGACGTGCTGCTGCCGGCGATGAAGGAGGTCGGCGACAAGTTCGGCGCCGGCGAACTGATCCTGCCCTTCGTGCTGCAGTCGGCCGAGGTGATGAAGCGCGCGGTCGCGCGCCTGGAGAACTACCTGGACCGGATCGAGGGCTACAGCAAGGGAACGGTGGTGCTCGCCACCGTGTTCGGCGACGTGCACGACATCGGCAAGTCGCTGGTCAACACGATCCTCACCAACAACGGCTACACGGTGGTCGACCTGGGCAAGCAGGTGCCGATCGGGACGATCCTCGACGCCGCCCGCGAGCACCAGGCGACCGCGATCGGCCTGTCGGCGCTGCTCGTGTCCACCTCGCGGCAGATGCCGACCTGCGTCTCTGAGCTGCACGCGCACGGCGACGCCTTCCCGGTGCTGATCGGCGGCGCGGCGATCAACCGTGCCTTCAGCTACCGCGCCCTGTACCCGGGGGGCAAGGAAGGCGACGAGCAGTATCCGCCCGGCGTCTATTACTGCAAGGACGCCTTCGAGGGGCTCGCGGTGATGGACCAGCTCGTCGACGAGCAGGCTCGGGATGCCCTGCGCGCCAAGCTCGACGCCGACGCGCGGGCGTTCCGCGCCAGCGGCGAGGAGCCCGAGGAGCTCGACACCTCCGACGACTCGGTGCGCTCGGCGGTGCGCACCGACAACCCGATCCCCGAGCCGCCGTTCTGGGGCGTGCGCGAGATTGCCGTGGACATGGACGAGCTCTACCACCACCTCGACACCCACGTGCTGTTCAAGCTGCACTGGGGCGGACGCGGCGTCAAGGGCGAGGCGTGGCGCGAGCTCCTCACCGGCGACTTTCAGCCTCGCCTCGAGCGGATGTGGAGCGAGCAGGACTACCTTCACCCGCGCGCGCTCGTCGGCTTCTTCCCCTGCTTCAGCGAGGGCAACGCGATCGTCGTGCTCGATCCCGAGGACCACGAGCGCGAGCTCACCCGCCTGATCGCCCCGCGCCAGCCGCGCGGCGACCGCCTGTGCACCGCGGACTTCTTCCGCCCACGCTCGGCCGGCGAGCTCGACGTGATCGCCCTGCAGGCGGTGACCGTGGGCGACGAGGTGACCGAGCGGATGGCGCGCCTGGAGGCCGACGGTGAGTTTGCCGAGCAGCTGTTCGTCCACGGCCTGGGCGTGCAGACCGCCGAGGGTCTGGCCGAGTCGCTGCACGCCAAGGTGCGCGAGTGGTACGGCATCCCCGCCACCCAGGGCCGGCGCTTGGCGTGGGGCTATCCGGCGATCCCCGACCAGTCCGAGCACCTGAAGGTCGAGCGCGTGCTCGACCTCGGGCAGATCGGGATGTCGATCTCCGACGGCTACGCGCCGATCCCCGAGCAGTCGACCCTCGCGATGGTGGTCCATCACCCCCAGGCCACCTACTACGGCATGCGCAACGGGCGGCTGCTGCCGGACGGATCGCCCGACGACGTCATCCGCGGGACGCGGCGCGATCCCACCCGGCTGGGCGAGCTCGCCGACGAGGACCTCGACGAGCCCGAACCGGCGCTCGCCGAGGCCACCTAGCCCATTGAGCGAGCGCGACGCGGTCGTGGTCGGCGCCGGCGTGATCGGCCTGACGACCGCGTGCGTGCTCGGCGAGGGGGGTTGGCGGGTACGCCTCCTGGCTGCCGCCCCGCCCCAGCAGACGACCTCGCGCGCCGCGGCGGCGATCTGGGGTCCCTCACACGCCGAGCCCGAGGAGGCGGTCACCGCCTGGGGCCACGCCGGCCTGGCGGCGCTGCGCGAGCTGGCGCGCGTGCCCGAAAGCGGCGTGCACATGGCCCGCGGGCTGATGGCCTGGCACGACGGCGGCGACGCCCCCACCGCGGGCGCGTTCCCGCAGGTCCCGCTGGCGCCCGTGAAGGCCCCGCCGGGCTACGCCGGCGCGATCGCCCTCGAGCTGCCGCTCGTGGACATGCCCCGCTACCTGGACTACCTGCTCGAGCGCTCGGGCGCGGCGCTCGAGATCGGCGAGCTGGACTCCCTGGACGAGGTGCAGGCCCCGCTCGTCGTCAACTGCGCGGGGATCGGCGCGGGCCGGCTCGTCGACGATTCGCTTGTCCGACCAGTCCGCGGGCAGCACCTGGTCGTGTCCAACCCGGGCGTGCGGGAGTTCTTCCTGGAGGAGTGGCGCACCGGCCAGGCGCACTGGACGAGCTGGTGGCCGCACGGCGACGTGGTCGTCATCGGGGGCACGGCCGACGAGGGCAACTGGTCGCTGGAGCCCGACCCCCGCGCCGCCGAGCGGATGCTCGAGCGGGCGGTGGCCCGCGAGCCGCGCCTGCGCGACGCCCGGGTGATCGAGCACCGTGTCGGCCTGCGGCCCGTGCGCCCGACCGTGCGGCTGGAGGCCGAGTCGCTCGTCGGTCGCGTGCGCCGCGTGCACAACTACGGGCACGGGCGCAGCGGCGTTTCGCTGTCGTGGGGCTGTGCCCGGGCGGTGCTCGAGCTCGCTCAGACCGTCTGAAAGCCGTGCTCAGCGAAGCACTCGTCGAAGGCCAGCGCGCGGGTGATGCCACGACGGCGCATCAGCTGAAAGCTCACCTGACGGACGAGGCGCGCGTCACGCCGGCGAGCGCCGCGAGCGTCTCCTCATGCAGCGAGCGCTCGCCCCAGCTCACGCGCAGCACGGGAACCAGATCGTCGCGCAGCGCCGACAGGGCCGGCAGGCCGAGGCGGTGCTGGACCAGCCGCGGTCTCCAGCAACACGTGGTTGTGGGTCTCGAGCGCCTCGTCGGCGGCGGCGGGCGTCGAGAACGCCGCGCGCCGGTGCGTGCGCGCAGTCCCCGGCGCTCAGGCGCCCGTGGAGCGCGGAGGTGTCGACCAACACGGCCACGCCTCGGCGAAGTAGTCGTCGAGGCGGGTTGCGACGTCGTCGCGGTCGTCGTGGAAGAGACTGTCCGGCGACTGTGTGTGAGGGCCGGGCCGTTGGTGTGAGTTCAGTTGGGGGATGCGGTCGGCGAAGTGGATCTTCAGGGCGGCGAGCGCGGGGGGCCCAGTTGCGCACGGAGCGCCACTTGCCCTCGGCGCGGGTGATGGCCAGGTAGATGAGCTTGGTCGCTGCCTGCTCGTCGGGGAAGTGGCCGCGGGTCTTGATGGCTTTGCGGATCTGGCGGTTGGAGGCCTCGATGGCGTTGGTGGTGTAGACGATGCGGCGTAGGTGCTCCGGGAGCGCCAGGAACGGGGTGATGTGCTCCCAGCGGTCGGTCCAGCTGGTGGTGATCATCGGGTACTGCGCGCCCGGAGGCTGTCCGTCCAACCCTGCAGACGGTCTCCGAAGTGGATCTTGAACGCGAGCAGTCACCGTCCGCTCGCCCGGCGGCGCTCCGGGCATTCCATGGGCGTTGTGCTGCAACGCGCCGAATAGTTCAGCTGTACGCAGCACTGCCCCTGAAGCGCGTAAGCGCGCTTTCGTCCAGCCACGGGCTCGGGTTCATTGCGGGACGGCGTTCTCGATGGCGAGGTACGCGCACGTACAGCCGCCGCGGGACCGGGAGGCGCGGGAGCGCGGCGATGCTCTCCTGGCCGATCGCGACGATCACGATCCCCGCCGGGGGACGCTCGGCGGCCGCGCAGGTCGAAGCGCGCATCGAGCGCGATCGCGAGCGCCTCGCACGTGTCTGCCCGCCATCGCCCAATCCACCGGACGCGTGGGGACGCCTGGTCGCGCAGTATGCTCGCGCTTCCAGAACGGGAGGATCGCGACGCCCGCCGACTCAACTCCAGTGACGGCCTCTCAGCGGGCGGGGCCCGCGCTCGCGTCGCTGCGCCCGGCCAGCGCGCGCGAGCTCAAGCGGATCGCCGAGACCGAGGTTTTGCGCGTGCCGTTTCTTCGCTACCGCGACGGGACCGGCGGGCTGCAGGTGTTCCCTCTGAACGGGCCGGACTCGCTGACCGCCGGACGCGGACCCGCAGTCGATCTGCGTCTGGACTGGGATCGGCGGGTTTCGGCCCTCCACTTCGAGCTGCGCCCGGTCGGCGGGCAGTGGACGATCCTCGACGAGGGCCTCTCGAGCAACGGCACCTTCCTCAACGGCGCGCCCCTGTCCGGCCACCAGCGTCTGCGCGACGGCGACCTCATCCGGGCCGGGGCGACGACGCTGGCGTTCAGCGATGTCGTAGTGGATGACGAGCCGCCCGCCACCACCATCGGCGCAACCCAGTCGCCGGGCGCCGCCTTCGTCACCGAGGCGCAGCGGCGCGTGCTCGTCGCCCTCTGCCGCCCACTGCGCCAGGCCGACGGCTCGGGCGCCATGCCGGCCACCAACGAGCGCATCGCGGCCGAGCTGTTCATCACCGTCGGCGGCGTCAAGACCCACCTGCGGTCCCTCTACCAGCGCTTCGGCCTAGAGCACCTCGCCCAGAACGAGAAGCGCGCCCGCTTGGCGGAGCTCGCGCTCGAACGCGGCCTGGTCTCCCCGCGCGATCTCTGAGAGCGCCGGCGACCCTGCCGCGCCCCCCTTCCGCGGCTGATTCTCCCGGCGAACGGCGCCGCCGTCCAGTGACCCTAGGTAGCCGGCGACTGACCCGTCACCCATGGCGGCCGGGGTCGCTCCCGTCCGGTCACTCCAGGAGGGCGAGCTTGGCGGCTCGGTCCAGGCGCTTGATGCGCGCCTCCTCGCGCATCGCGCTGGAGCGGTCGGGCATCGGCAGCGCCAGGGCGAGCTCGACCGGTCGCCGCGCCGCGGTGTAGCGGCTGGCCCGGCCGTCGACGTGGGCGGCCAGTCGGCGCTCGAGGTCGACCGTCCAGCCACAGTACAGCGAGCCGTCGGCGCAGCGCAGCAGGTAGGTCCAGGCCGGCGGGGGCGCGTCCGCGCGCTCGCCGTCAGACACCACTGGCGTCCGACGCCTTGGCGTCGGATGGCAGGCGCAGCTCGATCGGCGCGGCGTGCATCGCGCGCAACCGCACGTCCCGCCAAGAGAGGCCCTCCCTGACCAGCGCCGGGCCGCCGGTGATCACCGCGGTGACGATCTCAACCGCCTGCAGGATGATCCCGTAGGCGAGCGCGTCGGCCGTCCCGACGTGGTAGCCGCTGTGCAGCACGGCCACGCAGGCGGCCTGGAAGACACCGAGGTTCGATGGGGTGGCGGGGATGACCGCGGTGACGTTGACCGCGAACAGCACGCCGGCGGCCGCGGTCATGTCGGCGCGATGGTCGAGCCCGAGCGCGATCAGCAGCGTGTAGCACGAGCACAGCTGCAGGGCCCACGCACCGAGCTGGCCGGCAACGGCGATCGCCGCCAGGCGAGGCTGGCGGAACACGGCCAGGCCGGCGCGCACACGCAAGACCGCGACGTGGACGCGTTCGACCAGCTGGTGCAACCGCGCCCAGCGCCGGGTGCGCGCGCCGCGCGAGATCAACGTGGGCAGCGCGAGCACGACGAGCAGCGCGGCCAGGGGCGCGAGCGAGACCGCGAGCAGCGCACTGTCGTGACCGCCGAGCAGGCTCGAGGAGGACAGCGCGATGATCCCCAGGATCGCGAGCGCGAGCAGGTTGATGATCGTCTGCGAGACGAGCGTTCCCAGCACCACCGGGAAGGTCTCGCGCGCGCGCCCGAGTCTTCGCGCGACGATCAGCGCGCGCGAGGGCTCGCCCAGTCGGGCGGGCAGCGTGGCCGACATCAGCACCCCGATGAACGTGCCCTGCAGCGCCTCGCCGAGGCGAATCGGACGCGGGGTCGGGGCGGCGCGCAGGATCGCCTGCCAGGACACGCCGCGCAGCGCCATCGCGCCGCACATAAGCGCGAGCCCGAGCAGCACCCACGCCGGCTGGGAGTTCAGCAGGGTGGTCACGATGTGCCCCACGCCGATGCGCTTAAGCGCGAACCAGCCGAAGGTGAGCACCGCCAAGCCGAGCCCGACGAAGGCGCCGCGCCGCGCGAGCCCGAGCGCGCGGCGCGCGCGCGGGACCGGCGAGGGCTCGAGCGTGGGCAGCCGCCGGGGTCGCACGACGGGCTTGCGGTCGGCGGGCGAGAGGCCGACCCGCACCGCGGCGCTCGCGAGCCCCGGCTGCGGCGCCGGCGTGGCGATCGCGGCCGCGTAGGCCTCGATGACCTCGGCGGCGACCTGCGGCCAGGCGTAGCGCTTGGCCCGCTCCAGGGCGGCGTGCGCCATCTCGCCGCGGCGCTCGTGGTCGTGAGCGAGTTCGAAGAGCTGCTCGGCCAGCGCCTGGGGGTTGCCGGGGGGAACGAGGCAGCCGTCGACGCCGTCGCGCACGACGTCGCCGTAACCGGCGATCGCCGAGGCGACCACCGGCGTGCCGGCGGCGAACCCCTCGGTCAGCACCATCCCGAAGCTCTCCCCGCCCAGCGACGGCGCGCACAGCACGTCGGCTTCGCGCAGCTGGCGGCGCTTCTCCTCGTCGGAGACCTTGCCCAGCGCGGTGATCCCGCGCCCGTCGAGCAGCATCGGGGCGATCTGCTCCTGGCTGGTGCCGACGATCGTCAGCGTGCAGGGCATGTGCTCGCGCAGCGCCTCGAAGGCGCGCAGCAGCACCGGCAGCCCCTTGCGCTCGACCGGCGCGCCGACGAACAGCAGCCGCAGCGGGTGCTGCTCGTCGATCGGCGCGGCCTCGGGGCGCGCCAGCTCGTCGAGGTGCACCCCGTTGGGGATGATCCGGTAGTGGCCGCCGAAGAAACGCCGTCCGGTCCAGGCGGCGGCCTCGGAGACGGCGATCCTCACGTGCAGGCGGTTGAAGCGCCGCCAGGCGCCGACCGCGTTCGCCCCGCCGTTGGTGAGCAGGTTGGTCGAGTAGACGTGGAAGGTGCCGACCAGCGGCATGCGGCCCAGGCTGCAGCACGCGTCCCACGGCCCGATCGGTGCGATCGGCTCGTGCAGGTGCACGACGTCGTAGTCGCCGCCGCGCAGCTCCTCGCGCATGCGCACCAGCGCGCGCGGGCTGAGCGCCAGGTTCGAGACCGCGCCGTTCGCCGGCAGACCCACCGTCCGCCCCAGGCTCACGACCCCGTCGGGCAGGTCACGCGCCTGCGGCCGAGCGCCGCGGTGCCGACGCGCCGAGCGACGGTCGTCGGGATCGTAGGGCGCGAGGATGGTGGCCTCGTGCCCGGCCTCGCGCAACTCGCCGGCGAGCGCCTCGATGTGCCGCAGGACCCCGCCGGGGTACGTCCACGAGTACGGCGATACGAGGGCTATGCGCATCGTCGTGGAAGCGCCGGAAGGGTGATCACGGTGGTTACCACCACCGTGGATGCTAGTGGTTCGGCCGGCCCGCCGACCGGCGGCGAACGCGCCGGAGCGGACCCATGGGCACCTATACTCGCGCTGCGATGCCCGATCGCCATCTGGTCAAGTACACCTTCCTGAAGATGGACCCGGCATGGCGCCGGCGTGAGCCCGAGCAGCGCCAGCAGGACAAGCTCGAGTTCCTGGCCGCGTGCGAGGACTTCGCCGACGGACACCTGCTCCAGTCCTTCTCGCTCGTCGGCACCCGCGGCGACGCCGAGCTGCTGCTCGTCGCCGAGGCCGGGAACCTCGACCGCATCCACGAGTTCCACGTCGTCCTGCTCCAGAGTGGATTGATGCGCTGGGCCGAGCAGCCCTACTCGTTCCTGGGCATGCGCAAGACCTCCGAGTACTCCGACGAGGTGCGCGCGATCCCGCGCCCCTTCCGCGGCCGCTACGTCTTCGTCTACCCGTTCGTCAAGTCGCGCCAGTGGTACGCGCTGCCCGCCGAGGAGCGCTGGCGGATCATGCAGCAGCACATCGCCATCGGCAAGGAGTACCC
The DNA here is from genome assembly GCA_036266975.1 of Solirubrobacteraceae bacterium. Lineage (GTDB taxonomy): Bacteria > Actinomycetota > Thermoleophilia > Solirubrobacterales > Solirubrobacteraceae > DATAWZ01. Next base: position 10,421 of record DATAWZ010000194.1, read on the forward strand.
GGGCGTGGACAACCACACCACGTACTGCTTCGGCCTGGACGATCAGGAGTTCGTCGTCGCTTTCGACACCGACGACATCGGCACGTTCCTGGACCTCGTGCAGCGCCTGCGCACGACCGAGGCGTCGGCCTTCACCGTCCGCGACACGCCGAGCTTCACCTGCGTGGCGACGTCGCTTCCGCGCGCCCTGGGGGCGCTCGACGGCGAGCCGATCACGCTGCAGAGCCTCGCGGAATAGTCCCGTGCCCGCCGCGCGCCGGCCCCGGCTGGACACGCCGCGGGCGATTGCCTACCTACGAGAGCGCGACGCCACGCTCGGCGCGATCATCGACCGGGTCGGCCGTCTGCAGCGTGCGCGCCGCGGCGGCGACGGCAACTACTACGCGGTGCTCGTGCGCGCGATCGTCGGCCAGCAGCTCTCCACGATCGCGGCGCGCACGATCCACACCCGCCTGCTCGACCACTTCGGCGGGCACGACCCCACCCCGCAGCAGATCCTGCAGGCGAGCACCGAGGACCTGCGCGCCGTCGGCCTGTCGGGCGCGAAGGTGGGCTTCCTGCGCTCGCTGGCCGAGCACGTGCTCAGCGGCGAGCTCGAGCTCGAGCGTCTGCCCGAGCTCTCCGACGAGGAGGTCATCGCCGAGCTCGTCGCGGTCAAGGGGATCGGCGAGTGGACGGCGCACATGTTCCTGATGTTCGAGCTGCAGCGCCCTGACGTGCTCGCGGTCGGCGACCTCGGCATCCGCCGCGCGGTGCAGCTCGCCTACGGGCTGGAGAAGATGCCCGCGCCCAAGGAGCTGACGGCAATCGGCGAGCCGTGGTCGCCGCACCGCACGCTCGCCTGCCTGTACCTGTGGGCCTCGCTGGACAACACGCCGGCCTAATGTCCTGTCTGGTTGACTCGTTGGCAGTAGCGGCTGATGGAGTCGAGGATCTGCTCGGCGGTCTTGACCGGAGATGTACGGGCGGGGGCCTTCGTTGCAGGTATCGATCCAGCGGCGGATGTCTGTGTTGAGCTGTCGGACGGTGCGGTGAGCTCCGCGGCGCACGAGCGTGGTCGTCAGTTCGCTGAACCAGCGCTCAACGAGGTTGATCCACGAGCTCGAGGTCGGAGTGAAGTGCAGCACGAACCGGGGATGCTGCGCCAGCCAGCGTCTGGCTTTCGGGGTTTTGTGGCTGGAGGCGTTGTCGAGCACGAGGTGCACGTCGAGCTCGGCGGGGACGTTCTGATCGATCGCCTTCAGGAACTTCAGGAACTCGATCGCGCGGTGACGCGGGTGCAACTCGCCGATCACCTCGCCACTTTGAATGTTCAGCGCGGCGTACAGGCTGGTGGTGCCGTGCCGCCCATAATCGTGCGTGGCGCGTTCGGGGGTGCCGGGCAGCATCGGCAGGATCGGCGCGGCGCGGTCCAGCGCTTGGATCTGCGATTTCTCGTCGACCGCCAACACGACGGCGCGCTCGGGCGGGTTCAGGTACAGGCCGACGATGTCGTGGACCTTCTCGATGAGCTGCGGGTCCTTGGAGAGCTTCCAGCGCTCGTGGCGGTGGGGTTGCAACCCGAACGCGTGCCAGATCCGCATCACCGCATCCGGTGTGATCCCGACCTGTTTGGCCATCGACCGCGTCGACCGGTGCGTCGCGTCCTTCGGCGGGCACTCAAGCGTGGTGATCACGACCCGTTCGACCTGCTCGTCGGTGATCGTTCGCGGCCTACCCGGCCGTGGCTCATCCGCCAGCCCCTGAAGCCGGCGGGCAGCGAATCGGTTGCGCCACTTGGTCACCGTCGGACGCGAGACACCCAACGACTCGGCGATCTGCAGGTTGGTCGGCCACCCGCGGCGGCCAGCACGATCCGCGCTCGCAACGCGAGCGCCTGCGCGCTGGTGTGCCGGCGCGTTTAGCTCTCCAGCACCGAGCGCTCCTCAGCCGTCAGCTCAATCACGACAGCAGAAGGAATAGGCATGACCAACGCCTACCCTGACTGCAAACCCATTAAACCAGCAGGACACTGGACGGTTGATGCCACGCTCCGGGGCTCCGGGGTGCGGTCGTGGTTGAGGGAGCTGTGGGGGAGGGTTGAAGGTTGGCCGTGGCGGGCCGGGATACAGGGGCTCGTGCCGGTGCGCAGGACCGGCAGCTCGACCGGCCCGCGGTAGACCGCGGCCATCCTCGGTGGCGCGGCCTGCACGTTCGCGGTTGCGCCGAGCGACCTGTGCGCTCTGCAGGCGCCGCGCTCGCTGGCCGGACGGGACGATGCCCCGAGGGCGGGTGCCGGCGGGTGTACGAGGCGGTCCTGCAGGGTGCTCTGCGCGGCGGGGCACGCTCGGCCGCCCAGAGCTTGGGACTGGCGTCTCGAGGGCGATCGCCCGGGCGCACGGCGCGCGCAGGGGTGAGCGAGGGCTTCAACCCGTCCGTGGCCGCCTGACGGGAGGGTGTGGTTGCTGACTTGCGCTATGCGCAACTTACGAACCACACCCCCAACGGAATGCCAATTCCGCGCTGCCACCCTGGCCTAGAGGAAGCTCGAGTGGCGGAACCGCCCGGGGCTTGTGCTGGCCGACGTAGGGGCTGCCGGTCGCAGACGAGCGCGCCAGCCCGGGCGCAGCGTCATCGGTCGCGGCGCAGCGCCACGGTGCGGTCGGCCTCCTGGGCGATCGACCAGCCGTCGGGCATCGACCCGCGCAGGCGCGCGAGCACGGCGGTGGGCCCGGGAAGCCCGCGTCCGTCGGGCTGATCGGCGCGCGCGTCGTGGAAGACGACCGCGCCGCCGGGCGCGACGAAGGGGTGCCAGTCCTCCCAGTCGGCGGCGCAGCCCGTCTCGCTGTGGTCGCCGTCGATGAACACGAGATCGACCGGCTCGCGCCAGTCGGCGGCGACGTCGTGGGAGAGGGCGATGTGCCAGACGATTCCCGGCCCGCCCGCCGCGCGGCCGGCGCGGGCGAGCACCCGCCGCGTGGCCCACTCGGTCGCCCCCCAGCCGCTGGGCAGCGCGTCCGGGTGCGCGCCGAAGGGGTCGATCAGGTGCAGCTCGGCGGCGGGCGAGAGCGCGTCGTGCAGCACGAGCGCCGAGGAGCCCTCGTAGACGCCGATCTCCACCACGCACCGAGCCCCGGCCGCCGTCGCCGCGAGGACCCGCGCGTCGTCGTCAGAATGCATCGTGCGCGGCGGGATCAATCCCAGGCCGACCGCCGCCGCGCGTAGGCGAGGCTCGTCGCGTACGCGGTTGGGCACCAGGCGGCGCATGGTCGAGGGCAGCGGACTCACAGCCGGATCCTCGCACCGAGCCGGCGGCGCCGACGCGCCGGGGCGCGCTGCGCGATACTGCCCGCGTGGGCGAGCGCAACGTGCTCGGTGGAGAGCTTGAGCCGTGCGGCACCGAGCCACTGACCGGCTTCTACCGGGACGGCTGCTGTCGCAGCGCGTCCGAGGACCTGGGCAGTCACACGATCTGCGCGGTGGTCACGAGCGAGTTCCTGGCCCACCAGCGGGCGATCGGCAACGACCTCACCACCCCGATCCCCGCCTACGGCTTTCCCGGCCTGACCCCGGGCGACCGCTGGTGCGTGACCGCACGCAACTGGCTGCGGGCCCACGAGGACGGCGCCGCCGCGTTCGTCGTGCTCGCCTCAAGCAGCGCGCGCGCGCTCGAGATCGTCCCGCTGGAAGTGCTCCGCGAGCACGCGGTCGACGTGCCCGCCGACCCGGGCGCGCTGTCGGACTGCTAGACGGCGGAGACCTGCTCCTCGTCCGCGACGCGGAACGAGGAGCCGCAGCCGCACGCGGCCACGACGTTCGGGTTCTCGACCTTGAAGCCGGCCCCCTGAAGCGTCTCCTCGTAATCGATCGTCGAGCCGCGGACGTACGGCAGGCTCTCCTTGTCGACCAGCAGCTTCAGACCTGCGGTCTCGATGACCTCATCGCCTTCGCGCTGCTCGTCGAAGGCGAGCAGATACTGAAAGCCCGAGCAGCCCCCTCCGCGCACCCCGACCCGCAGGCCGTCGATCGCGTTGGAGTCCTGCCCGGCGAGGAAATCGCGGACCTTCTCGGCGCCACTGTCTGTGATGTTGATCATCGCTTCACGAAGTATAGCGCTGGCCTTCGGATGTTCTAGGCTGAGGCCATGCCCACAGCGGACGAGCTGAAGCGGCGCATCGAGGAGGCGATCCCGGGCGCGCAGGCGCAGGTGCAGGACACGACCGGCACCGGCGACCACTTCCAGGCCACGATCGTCGCCAAGGCCTTCGCGGGCAGGAGCCGCATCGAGCAGCACCGCCTCGTGTACGGGGTGTTCGGCGCGGAGATCGGCGGCCCGATCCACGCGCTCTCTCTGAAGACCGTGACTCCCGGAGGTCCCTCATGACCGAGCCGCAATCCAATCCGATCAGCGAGGCGATCCAGCAGGCGATCGCCGAGAACCCGACGATCCTGTTCATGAAGGGCACTCCGCAGCGCCCGGCGTGCGGCTTCTCGGCGCGCACGGTGGCGATGCTGCAGGACCTCGGCGTCCCGTTCGCCGCCGTGGACATCCTTCCGGACCCGCGGATCCGCCAAGAGCTCTCGTCCCTGTCGGGCTGGCCCACCATCCCCCAGCTGTTCGCGAACGGCGAGCTGGTCGGCGGCTGCGACATCGTCACCGAGATGTTCGAGAGCGGCGAGCTGGCCACGCTCTTCGGCGTGGAGCCCGTCGAGGCTCCCGCGCCCCCGAGCGCGCCGGTGAGCGCCGGGCTGCAGATCGAAGGCTTGCGCTAAGCGACCCACTGGTAGGGAAGGAACTTCCCGGACATCGTCACGCGCACCCGATCCCCGTCCGGGTGAGGGTCGCGCTCGACGTCGATCGAGAAGTTGATCGCGCTCATGATGCCGTCCCCGAACTCCTCGTGGATGAGGTCCTTGATCGCCTCGCCGTAGAGGAGGACCACCTCGTGGAAGCGGTAGATGGTCGGGTCGACCGGGACCGGCGAGCCGTGGCCCCGTCGCTTGACCGGCTCGGTCAGCACCGCAAGCGCCGCCGGCTCGAGCCCGAGCTCGCCGGCCAGCGGAGCGATCGCCCCGGGGGCGAAGGGGTGCTCGCCGTGCAGCGCAGCCGCGAGCCAGACGGGCGGCACGCCCAGGCGCTCGGCGAGCTGGCGCCGGCTCAGCCCGCGCTCATTTCGGCGAGCCTCGACGAGGGCCAATGCGTCGGCGGCGGTGACGGTCATCTCAGACCTCCTATCGGATCAGGGCGGCGGCGGCTTGGGCTTGCAGCTGTAGTTGGGCGTGCAGTGCCCGGCCTGGCTGCCGAGCACGACGGCCGCGGTGGTGATCGCGCCCACCAGCACGATCAGAAAGCACACGAGCAGAATCCAGTCGCGCGTCTTCACGGAGAGCCCTCCGCGCGCCAGCGCAGGTGCGGGACGATCCGGGCGGAATCGCAGATCGGCTCGCCGTCGAGGACGAGAACCGGCACGACCGTCTGGCCGGTGAGGGCCTGAACCTCGCCGCGCAGCGCGCGGCGCCAGGGCACGCGGATCTGCTGGTAGCCGATCCCCTGACGGCGTAGCTCGCGCGCCACCCGTCCACAGGGGCACAGCCAGTCGCTTCGCGTGGGGCAACGGTACAGGATCGCGCTCACCGGTCGCCTCGGAGTGTAAGGGCGCCGAGCGTCGCGCCCGCCACGCGCAGCAGCGTGCCAGTCGCCCGCAGGGCGACCGGCTGCCGGGCGCCCGCGGGGGCCAGCCCGCCCGAGTCGTACTCGCGGTACCAGCCCACGGTCGCCTCGAGCGTGTCCTCGTGCGGGGAGGGCTCGTAGCCCAGCTCGCGGATCGCCTTGGTGCTGCGATACGCCCACCACTTGCCCATGACCCGCAGCTCGACCGCACTGGCCACCGGTACCCCGGGCAGCCGCTCCAGCGACCCCGCGAGCGCGAGCGCCGCGGGCAGCGGCAGCTTGACCGCCGGCGCCTGCACGCCGGAGAGCCGCGCGAGGTCGGCGAACA
>DATAWZ010000195.1:0-3707 GCA_036266975.1 Solirubrobacteraceae bacterium
CGAGCTCGCCGCGCGGTTCACCGACGAGTACTGGGCCGAGCGCGACGAGAACCACGAGTTCCCGTGGGACTTCTACAAGGCGTTCGCCGACGCGGGGTGGCTCGGGGTGTGCGTCCCGGAGGAGTACGGCGGCACCGGCCTGGGCATCCTCGAGGCTTCGCTCGTGCTCGAGGAGGTGTCGGCCTCGGGCGCCGGGATGAACGGCGCGAGCAGCATGCACATGTCGATCTTCGGGATGCACCCGGTGATCGTCCACGGCTCGGAGGAGCTCAAGCGCTCGACGCTCCCGCGGATCGTCGATGGCGAGCTGCACGTCTGCTTCGGGGTGACCGAGCCCAACGCCGGGCTCGACACGACCCGCATCACCACGTTCGCCAAGCGCGACGGCGACCACTACGTCGTCAACGGTCGCAAGGTGTGGATCTCCAAGGCGCTCGAGTCCGAGAAGATCCTGCTGCTCACGCGCACGACCAAGTTCGAGGACTGCGAGAAGAAGACCGCGGGCATGACCCTGTTCCTCACCGACCTTGACCGCGACGCCGTCGAGATCCGGCCGATCCCCAAGATGGGCCGCCGCGCCGTGGACTCCAACGAGCTGTTCATCGACAACCTGCGCGTGCCCGTCGAGCACCGCGTGGGGGAGGAGGGGCGCGGCTTCCACTACATCCTCGACGGGCTGAACCCCGAGCGGATCCTGATCGCCGTCGAGGCGCTCGGCCTCGGGCGCGCCGCGCTGCGTCGCGCGGTCAACTACGGCAACGAGCGCGTCGTCTTCGGTCGCCCGATCGGCAAGAACCAGGGGCTGCAGTTCCCGCTCGCCGATTCGCTCGCGCGGCTGGACGCGGCGATGCTCATGGTGCGCAAGGCGGCGTGGCTGTACGACCAGGGCAAGCCCTGCGCGAGGGAGGCGAACATGGCCAAGTACCTGTGCGCGGACGCGGGCTTCCAGGCCGCCGACCGCGCCGTCCAGGTGCACGGCGGGATGGGCTACGCCAGCGAATACCACGTCGAGCGCTACTTCCGCGAGGCGCGGCTGCTGCGTCTGGCGCCGCTGCCCCAGGAGATGGTGCTCAACTACCTGGGCGAGCACGTGCTCGGCCTGCCGAGGTCCTACTGATGGGCGGGCTGGACGGACGGGTCGCGCTGGTCACCGGCGCCGGCGCGGGGATCGGTGAGGCGGTCGCCGCGCGCCTGGCGCGTGACGGCGCCGCGGTCGTCGTCGTCGACCGCGACGAGCAGGCCGCGACCTCGGTCGCCGACGCGATCGCCGCGGCCGGCGGGACCGCGGTCGCCGTGGGCGCCGACGTGAGCGATCGCTCGCAGGTCGCCGTGGCGGTGAAGGCCGCCGCCGCGCTCGGCCCGCACCTGAACATCGTCGTCAACAACGCGGGGATCACCCGCCCGGCGATGTTCGCCAAGATGGACGAGGCGACGTTCCGCGAGGTCCTCGACGTGCACCTGGTCGGCACCTTCTCGGTCAGCCAGGAGGCGCTGGCGCTGCTCCCCGACGACGGCACCGGGCGGATCATCAACTCGACCTCGGCTGCCGGGCTGGTCGGGACGGTCGGCCAGGTCAACTACTCGGCGGCCAAGGCGGCGATCGTCGGGGTGACCAAGTCCCTGGCCAAGGAGCTCGCCCGGCGCAAGATCACCGTCAACGCGGTGGCGCCGCTCGCGGCGACGGCGATGACCGAGACGATCCGGACCGACCCGCGCTTCGCCGAGCAGACGCTCGCGCGCGTGCCGCTGGGGCGTTGGGCCGAGCCGGCGGAGATCGCCGGCGCGTTCGCCTTCCTGGCCTCCGACGACGCCTCCTTCATCACCGGGCAGGTGCTCGCGGTCGACGGCGGGCTGGTGATGTGATGCTGACCGGACGCGAGCCGCTGATCGTCGAGGCCGTGCGCACGCCGATCGGCCGCGCCCACCCCGAGAAGGGCGCCTTCCGCGACACGCACCCCAACCTCCTGCTCGGCGCGTGCCTGACCGAGCTGATCCAGCGCACCGGGATCGACCCGGCCGCCGTCGAGGACGTCATCGCCGGCTGCACCGCGCCGTTCGGCGAGCAGAGCCGCAACATCGCTCGCAACTCCTGGCTGCAGGCCGGTTACCCGGTGCAGGTCCCGGCGATCACGATCGACCGTCGCTGCGGCTCGGCCCAGTCGGCCGTCGCCTACGGTGCGGCGCTGATCGCCTCGGGCACGCACGACCTGGTCATCGCCGCCGGCGTTGAGCACATGCACCACGTCCCGATCAACTCGCCGCTGAAGCTCATCGAGCTCTTCGGCGACCCGTGGCCGCAGGAGCTGCTGGACCGCTTCCAGTTCATCCCCCAGGGGCTGTCGGCCGAGCTGATCGCCGAGCGCTGGTCGATCTCGCGCGGGGAGATGGACGAGCTCGCCGTGCAGTCGCACGCGCGCGCGGCGCGCGCCCAGAGGGAGGGGCGCTTCGACCGGGAGATCGTCGCGCTGGAGACCCCGCACGGCGGCGTCACCGCCGACCAGGGCGTGCGCCCGGGGACGACCCTTCAGAAGCTCGCCGAGCTGCCGCCGGCGTTCAAGAAGGAGGGTGGGCGCATCACCGCCGGCTCCTCCTCGCAGCTCTCCGACGGCGCGGCCGCGGTGCTGCTCGCCTCGCCCGAGGGGGCCTCCCGGCTCGGGCTGCGCGGGCGCGCCCGGATCGTCGACCAGGTGAGCGTCGGCGTCGACCCGATCATGATGCTCACCGGCCCGATCCCGGCCACGCGCAAGCTGCTCGAGCGCGGTGGCACGACGATCGGCGACTACGACCTGTTCGAGTGCAACGAGGCCTTCGCGTCGGTCGTGCTCGCCTGGCAGCGTGAGCTCGAGCCCGACATGGACAAGGTCAACGTCAACGGCGGCGCGATGGCCCTCGGGCACCCGGTCGGCTCGACCGGCGCCCGGCTGATCACCAGCGCCCTGCACGAGCTCGAGCGCTCCGATGGCGAGCTCGCGCTGGTGACGATGTGCTGCGGCGGCGGCCTCGGCACCGGAACGGTTCTGCAGCGTCTGTAGCGATGGCCGAGGCGAGTGTCGCCAGCGACGTGAGCGCCGAGCTCACGGGGTTCGCCGATCGCGAGGTCCACTGGGGGCGCTCGTCGCGGATGAACGACCTCGAGGCGATGATGTGGCGCGCCGAGGCCGACCCGATGCTGCGCTCGCACGGCCTGGTCCTGAACCTGCTCGAGCGCGCGCCGGATTGGGATCGGCTGGTGGACGCCCACGAGTGGGGCGTGCGCCGCGTGCCGCGGCTCGCCGCGCGGGTGGTCGACGACCCGGCCCGCCTGGGCCCGCCGGAGTGGGTTCCCGCCGAGGTCGACCTCGCCTACCACCTGCGGCGCGCGGTGCTGCCGGCCGGGGCCGACGAGGAGGACGTGCTCGCCGTCGCCGACGCGATGATGATGGCTCCGTTCGATCCGGCGCGGCCGCTGTGGGAGGCGATGCTCGTCGAGGGGCTGCCCGGCGGGCGGGCCGCCTACCTGATCAAGCTGCACCATGCGCTCGCCGACGGCAAGGGCTTCGTGCAGCTCTTCGACCTGCTGTTCAGCGACCGCGCCGAGACCACGGCGGACAAGTACCTGCCCGCCGCCGATGTCGCCGAGGGCCTGGACCCGGTCGAGCTGAGCGTACGGCACGCGCTCGCCGGCCTGCAGCAGGCGCCGGGGCTGCTGCGGCGCGTCGCGCGCGCCG
>DATAWZ010000196.1:0-9884 GCA_036266975.1 Solirubrobacteraceae bacterium
TCTGCATGATCGACGCGCCGGTGACCGGGTCGGCGCCCCGGGCGCAGGCCGGGACGCTGACCATCATGGTCGGCGGCGAGGCGCGTCTTCTTGAACGCGCGCGCCCGCTCTTGGAGCTGATGGGCGAGCGGATCGTGCACGCCGGGCCGCTCGGCCACGGCCAGACGGTCAAGCTGATCAACAACGCGCTCGCCGCGGCCAACACCGTCGCGGTCGGCGAGGCGCTGCTCGTCGGGGCGGCCTGCGGGGTCGACCTCGACGCGCTGCTGGAGGTGACCGGCGCCGGCTCGGGCGGCTCGACCGTGATGCAGCTGAAGGCGCCGGCGATGCGCGCCCACGACTACGAGCCGCTGTTCAAGCTCGACCACATGCTCAAGGACGTCGAGCTGTGCCTGGCCGCCGCCGGGGCGGCAGGCGCCCCCTTTCCCGCCGCCGCCCGCGCTCGCGAGGCGCTGCGGGCGGCGGCCTCCCGCGGCCTGGGCGGCCAGGACTTCGCCGCCGTGCTCGAGGCACTCGAGGGCTTCGCGGGCAGGCGCCTGACCTGATCGTCAGGGGATCGGCGGGGCCCCGACACCAAAGTTAGGCCCCAAATCGGACTCTGTGAGGCGCCGGGGATGTAAAACCCCGCGCAAATCCCGGCGATTTGGGGATATGCCGAGATTCTCGTAAAATCCTCGATCCCGCGATCGTGCCCGTCCCCCGCTGGCGCTCCGCGGAACTGTCGTCCGACGTGCCCCGTGGTCCTATGCCAATTGCCTTCAAAGAATGGGCGGTTACCGTCCGCGCCCTCGCCGAGGGTGAGCAGCTGGTCACCCTGCGCAAGGGTGGCATCCGGGAGACCGACCGCCACTTCCGCCTCGAGCACGATCGGTTCTTCCTGTATCCGACGTTCGACCATCAGCGCTACGACCTCGTGCGCGAGTCCCACCAGCCCGAGCTCAAGCGGGCGCTCGAGGAGGGCGTGTGGGCCGACGGCGAGCCCTCGCTGCGCGCGCTGGCCCACGATGACTCGGCCGCGCACCCCGACCGGGTGCGGATCCGCGCCTGGGCGCAGGTCGCCGCCCACTACACGGTGACCGACCCGCGCTGCGTGGACGCGCTCTCGCCGTTCTACGTGTGGACGAGCGACTACGCCGAGAAGCGGCTGGCCTGGAAGCGCCGCCATCCCCTGCATGTGCTGCTGCTGCGCACGTATCGCATCCCCCGGCCGGTGACGGTCAAGGTCCGCGACGAGTACGGCGGCTGCCGCTCGTGGCTGGAGCTGCAGCGCGAGCTTCCGTTCGAGGGCACCCCGGTGCTCTCCGACGAGGAGTTCGAGCGCGCCTCGGAGGAGATCGAGGCGATCATCAGCTCCGCCGGCGCCCCGGCGCTGGCCTGAGTCGCCCTTTTCGCCCGCGCACACGCCCCCGGCGAGGGGTGCGGTGGGTCTACAGCCCGGGCGGGTGGCGCTCGACGAAGCCGGCGGTGTCGCCCGGCGCGCTTGACCAGCGCGTGCCGGTCTCGGCGAGCGCGACGGTGTCAAAGCGCCAGCCGGCGATGTACATGAACACGTGGCCGCCGCTGGCCCAGATCGTGACCCAGCGGCCGGGGCCCGGGTCCCCGTAGCTCTCGAAGTCGGCGGCTACCTCGGGGGCCGAGAGCAGGCCGGCGGCGGCGAGCACGTAGCTGACCGAGCCCGAGCAGTCGTAGCCGCTGGCCGTGAACGAGCCGTGGCCGCCGCCCCAGATGTAGGGCAGGGTGGCGATCGCGTTGCCCGCGGCGATCATCTCGTCGACCGCCTGGGGGGCGCCCGCCGGGGCCTGCACGGCGCCGCCCGGGTCGAGCAGCAGGCCCTCGGGGTTGTTGCCGGGCACGCCGACCGGGCCGCCGCCGTGCAGCGCGGCCGCGGCCTGCTCGGCCTCGAGCTTGGCCTCCTGGGTCTCCAGGCTCCCGAGCTGGGACCGGACCGAGCGCAGCTGGGCCGAGCTGTCGCGGCGCTGGGCGAGCTCGGTCTCCTGCTGGTGCAGCAGGGCGCCCTGGAGGACCGCCATCTGGTTGCGCTGGTGCAGGACCGTCTGCGCGAGCGACTGGTCCTTGGCCTCGAGCTTGCCCAGCGAGAGCGCCTCGCGGGTGACCGCCTTGCGGGACAGGCGGGTGTTGGTGACGACCTGCTGGTCCTGGTTGGCGACGTCGCGCAGGAAGCTCAAGCGCTCGAGCAGGTCGGCGAAGCCGTTGGCCTGCAGGATCACGGTCAGGGCGTTGGGCGTCTCGCCCTCGTAGTTGGCCACCAGGTTGGCGGCGAGCGCCTTGGTCGCGAGCGCCATCCGGTTCTCGAGCTCGACCAGGTGGTCGCGCGCGGCGATCAGCTGGCCGTGGACGGTCTGCAGCTCGGACTCGCGCGCGGAGGCCTCGCTCTGCAGCGTGCTCAGCCGCGCCTCGGCGCTGGCCAGCCCGCCCGAGGTCCGGCTGATGCTTGCGCCCTCGGCGGCGATCTGCGCCTTGAGGTTCTGTTCGGTGCTGCTCTTGGCCGCGATGCGCGACGCCAGGTCGGCCGAGCCGGTGCTCGTGACGGCGGCGGCGGTGCCGCCGGCGAGAGCGGCCGCCACCAGGCCGCGGAGAAGGAGTGTGCGGGTCGGTCTGCTCACGGGCACCAGGGATCGACACGCGCCCGGGGGACTCCCGTCCAGCGCGCGTCAGTGGCCGCGCTCGCTACCCTGGCGAGTGGCTCACGCGACGAGCCGGACCCTAGCAACGCGCATCGCAACTGCGCGTCCTTTACCTGCACTTGCAAGGAATCCTGCAGTCCGGCTGAGCTCCTGGCGTGTCCTGGTTGGAAACCGCTTCTCCGTCGTTCCTGGCCCGCCACGAGCTGCGGGATTCCGACGACGCCATCGCGGTGCTCGAGCTGCTCGAGGGGATCCGGGAACGGTTGCAGGAGGCGTTCGGCACGGCGCCGCACGACGTCGCCGTGGTGCTGCACGGCTCGGTGGTCCAGCTCTCCCTCTCCCAGCCGCTGCTGCCGGTCGTGCGCGCGCTCACCGGGCCGGCGATGCGCCGCTACCAGGTCGGCTGGTTCGCGCGCGGCGAGGTGCACGTGCTCGCGCCGCGGCTGCTCGAGGAGCGCGCCTCGGCCGTGCCCGGCTCGCGCGAGATGGTCATGCTCGCGCCCGCGGTGCTGTACGCCGCCCTGGTGATCGGCTCGGTCAACCCCGCGCTGCCGCCCCCCTTCCGGCCCGGGACGATCGTGCGCAGCCTGCGCTGGGCGTGGCTGGTCGCCGGCGCCCCCGCCTACTTCGCCGGGCAGGTCCCCTACGCGCGCGCGGCGATCGCCCGCCGGCTGCGCGAGGGCCGCGCGCCGTCGTTTCCCCCCGACCTGCACGACGCCGCGCTGCTCGGGCCGACGGTCTTCGACCTGCTCGCGCTCGAGGAGGGCCCGCAGGCGGCGGTCGCGCTCGCCTCGCGCCTGCCGAACGACGGCCCGCAGCGCTCGATGCGCTCGATCTTCCGCGGCCGGTCGCTGCTGGAGAGCGAGGTCGTCTGGCGTCAGCACCTGCACCGCCTGGCCGAGCCCTGACGCCGCGGGCTGGGCGGCGCGGGCGCCCGCGGAATGGACGTTCCGCGAGGGGGTGTGGTTCGTGAGTTGCGCATAGCGCAAGTTTCCAACCACACCCCCCGCGCAGGGACGACCGGGGGGCGCCCTCTCTGACGGCGCCAAGGGCTACGATGCGGGCGTGCCCAAGGCCGGCGGCAGCGACGTGGAGCAGAGCGGCGATCAGCCGGTCGAGCGCACGCGGCGCGAGCAGGCACGGCTCTACGCCGCGGGGGTGCTCGGCGCGATCATCGTCCTGTTCGCGTTCTTTAACCTGCGCAGCGTCAAGGTCGACTGGGTCGCCGGCTCGGGCCACAGCCCGCTGATCCTGGTCATCGTGATCGCCTTCCTGGTCGGCGCCGTCGTCGGCCGGCCGCTGCTCTCGCGGCTGCAGGAGTCGGCCCGGCGCAAGTAGCGGCCGGCCCCGGCGCGCTCAGTGCAGCGCGGCGATGACCGCGATCACGAAGCCGACGATGGCGATCGCCACCAGCAGCGCGGCGAACAGCCGCACCGGACGGGGTGAGACCGGCCGCGCCGCCGACGCCCGCTCCGCGCGCGCGGCCGGCGGCACGGCGAGCAGCAGTACATCGCGGGCCGCCTGCACTCCGGACTGCGGGACGAGGATGTCCCGCGGCCCGGCGGCGAGGAAGTCGGGCACGTCGAAGCCGGGCGCGCGGCGCAGCATGCTCGGCACGCCCTCCTCGAGCAGCAGTCCCTGGATGAACTCGGCCTCGACCTGGTTGCGCGCGTAGGCGACCTTGACCAGCTCGCCCTCGCCGTACTGGGGCTTGATCTTGCGGGCCCGCTCGTGGCGCTCGCGGGCGGTGGTCGAGACCGCCGGCGGCGGGTCGAGGCTGGGCGCGTGGACCAGCGGCATCCGGCATCGACGGCAGAAGCGCTCGTTCACGGGGTACTCGGCGCCGCAGCGCGGGCACATCAGCTCCGCGGGCTCCTCCCGGACGGTCATGGGGCCGCCAGCTCGGCCTCCTGCACGCGCCCGTCGACGATGTCGTAGGCCTTCACCTCGGGAGCCTCGCCGGCGAGGCCGACGATGATCCACACGGTGCCCGGCCACGGCCGGGCCATGTTGATGTCGGTCTGCGAGGGGTACGGCGGGCTGCGCGTGTGCGAGTGGTAGAGCGCGCCGATCTCGTGGCCGGCCTTGTCGATCTCGCCCCAGATCCGGATCTGGTCCTGGGGGTCGATCTCAAAGCGCAGCGCGCTTTCGTGGATGTTGCGCGCGCGGTAGACCTCGGTGGCGACGCCGTCGCGCATCGCCACGATGCCGCAGCACTCGTCGGGCGCGTCGGCCTGCGCGTGGACGACCATCTTCTCGATGAGCTCGGGGGTGATCCGCACGGCGCTGTCGAGGCTAGCTCATCCGGTCGGGTGCACTTGGCCGTAGGTCAGCGCCGAGGGCACCGGGTCCAGGCCCAGCCGCTCGCGCACGATCGCGAGGTGCTGGCCCTCGTCGCACAGGATCGCCAGCGCCGTCTGCACGAGCTTGTCGTCGCTCATCGGCCCGACGATCGAGTGGTAGCCGTACACGCTGAGCTCCTCGATCCCCGCGGCGTAGGTGAGCGCCGAGCGCGCGTCCGAGACCGCGGAGAGCCCGGGCAGGGCGCTCTGCAGCGGCGCGGCCGAGCGCGGCGCCGGCGGCCTCGGGGCGGCGATCTCGACCATGTAGTCCTCCAGCGTTCTCGCGTGCATCCGCTCCTGGGCAAGGATGCCGCGCGCGAGCGCCCGCTCGGGCCCGGACAGCCAGCCGCCGTCGAGCAGCTGCTCGTAGCCCAGCACGACGAGCCGCTCGAGCTGCAGCGCCGAGGAGAGCAGCCCGGGATCGCCGGCCAACGGCGCGGCGCCGGCGGCGGGCGCGCCGGCCGCCGCGAGCAGGCCGGCCGCGAGCGCGCCCCCGGCGAGCAGCGAGCGTCGCGAGGTGCCGGTCACGTCGTGGAGCCCTCGACCAGCGCACTGGAGAGCGCCGGCAGGCGCAGCTGGGCGCGCCACAGCGCCAGGTGCTGGGCATCGTTGACGGCGATCGCCGCCGGGAGCGAGCGCAGGTTCCGGTCGAGCTTGGGGACCGAGTCGATCCAGTAGGCGATCGCCAGGTCCTCGGCCTGTACGAGCAGCGCGAGCGCGCTGTCGGCGTCGTGGGGCGGCGTCGGCGATACGGGCTGGCGCGCGCGCGCGGCGGCGCCGAGCAGGTGGCCGAACTGCGCGCCGAGCTGCTGGTCGAGCCGGGTCACGTGCTCCTGGTCCTGGGCCTGCAGCCGCTCGGCGAGCGCGCGCTGGGTGCCGCGCAGGTGGGGCAGGGCGACCGCGTAGGTGGCGAGCACCTCCTCGGCGACGAGCGCGCCGCCGTAGAGGATCTCGTCGTCGTCGGTCGGCTCGAGCTTGGTCTCGTGCTCGATGGTCTTGTCGGACGGCGCTCCACAGGCCGAGAGCGACAGCGACAGCGCGCCGGCGGCTCCGCCGAGCACCAGCCGCCGGCGGGTGAGCGCGGGACCGCCCACGGGTCAGGCGCGGGGCGCGGCTACCACCAGACGGTCGAGTCGAGATTCTCGATCTCGTCGACCGGGCGGGTGTAGATGCCCGAGGAGAGGTACTTCCAGCCGTCGTCGCAGACGATGAACACGACGTTGCCCTCGTCGAGCTCGCCGGCGATGCGCACGGCCACGCGGGCGATCGCCCCCGAGGAGACACCGGCGAAGACGCCCTCCTCGTCGAGCAGCTTGCGCGTCCACACGATCGCGTCGCGGTTGGCGACGAAGATCTTGCGGTCCAGCAGCGAGAGGTCGATGATCGGCGGGATGAAGCCGTCGTCGAGCGAGCGCAGCCCCTGGACGGGCTCGCCCTGCATCGGCTCGGCCGCGACGATCTTCACGGCGTCGCCGAGCTCCTCCTTCAGGCGCCGGCCGTTGCCCATCAGCGTCCCGCCCGTGCCCAGGCCGGCGACGAACGCCGTCACCTCGTCGAGCTCCTCGAGGATCTCCAGCGCGGTCCCGTTGTAGTGGGCCAGCGGGTTGGCCGGGTTACCGTACTGGTAGGGCATGTAGTAGCTCGAGTCCGCCGAGGCCATCTCCAGCGCCCTCTCGACGGCGCCGTTGGAGCCCTTGCTGCCCTGTGAGTACACGATCTCCGCGCCGTACATCTGCAGGAGCTGGGTCCGCTCGGGGGTGACGTTGTCGGGCATGACGACCTTCAGCCGGTAGCCCTTGCGCGAGCAGATCATGGCCAGCGAGATGCCGGTGTTGCCCGAGGTCGGCTCGAGGATGGTCTGTCCGGGCCCGATCGCGCCCTTCTCCTCGGCGTCCTCGATCAGCGCCCGCGCGACGCGGTCCTTGACCGAGCCGGTCGGGTTCTGGGACTCGAGCTTGGCCCAGATGCGCACGCCCGGCTTGGGCGAGAGCCGCTTGAGCTCCACCAGCGGCGTGTTGCCGATGGACTGGATCAGGTCCCCGTATCGCCCCCCGCACGGGCGATTCTGGAGGTCGGGAGCCGCCATTACTTCAGGAAATATAGCGGGTCGGGCTCGGCGGTTGTCCAGCGCGTGCTTCTCCTGACCCCGCCGCGGGCCGCGACCGTCGTGTGCTGGCTTTGCGCCCCATATTCACGACAACCCAGCGACCGAGGCGCATCTGCCCGCTCCCCGGGCCGAGCGTTCCCGCGTGGCCGCCGCGCCTGAGCTGGCAACATCGTCTGTGATGAGCGCCACGGAGATCCGCCGGCCGGCCTCGACCGACCCGCTCGACGGGAGCACCCGCGCGGGCGAGCGGCTCGAGCTGGAGATCTCGGGCATGACCTGCGGCTCGTGCGCGGCGCGGGTGCAGCGGGCGCTCTCGCGCGAGCCGGGGGTCGCGAGCGCGCTCGTCAACTACGCCACCGCCCGTGCGACCGTGACCGCCGAGCCGGGGGCGCTCGATCCGCCGGCGCTGATCGCCGCGGTCACCCGCGCTGGCTACGGCGCCGCGCCGGCCCGGCCGCCCGCGGGCGAGTCGGCGGGCGCCTTCGACGCGCTCGAGGCCTCCCAGGCGCGCGAGCAGACGGCGCTCGCGCGGCGTATCGCCGTCGCGATCCCGCTCGCCGCGGCCATCGCCGTGCTCACCCTCGCGGCGCCACACGCCTCCACCGCGCGCTGGATCACCGGCGCGCTCGCGGTCCCGGTCCAGTTCTGGTGCGGGTGGCCGTTCCTGCGCTCGGCGTGGCTCCGCGCGCGCTCGCGCGGGACGAACATGGACACGCTGATCGCGCTGAGCACGCTGGCGAGCTTCCTGTACTCGACGGTGATGCTCATCTCGCAGACCCACCGCTACCAGCACGGCGTGCCCGTCGGGCAGTTCGAGATGTCGCTCGACTACGACATGGCGGCGACGATCATCGCGGCGCTGC
This sequence comes from Solirubrobacteraceae bacterium, assembly GCA_036266975.1. Taxonomy (GTDB): domain Bacteria; phylum Actinomycetota; class Thermoleophilia; order Solirubrobacterales; family Solirubrobacteraceae; genus DATAWZ01. Next base: position 7,958 of record DATAWZ010000196.1, read on the forward strand.
TGGTCGCCCGCTGGTGCGAGGCCCGCGCCCGCGCTCGCGCCGGGCGCGCGGTGCGCGAGCTCGCGCGCCTGGGCGCCACGCAGGCGCGGCTCCTGGACCCGCAGGACCCCGACGCCCCCGAGCGCCTGGTCGGCGTCGAGCAGGTGCGTGCCGGCGACGTGTTCCTCGTGCGCCCGGGCGACAAGGTGCCGGTGGACGGCGTGGTCATCGACGGCGCCTCGGCGGTCGACGAGTCGATGCTCACCGGCGAGTCGCTCCCGGTCGAGAAGCGCCCCGGATCGCCGCTCACCGGCGCGACGCTGAACTTCGATGGGGTGCTGCGCGCGCGGGCCACCGCGGTCGGCGCCGACACCGCCCTGGCCCAGCTCGTCGACCTGGTCGAGCGCGCCCAGGCCTCAAAGCCGCAGATCCAGCGGCTCGTGGACCGGGTCGCCGCCGTGTTCGTGCCGCTCGTGCTGCTGCTGGCGATGGGCACCCTCGCCGGCTGGCTCATCGGCGGCCAGGGCCTGGTCGGGATGTTCGCCACGATGCACCTGCAGCGAGGCCTGGACGCGACGATCGCCGTGCTGATCGTCGCGTGCCCGTGCGCGCTCGGGCTCGCCACGCCGGTGGCCATCCTCGCCGGCACCGGTCGCGGGGCGACCCTCGGCCTGCTGATCCGCGGCGCGGAGATCCTCGAGCGCAGCCAGGACCTGGACACGATCGTGCTGGACAAGACCGGGACGGTCACGACCGGGCGGCTCACCGTGGCCGACGTGTGGGCGGCGCCCGCCGGCGGCGGGCCCGAGCAGGTGCTCGCCCGCGCCGCGGCGGTCGAGAGCGGCTCCGAGCACCCGGTGGCCGCCGCGGTCCTCGCCGCCGCGCGCGAGCGGGGCGTGGCCTTCGCGGCGGCCGCGGAGTTTCGCGCGACCCCCGGCCGCGGCGTGCGCGGCCTGGTGGACGGCGCGCCGGTGTGGGCGGGACGCCCCACGCATCCGACGCCGGAAGGCGCGGGCGTGCTGGCCGACTGGGAGGCGGCGGGGCGCACGGCGATCGTGGTCGAGCGGGGCGAGACGCTGCTCGGGGCGATCGCGCTGGCCGACACGGTCAAGGACGAGGCGCGCGAGGCGATCGCCGGCCTGCGCCGGATGGGGCTCGACGTGCACCTGCTCACCGGTGACAACGAGCGCACCGCGCGCGCCGTGGCCGAGCAGGTCGGCATCGATCACGTGCTCGCCGAGGTCAGCCCCGAGGGCAAGCTCGAGCAGATCGAGCGGCTCCAGCGGGCCGGGCATCGCGTGGGGATGGTCGGCGACGGCGTCAACGACGCGGCGGCGCTCGCCCGCGCCGACCTGGGGATCGCGATGGGCACCGGCGCCGGCGTGGCGATCGAGGCCGCCGACATCAGCGTGCTTTCGGGCGACCTGCGCGGCGTGCCGCGCGCGCTGCGCCTCGCGCGCGAGACCTACACGATCGTGCTGGAGAACCTCGCCTGGGCGTTCGGCTACAACCTCGTCGCCCTGCCGCTGGCGATGACCGGGCTGCTCAGCCCCGCGCTCGCCGCCGCGGCGATGGGCTGCTCGAGCATCACCGTCGTGGCCAACTCGCTGCGCCTGCAGCGCTTCGGGCGCCCGGGGCGCCCGACGCCGGTGCGCACGCGCCGGCGGCGGACGCTGAGCATCGGCGCGGGCGCGCTGGCCGGCGGCGCGCTGCTGGGGGTGCTCGTGCTCGCCGCGCCGGACACCTTCGCGGTCCCCTCGAGCGCCTCGCACACCTTCATCGCGACCGGCGGCGAGCAGGTGCAGGTCGGGGTGACCCCGCTGACCGCCGGCGAGGTCGGGGTGCACGTCTACCTGTTCGGCGCGACGAACGCGACCTCGATCGCCGGGCGGGTGCCGATCAGCGCGACCTCCTCCCGCGGCCAGCGCGTGGTGGGGACGGTCTACAC
>DATAWZ010000197.1:0-39383 GCA_036266975.1 Solirubrobacteraceae bacterium
GTCCTCGCCGGCCGCGCGACCGAGGACTTGCGAGAGCTGGATGCGGTTGTAGGGGCGCGCAGGCTCGGCGCCAATGATCGTCACCTGGAACTCCTCGCCGTGCTCGAGCAGCGCCTCGACGGTGGCCAGTCCGGCCATCCCGCCGCCGACGACGAGCAGCCGCCGGCGCGGCCCGGCGCCGGCCGTCGCCGCGACGACGCGCTCGAGCCGCACCGCGGTTGCCTTCAGCTCGGCCTGCCGGCTCGTCGGGTCCAGCGCGTGCCCGACGACACCGTTCAGCGCGCCGGTGTCCGGCGGTAGGTGCAGCGCGCCCCAGTGGAACGGCGCGAACGCGACGCCCTCGCGCACGTGCTCGCTCACCCGCGCGCGCACGATCGTGCGCCCCCAGCGCGAGCGCACGAGCACCCGCTCGCCGTCGCCGATCCCGAACCGCGCCGCGTCGGCGGCGGCGACCTCGACGAACGGCTCGGGCTCGGCGGCGAGCAGGTCGCGGGCGCGGCCGGTGCGGGTCATCGTGTGCCACTGGTGGGCGACGCGCCCGGTGGTGAGCACGAGCGGAAACTCCTCCGACGGCGTGTCGGCGGGCTCCGCGTGGGGCGTGGGGCCCAGCCGGGCGCGGCCGTCTTCGGTGGGAAAGCGCCGCGAGCGGTACAGCCGCTCGCCACCCCACTGGCGCGACCCCTCGCGGCGGAGGATCTCGTGCGAGAGCCCGCTCTGGTCGCAGGGTCGCCCGTCGGTGGCCGCGACGTACTCGGCGTGGACATCGGCCGCCGAGCGCCACGCGAACTGCGCGGAGTGACCGAGGGCACGACCAACGCGAGCGAAGATCTCCCAGTCCGGCAGCGCCTGGCCCGGCGGCCGGACGGCGCGGCGCATGAGCGACACGCGCCGCTCGGAGTTCGTCTGGGTGCCCTCCTTCTCGGCCCACTGGCCGGCGGGAAGGATCACGTGCGCGAGCGCGCCGGTCTCCGTCGGGTGGTAGGCGTCCTGGACGATCACCAGTTCGGCGCGGCGCAGCGCGGCGGCGAAGCGCGCGGCGTCGGGCTGGGAGACGACCGGGTTGGTGGCGACGATCCACACGACCTTCACGCGTCCGTCTTCGAGCGCCCCGGCGAGCTCGGTGGCGGCCAGGCCCGGCGCGGGCGAGATCCCGGGGGCGCCGCTGGGGATATCCCACAGCCGACGCATCTCGGCGCGGTGGTCGGGGTCGGTGACCGAGCGGTAGCCGGGGAGCAGGTGGGCCAACCCGCCCGCCTCGCGGCCGCCCATCGCGTTGGGCTGGCCGGTGAGCGACAGCGGCCCGGTGCCGGGGCGGCCGATGTTCCCGGTGGCCAGGCACAGGTTGATCAGCGCGCGGTTCTTGAGCGTGCCGACTGTCGATTGGTTGGCGCCCATCGACCACAGAGTCATCGCGCGGCGGGCGCCGCCGAACGCGCGGGCCGCACGCACGATCAGCTCGGCCGGGACGCCGGTCACCTCGGCGGCGCGCTCGGGCGGCCAGCACGAGGCGGCGGCGAGCGTCTCGGCCGCGCCGCTGGTGTGGCGCTCCAGGAACACCGGGTCGAGCAGCCCCTCCTCGTCGAGCACGGTGAGCATCGCGCTCAGCAGCGGCAGGTCGGCGCCCGGACGCACCGGCAGGTGCAGGTCGGCCATCGCGGCGGTGGGCGTACGGCGCGGGTCGATCACGGTCACGTGGGCGCCCTCGGCCTGCCGGCGGCGGATTCGCGACCAGACGATCGGATGGCAGGCCGACGTGTTGGACCCGAGGATCAGCACGTGGTCGGTGACGTCGAGGTCGGCGTAAGAAGGCGGCGGACCGTCGATGCCGAACGCCCCGGCGTAGCCGGCGACCGCGCTGGACATGCACAACCGCGAGTTGGAGTCGACGTTGTTGGTTCCCAGGAAGCCCTTGGCGAGCTTGTTGGCGGCGTAGTAGTCCTCGGTGAGCAACTGCCCGGAGAGGTAGAGGGCGATCGCGTCTGGGCCGTCGCGAGCGACGGTCTCGCGCAGGCGGCGGGCGAGCTCGGCGACGGTCGGGCGCCAGCTGCGAGCCCGCCAGCGCGCGTCGAGGGCCTCTCGCCACAGCGGCTCGAGCGCCCGGTCCGGCGCGCCGAGCGCCTCGGGCAGCCGCAGCGGCTTGCGACAGGTCGCGCCGCGGTTGACCGGGTGCTCGGGGTCGCCACGGACGGCGGTCACCCGGCCACCGGTGACCTGGGCGATCAGCCCGCACCCGGTCCCGCAATACGGGCAGCCGGTGGCCACCTCGCGCGGGCGCCGCGGCGGCGGGGACTCGCTCATCGGCGGGCCAAGCGCAGCCACAGCTCGCCCGCGGTCTCGCGGACCTCGTGGACCGCGATCGCCTCGGCGCCGCCGAGCTGGGCGCCGCTGCGCAGGTCGAAGCGGTGACCGTGCAGCGGGCAGGTCACGCAGCGCTCGGCGACCAGGCCGTCGCCGAGCGGGCCGCCACGATGCGGGCAGACGGCGTCGACCGCCGCCCAGCCCTCGGAAAGGCGGAAGACCGCCACGCGGCGACCGGCGAGGGTGACGCTGCGGCCCTCGAGCAGTGGGACGTCGTCGACGCGACCGACGCGCGTCCACAGGTCGGCGGCGAGCGTGCTCACCTGACCGGTTCGGAGTCCAGCTCGGAGAACTGGCGCCGATGGACCGGCGCGGCGCGCTCGCGCCAGGGGTCGGGGTCGCACGCGGCCTTGGCGATCGCGAAGCGCTCGAGCAGCTCGCCCTGGCGCTCGGGCGACAGCACGGCCTGCTTGACGGCCTCCAGCCCGACGCGCTCCATGAAGGCGTAGGTGCGCTCGAGGTGCTCGCCCTGCTCGCGGTAGTGCTGCAGGAAGACGAGCGCGATGCGCTTGGCCTCCTGCGCGGTCCCAGCGGTGGCGAGCAGGTCGCCCTTGCGCACGGTGCCGCCCGCGGCGCCGCCGACGTACACCTCCCAGCCGCCCTCGACGGCGACCAAGCCGATGTCCTTGACGTACGCCTCCGAGCAGTTGCGCGGGCAGCCGGCGACCGCCGACTTGACCTTGTGCGGGGTGTGCAGGCCCTCCATCGCCTGCTCGAGCTCTACGCCGAGGCTGATCGAGTCGCCCAGCCCGAAGCGGCAGAACGTCGTGCCCACGCACGTCTTGACCGTGCGCACGGCCTTGGAGTAGGCGTAGCCGGAGGGCATCCCGAGGTCCTCCCAGATCGCCGGCAGCTGCTCCTTGCGCGCGCCCAGCAGGTCGATCCGCTGCCCGCCGGTGATCTTTATCATCGGCAGCTCGTACTTGTCCGCGACCTCGGCGATCCGGCGCAGCTCATCGGAGGTCACCACCCCGCCGCGGATGCGCGGCACGACCGAGAAGGTGCCGTCGTTCTGGATGTTGGCGTGGACGCGGTCGTTGATGAAGCGCGCGTGGCGCTCCTCGCGAAAGCGGCCCGCCTGTCGCTCGGAGACGAGGTAGGCCAGGCCCGGCTTGCAGGCGCCGCAGTCGCGGCCGGCTCCGCACGCGCGGCTGAGCTCGCCGACCGACTCGATCCCGTGCTGGCGGACGACGGTGGCGAGCTGCTCGCGGGTCTGGCGCCGGCACGGGCACAGGTAGGCCGGCTCCTCGGCGGCGCCGTCGCGCTCGAGGCTCAGCAGCTCGGATACCACCGGCTTGCACGACCCGCACCCGGCACCCGCGCGCGTCACCGAGACGACCTCCTGGGTGGAGCCCAAGCCGTGACCGCGGATCGCCGCGACGATGTCGCCCTTGCAGACCCCGTTGCAGCTACACACCTGGGCGGTGTCGGGCAGCTCGGCGGCGGTCGCCTGGGAGGCCTCCATGAGCAGCCGCAGCGGGTCGTCGGTGATCGAGCGGGTGCGCACGGCGTCGAGCAGCAGCTCGGTGCCGCGCGTGTCGCCGAGCAGGACCGCGCCCAGGACACGCCCGTCCGCCGCCGTCACGAGCTTCCGGTAGGTGCCAGCGGCGACGTCGGCGACGACCACCTCGCGCTCGCCCTCGGCCTCGCCGGCGGTGGCGAGCTCGACGCCGACTACCTTGAGCTTGGCGGACGGGACCGACCCCTCGTAGCCGCCCGCCGCGGTCGGGTCCCGCAGCGTGCGGCCGGCGACGCGCGCCTGGTCCTGGATCGGCGCGACGATGCCGTGCACGACGCCGCGATGCTGCGCGCACTCGCCGACCGCGAGCACGCGCGGGTGCGAGCTGCGCATGCCGTCGTCGACGACGATGCCGCGGTCGACCGTGAGTCCGGTCCGGCGGGCGAGCTCCACGTGGGGGCGGATGCCCACCGAGATCACGACGAGCTCGCACGGCAGCCGCCGGCCGTCGGCGAACTCGAGGCCCAGCACGCGGCCGCGCCGCCCGAGGATCTCGCGCGTGGCGTGCTCCAGACGCACGTCGATGCCGAGCTCACGGACCGCCGGGGCGAGCAGCGCGCCCGCGGCGTCGTCGAGCTGGCGCTCCATCAGCCGGCCGACGAGGTGCACCACGGTCGTCTGGCAGCCAAGCCGGGCGAGCGCCTGCGCGGCCTCGAGGCCGAGCAGGCCACCGCCGATCACCGCGGCCCGCACGCCGGGGCCGGCCTGCTCGAGGATCGCCCGGCAGTCGGCCGGGTCGCGGAACACGTGCACGCCGCGCAGCTCGCGGCCGGGCAGCGGCGGGACGAGCGCGTCCGAGCCGGTGCACAGCACGGCGTGCTCGAAGTCGATCACGCGTCCGTCGTCGAGCGTGGCGCGGCCCCCGTCCGGGTCGAGCGCGCTCACGCGCACGCCGACGCGGACGTCGACGCCGTGGTCCTCGTACCAGTCGTCGGGGCGCAACCGCAGCGCGGGGACCTCGGCCCCGTCGCTGAGCAGCCGCCCGAGCCGGACGCGGTCGTAGGGCAGGTGGGGCTCGCCGCAGACGAGCATGGTCGGCACGCCGCGAGCCGCCTCGCAGACGGCCTGGCCGGCGATTCCACCCCCGACGACGAGCACCGAAGTGGTCATGACGCCCACGCTAGGGCCAAGGATTCGCGGACAACACCGACATCCGGTCCAGCCCCACGCCGACGCTCGGTCCAATATGAACCGATCGGTCCGAGAACATCAGATCCGGGACCGCGCCCCGGCCGTTCGCAAGTAGCAGCCCCAGGTCACCGCGGCGAGCACGACGTAAGCGCCGAGGAACCCCCACAGCGCGCCGACCGACCAGCTCGCGTGAGCGCGTGCGATCGCCAGCCGCGCCGCAGGGCCGTGCGCCTGGGTGAGCAGCACCGAGACGTGCAGGCTCGCCTGGCGGAAGGCGACCTGGACGAGAAACCCGCCGAACGCCCCGACCGCGCCGGCGATCCCAATCGCCGCGGCGGCCTGGCGGCGCTGCGCCTCGAACAAGCTGGGGATCATTCGGTAGGCCGATCCGTTGCCGATCCCCGACAGCAGGAAGATCCCCGCGTAGGCGGCGAAGAACCCGGCGAAGCTGTGCGCGTGGACCGCGGCGATCGCCGCGAGCGTGCACAGCGCCATCCCCGCGAACGAGGCGAGCGTCACCCGCGCGCCGCCGTTGCGGTCGGCGATCCAGCCACCGAGCGGGCGCGCGAGCGAGCCGAGCAGCGCGCCGACGAACCCCAGCCCGGCCAGGTAGGTGGCGATGAACGCGTGATGGGCGAGGAACTCCGGGAACGTGTTCCTGATCACCAGCGGCAGCGCGAACGAGTAGCCGATGAACGACCCGAAGGTGCCGACGTACAGCAGCGATATCACCCAGGTGTGCGGGTTGCGCAGCGCCCGCCGGTAGGCCTCGGTGTCGGTCCGGGCCTGGGCGAGGCTGTCCATGCGCAGGTGCGCGCCGAGCGCCGCGAGCACGATCAGCGGCAGCCACACCAGGCCGGCGTAGGCGAGGTGGACCGGGTGCAGCGGCAGCTTCAGCGCCGCCGCGGGGACCCCGACGATCACCACGAGCGGCACGACCAGCTGCGTGACGGCCACGCCGAGGTTCCCCCCGGCGGCGTTCAGGCCGAGGGCCACGCCCTGCCGCCTCCTCGGAAAGAAGAAGGACACGTTGGCCATCGACGAGGAGAAGTTCCCGCCGCCGACGCCCGCTGTCGCCGCGCAGCCGAGCAGGATCCAGAACTGGGCGCCGGGCGGCTGGTGGCGCAGCCAGCCGCTCGGCACGACGATCGCCACGAGCAGCGCGGGGACGAGCAGCAGCGCCGCGCTGACCGTCGTCCAGCGGCGCCCGCCGAAGCGCGGGATCGCGAACGTGTACGGGATTCGCAGCGCCGAGCCGATCAGGTTCGGGACGGCGGTCAGCCAGAACAGCTGCGAGATCGACAGGTCGATCCCGACGTCGGCGAGGTCGAGCACGATCACCGTCCACAGCACCCAGATGCAGAAGCCCAGGTGTTCGGCGAAGATCGAGAAGATCAGGTTGCGCCGGGCGATCGTGCGGCCCTCGGCAGCCCAGAACGCGTCGTCCTCGGGGTTCCAGCGCTCGATCCAGCCGCGACGGGCGGCGTTCGGGCGCGCGCTCGTCTCCATGTCCAGGGTCGCGGTGCTCAACGGTCCTCCAGGGGTCGGGCCGTCCAACCTAGGCCCCGCGAACCGAGGGCTCTACGACCGACGGTCGAAGGTCGGCCCGGCGATCTTCCGACCCTCGGTCGAAGCTGAACCGCGCGGTCTGGCAACACAATGGGTCGATGGCCCGCCCGCGCGCCCAGATCGACCTCGCCGCGCTCGCCGACGCGTTCGCCGCGAACGGGCTGCACGGGACCAGCTCGCGGGCGCTCGCCGAGGCCGTCGGGCTCGCCAAGGCCACGCTGTACGTGCACGGCACCTCCAAGGAGGAGTTGCTGCTGCGCGCGGTGCAGGGCGAGGTGGAGCGGGTCCTCGACCGCCTGCACGCGGCCGAGCGCGCGACGATCGGGCGTGGCGCGCGCGAGCGGGCGACGGCGGCGGCGCGGGCGCTGCTCGACCACGCCGCCGCCCGGCCGGCGGGCGCCCGGCTGCTTGCCCAGACCGCCCGGCACGCGGGCTCGGTGGTCGCCCTCGCGGTCGACGAGGAGCTCCAGCGGATCCCGGACCGGATCGAGCACGGCCTGCGCCGCGATCTGGCGGCCGACGGGCTGGAGGCCTCCGGCGCCGCGTTCCTCGCGCGGGCGCTGCATGGGGCGGCGAGCGCGGTCGCGCGGGTGCGGGACGGCGAGCAGCGGCCGGCGCGGGCGACGCTCGCGGCGATGTGCGCGTCGATGATCCCCGAGCGCCCGCCCCCGACCGGGCAGGACTGGCCGAGCGCATAGCCAACTGGGGGTCCGGGCAGAGACCGACCCGGACCCCCCCGCGGACGTCGCCGGGGTGCGTCCCGCACGTGGTTACGCAGCGGCGGCGAGCGCGGCGTCCTGCATGGTGCTCGCCAGCACCCGGTAGGCGGTCGTCCACGCCGAGCGCACCGGCGGCGTGAACGCCTCGCCGAGACCCTGCTCGAGCGTCCACAGGAGCGCCGCGCCGACCACCTCGTAGTGCTCGGGCCGCACCCCATACCCGGCATGACGCTCACCGAGCTGCTGCACCGCCGGGACGATCCGCTCCAGCCGGTCCAGGCCGCGAACGACCATCGCGAGCATCTGCATCAGCTTGCGCCCCTGCTCGTGCATGTCACCGGTGAACATCGGCCTCAGCTCAGGTGCAAGCTCGAACAGCCGCCCGTAGAAGAGCGTCGCGGCCGTATCGGCGATCGGCTCCACCTGAGCCCACGACTGCTTGATCAGCTGGACGTCGCCCTGTCCGAGCGGGCCCTCCTCGTTCGGCGGGGGATCGCTCGCGGCCGGTGCGGCCGCCGGCCGGCGGCGGGCGAGCCGCAGCATCAGCAGCCCGTAGATGACCACGATGATCCCCACGATCAGCACCAGCGGGCCGATGAAGTCGATCTTCGAGGTCTTCACGAGCTTGTCGTAGTTGGTGCGCTCGCGCTCGAGCACCGGGATCACATCGTCCGAGAAGTAGTCGCGGACCTGCGGCACCGTGGTGATCGGCGTCCCGTCAAAGCGCCTCGCGCCATCGGTCCCCGGAACCGCGTCCCACTCGCGGATCACGCTCGAGGCCGCGATCACCGTCTGCGCGAGCCGGGGGATCTTCGGGATCGCCGGGGTGATCAACGTGGTGAGCGCCGGCAGCTCGGCGGCGACGCCCGTGAGCGGCAGCGCCTGCAACAACGCCGTCGTGTGCGGAACGTCCTTGTGCAGCGTCGCCAGCACCGCCGAGGGCGCCAGCCCGGTCTTCGCCGAGACCAGCGCGATCAGCTTGGGCACCTCGCCCGCCGCGCCGCCCGGCGCGTTCATGATCGGCGTCTCCAGGTTCACGATCGCCGAGACCATCTCGATCCCCGCGCGATCACCTGCGACCCGCTGCGCCGTCCACGCCGGCCGCAACGCATCCAGCAGCTTCTGCCCGTTGCTCGTCCGCGGCACCAAGTTCAAGATCAGCACCAGCGCGACGACCACCACGCCCACCACGGTCACCACCCCCGCCCCTGCGAGCGCTTCCTGCCGGCGTACCTGCCCACGCCAGCTGCGCAGGATCATCATCGCTGCGAACAGGACCACCACGATCCCCACGATCAACAGCAGCGGCGCGATCCAGCTCACCGACGAGGTCCCATCCAGCGAGTCGAAGTGCGTGCGCTGCCGCTCCAGGACCGGGATCACATCATCGGAGAAATAGTCGCGCAGCTGCGGGACCGTAAGCACCGGCGTGCCATCAAAGCGCGTCAGCCCACCGATCCCCGCGATGCTGTCCCAATGGTGGGTCACCATCGGCAGATAGGCGATCGCCTGCGCCAGCGCCGGGAAATCCGCCTTCAACGCCACAGCCAGCTGTGCCGGCGAGAGCCTCAGCAGCTTCTCCAGCAACGCCTCCAACCGCGGCAGCTCAGCCGTCACCGCCGACAGCGGGATCGCCTGCAATAGCGCCGTCGTATGCGGAAAGTCCTTCTGCAGCAGTGCCAACGCACCCGCATCAGAGAGATGCTCACGCGCCGCCACGAACGCCACCGCGCCACCAACCTCACCCGCCCCCCCGCCGGAACGCTCCATCAACGGATCAGCCATGTTGACGTCCTGGGAGATGATGTTGATCCCCGCGCGATCCGCCGTCACCCGCGACGCCGGCCGGAACGCGGGCCGAGCCTCACTCAACACCTTCTGACCGGCACTCAACCGCGGGATCAGATTCAACCCCAGCACCACCGCCACCACGAGGATCCCGACCCCCAACACCACGACCCACTGCACCACTCCACTGCGCCTCGACATCGCCGACTCCTCCTCAGGCGTCCTGCATGGTGGAGGCCAGCACGCCGTAGGCCGCGGTCCAGGCGGTGCGCACCGACGGCGTGAACGCCTCGCCGAGGCCCTGCTCGAGCGTCCACAGCAGCGCCGCGCCGACGACGTCGTAGTGCTCGGGCTGCACCCCGTAGCCCGCGTGGCGGGCGCCGAGCTGCTGGACGGCCGGAACGATACGCTCCAGCCGGTCCAGGCCCCTGACCACGGTGGAGATCATCTGCATCAGCTTGCGCCCCTGCTGCTCCATGTCGCCGAACAGCGGCCGCACGTCGGGGGCCAGCTCGAACAGGCGGCCGTAGAACAACTGGGCGGCGGTGTCGGCGATCGGCTCGACCTGCTGCCAGGACTGCTGTACCAGAAGGACGTCTTCGTTGACCATGCTCGCGCTCCGATCCATTGGTTCGTGGCCTGCCTGGCAGGGTGGCTCGCGCGCCCGGCGGGCAGAACCGACCGCCGGGCCGAACTCGCGTCGCGGCGAGGCGCCGCTCGGTCGAAGTTGAACCGCTCGGTTCGAATTCAGCGCGAGCTCAGCGCAGCAGCGCCTCCAGCGGCGCCGGCCGCCGGTGGCGGGCGCGCTGCGCGCGCAGCTTGGCGATCGCCGAGGTCGACAGCGGCGCCACGGGCGTCCCCTCGGCCGGCACGGGCGGGTCCAGGGCGGTCACCGTGCCGGAGTTCTCGTTGGCCACGAAGACGTTGGTCCCGGCCGAGCCGTTGGCGATCGCGGCGACCTGGTCGGGCTCGGACCCGGTCGGCTCGGTGATCTCGCCGCCGAGCTGGCTGTCGCTCGCGCCCGAGAGCGCGTAGACGTACAGCGCGTGATTGGAGGCGTCGCTGACGAACAGCGACCGGCCGGTGGGCGAGAGGGCCACGCCGAACGGGGTCGCCGTCGTCGAGTGCGTCACCGGATCAAAGCTCGCCGGGCCCCAGCTCCCCGCCGAGGAGACGGACGGGATGAACGTGCGCACGTCGACGCCGCCGAGGCCCGGGCAGGCCACGAACACCGTGTAGTCGCCGGCGGCGTCGGTGAGCGTCGCGATCTGCGCGGGCTGGCAGCCGCTCGCGAGCGCCGCGGCCGGGCCGGGGGTGATCTGGGGCGGGTTGGCCTGCGAGGCCGAGTTGGTCAGCTCGGTCACGGTGCCGTTGGCCTCGTCGTCGACGACGAAGTCCGAGCTGATACCCAGCTCGGCCACACCCGCGGGCACGGGCGTCGTGCCGCCGGTGGGCGTGGGCAGCGCGTAGGCCGAGCAGGTCGGCGGGCTGAAGCTGTCGCACGCCTGCACCCCCTCGCTCGAGGACCCGGTGCCGGCGCAGGCGATGACCGCGTAGGCGTCGTCGCCGAGGCTGTTGTCGGCCGCGACGCCGGTGGCGCGCAGGCAGCCCGAGGCCGAGAAGCTCTGGCCGGTGAGGTCGGGATCGTAGAGCGCCCCGAAGACCGAACTGTTCGCCGGCTGACCGGCGCACACCCCGCTACTCGCGCCCACGCAGAAGTTCGCCACGACCGGGTCGTCGAGCCCGGACACGCTGCTGCCGCCGTACAGGACCGAGACCGCGTCGGGGAAGTCGAGCGTCAGGTCCGAGGCGGCCACGGTCGTGGACCGAAAGCCGCCGTGCGCGGACTGGGAGGGGTTGGTGATCTCGCGGACCTTGTCGCCCTTGCTCTCGGCGACGTAGACCGTGTCGGTGCCGGCGGCGACGCCGGTCGGCTGCGAGCCGGCGCCGAGCGAGATCGTCTGCAGGACGTCGGACGCACGCGCCGGGCCGGCGGCGACGAGCAGGGCGAGCGCGACCGCGACGGCGAGGCCGACGACGCGCGGCAGGGTCCGAACGGCCGTCATCCGGTCTTGAGCGTATCTGCCGGCCAGGCTCCCCACGCCGGGGCGCGCGGTCAGGGCGCCGCGGTGCGGCCGGCCTTCTGGCGCGCGATCACGAGCTTCATGATCTGAGACGTCCCGTCGCCGATTTGCAGGCCGAGGATGTCGCGCATGCGCTGCTCGTGGGGCAGCTCGGTCGAGTAGCCGCCGTGGCCGCTGGTGAGCAGGCAGGTCTGCACGACCTCGTAGGCGAGTTTGGGCCCCCACCACTTGCACATCGCCGCCTCGGCGGTGTGGGGCAGGCCCTGGTCCTTCAGCCACAGCGTGCGCAGGCACAGCCAGCGGCACGCGGTGAGCTGGGTCTCGGCCTCGGCGAGCGGGAAGGAGACGCCCTGGTGGGCGGTCAGCGGCCTGCCGAACGAGGTGCGCTCGGCGGCTGAGGCCCACGTCTCCTCCAGCGAGCGGCGGGCGACGGCGAGCGTCTGCAGCGAGAGCAGCGCACGGCTGTAGTCGAAGCCCTGCATGACTCCGATGAAGCCGCCGCCCTCGGCGCCGAGCAGGTGCGAGCCGGGCAGGCGCACGTCCTCGAAGAACAACGAGCCACGCCCCACGCTCTTGGAGCCGTGGTCGTCGAACTCGGTGCGGGTGATCCCGGGCAGGTCGAGCGGCACGACGAACGCGCTGATCCCCCGGGCGCCCTGCTCGGCCGTCCCGGTGCGCGCGAACAGCACGGTGAAGTCGGCCTGGGCGGCCATCGAGATCGAGGTCTTCTCTCCGGTCAGGATCCAGTCCTCGCCGTCGCGGCGGGCGCGGAAGGACAGGTGCGCGGCGTCCGAGCCGCCGCCGGGCTCGGTGAGCGAGAGCGCGGGGATCTTCTCGCCGGCGACCATCCCGGCCACCCACGGGCCGGCGACCTCGGGCGCTCCGAACTCGACGAGCAGCTTGCCCATGTAGGAGACGGTGACCGTGACGTAGTTGATGTTCATGTCCGCGCCGGAGAGCGCCTCGAGGACCAGGCCGTCGGTCACGCAGTCCAGGCCCAGGCCGCCGTGACGCTCGGGCAGCGAGATGCCGAAGAAGGACAGCTCGCCCATGCGCCGCAGCGTCGGGCGGTGCAAGGCGCGCTCGAGCTCGCGCGCGCGGTAGTGGGGAGCGAGCTCGCGCTCGGCGAACTCGCGCGCGGTCTGGACGAGCGCGTCCTGCTCGGGGGTGGTCGAGAAGTCCATCAGCGCCCGCGCCAGACCGGCGGGCGCTTCTCGGCGAACGCCGTCGCGCCCTCGATCGCGTCCTGCGAGCCGCCGACCTGCGCGACGATCGGATCCTGCAACTCCCAGAACTCCTCGGCGCTCAGGTCGCGCTGGCGGTAGAGGATCTCCTTGCTCGCGGTGAGCGCGAGCGGGCCGTTCGCGGCGACCGCGCCGGCGAGCTCCAGCGCGGTCTGCACCGCCGCGCCCGGGGCGCACAGGCGGTTGACCAGCCCGAGCTCGTGGGCGCGCTCGGCGCTGATCGGTTCGCCGGTGAGCGTCATCTCCATCGCGATTCCGAACGGCAACCGCTGGGGCAGACGCATCAGGCCGCCGGCGCCGGCGACGAGCGAGCGCTTGACCTCGGGCAGCCCCAGGCGGGCGCCCTCGGCGGCGACGATCAGATCGCAGGCGAGCGCGAGCTCGAGGCCGCCGGCGACCGCGAAGCCCTCGACGGCGGCGATCAGCGGCTTGCGCGCGGCGAAGCGGGCCATCCCGCCGAAGCCGCGGCCCTCGACGATCGGCAGCTCGCCGCCGACGAACGCCTTGAGGTCCATGCCGGCGCAGAACCCCGGGCCGGCGCCGGTGACCACGCCGGCGTGCAGCGCGTCGTCCCCGTCGAGCGCGTCGAGGGCGCCGGCGAGCGCGTGGGCGAGCGCGGCGTTGAACGCGTTGCGCACCTGCGGGCGGTTGAGCGTGATGAGCAGAACCGCGCCGCGCTGCTCGCGAAGGAGGGGCTCGGGCTCATCGGCCATCGCGCAAGAGTGCCAGGCCGCGGACGGGCGGGACCGGCGCCAATTTGTCGACCTCGACAGGCCACGAGCGGCGGCGGCCTGCTCCATCGTCGCTAATCGACGGCGCCCTCGTCGGAGACCCAGCGCACGAGCCGGTGCAGCGGGATCATCGCGTCGTGCGGGAGCCCGACGCCGATCGCCGCGGCCCCGCCGAGGGTGACCACGCGCTGGGCGCCGGCGGTGGCGAGATGGTCGCGCAGCGCCGCCTTGCGCGAGGGCGGGAACACCCCGACGGTCTGCGTGGCCGGTGAGACCCAGCGGACCGCGTCCGCGAGCGAGGCGACCGGGACGACGTTGACCGTCTTCTGCGACGGGTGAAAGCCGACCGGCTCGGCCGAGCGGACGACCAGCCCCGACCCGTTGCTGGCCCCCCAGACGCCGTAGTCGGGCGCCATCTGGCGCAGGACCTCGACCTCCTCGCGCACCTCGACCGGCGGGCGCCCCGATCCGCAGCCGGCGGAGAACTCGCGGTCGCGCGGCAGCTGCGCGGCGAGCGCCTCGCAGTAGCGGTCGACCTCCTCCACGGTGCCCTCGACGAACTGGTAGCGGCTGGCCACGCAGGCCTCCTGATCGAGGAAGGTCGCGTCGAGGGCCGCCGCCGCGGCCACCTCGTCCAACTTCGCATGGGCCTCGCGGCCGATGAACGAGACCGACACCTTGGGGTCGAAGGCGATCATCTCCACCCCCGGCCCGAGGTACTTCACGACGTTGCGCACCGCGGCGTCACCGCCCCACACCACGAGCTTGTCGAAGAACTGGGGGCGGTAGAGGATCCGCTCGACCGCCTCGTCGCCGCCACGCCAGTAGACCGCCGAGAACGAGCGGACGACCGGGTGGTCGGGGTCGATGTCGGCCATCGTGCGCAGGATCGCCGTCGCGGTGAACAGGTCGTTGGACGGCAGCTTGAGCAGGTTGAAGCTCTTGGACAGCGCGCCGCGGGTGATCGTCAGGCCGACCACCTCGGGGCCGTTGCCGGCGAGCACGTGCACGGTCCGGGCGCCGAAGGCGCGCACGCCGACGCGCCGCCCGCCGGGCTCGGCGACCGTGCGCCAGCCGTCGAGCACGTCCGCGCCTCCCAGGGCCTGCTCGAGCTCGAACTCGAGGCCCTCGCGCTCGAACAGGCGCGCGACGTCGCGGTAGCAGTGGGCGAGCACGCGGCGCTCGAGCGGGTTGACCCCGATGAGCCCGTCGAGCGCCTGCTCGAGCAACGCGTTCTCCCCCACCACGAGCCGGCGGCCGGTCTCGACCAGGAAGTCGACGATCTCGCGGGTCGGGACATCGTGCGCGGGCGGCAGCTCGGTGCGCGGCAGCACGAGCGCGTCGAGGTCGAGCGGCCCGGAGGAGTCGACGACGCGCCCGGCCACCACGTGGGTGACCGCCGGTGCCTGCACGGCGCTCATTCCTGGATCACCCCCCGCACGTAGGCGGCCATCGTCCCGGCGCAACTGAGCTTGTCGTCGCCCTCGGGCAGATCCGAATAGCGCGAGATGCTCGTGATCTGCGGGCTGCGCCGCCCGCACGGGCAGGTCGAGAAGTCGGCCTCGATCCGGTCGCCGGAGATCAGCCCGCCCCAGCGTCCCTCCAGGGCGTGGTCGAAGAACGCCATCCGACCGCTCACCGGCCCCTCCGTCGGGTTCAGCAGCCGCTCGCCCTCGCGGTCGAGCACGAGCATCGTCACCCACGGCGGGCGGTGGTAGCGGCCGGCCTCGCAGTAGTAGAAGGTCGAGGACATCTCGACCATGCCGTACATGCGGTGCCAGCGGTCGGGGGGCAGGCCGTAGAAGCGCGCGACGTCCTTCTCGTAGCCCTCGGGCAGCAGGTTGCCCTTGTTGCCGCCGCCGACGAGCATGCCCGTCTTGGGGTGAAAGCCGCCGTCGCCGAGCCCGCGGCGGTGGAACTCCTCCATCATCAGGTACTGGGGCAGCCACAGCCCGGCGATGATCGAGGGGTCCGAACGCGTCGCGATCATCACGTCGGCCAGCTCGGCGACCGCGACGCGCATCTGCTCCTGGCGCTCGCGCGCGCCGTCCTGCAGCTCGCGGATCTCGTTGGGCGTCGCCGTGCCGTCCTCGGCCCGCTTCTTGAGCATCGCCTGGCGCTGCATCGCGACCTCGGAGACCGACTCGTCCAGCAGCCAGTGCACCGCGCCGGGCCGGCCGAAGCGCTCGGCGCAGGCCTGCAGCATGTAGACGAAGACGTAGTTGCCGGTCTTGGGGCCGAGCAGGAACACCGGCAGCGTGTTGTCGGCCGTCAGCCCCATGGTCAGGCACATCCCGCGGATCATGTTGCCGTCCATCACCTCGCGGTCCTCGGCGGTGCGGTACAGGAACGACGCCTTGCCGGTGGTGCCGCTGGAGACGACGACCTGGTGGCCGTGCTCGCCCAGCCGCGCGACCCAGGCGTCGACGTCGCCGACGCCGTCCATCGAGATGCCCGAGACGTCGCGCGGCGTGAGCGTGTCCAGCCAGCGCGTGAGCAGATCCCAGCGCCCGCCGGAGACGAACGCGTCGGGGTAGGACTTGTACGTCTGGTGAGCGAACAGCAGCGGGATCACGTCCTCGAAGGACTCCAGCGAGTCGATGCCGAGGTCGCTCGCGCGCTGGTCGAGCACCTTGATCTGCGCCCGGCGCTCCCGGAAGCGCTCGGCCATCGACTGGCGTTGGATCTCGAGCAACTCCTCGTCGCCGAGCCAGTAGGGATCGGCCTCGCCGATCATCCTCGTCAGATGCGAGACCGCAGGATTTGGAACGGCGCGGGGCCCGGCTTGCCCGACGACGTCGGGCTGCGCCACCCGCTTAGGGGAAATTGCCATCGAACCCTCTCCTCTCACGTGGCGGTCGTTCGACGATAGGCCTCGTGGCGAGGCGCCGAACCCGCGAGCTCGCCCTGGCTTGTCCACCTCGACAAGATGCCCGCTATAGGATCGGCGCCCGCAAGCGAGCACGGGAGGAGCGACGATGCAGCAGCTGCTGGACGCGGCCAGCCCTCGGGCAGCGGCTGGCTGCCAGACGGGTCGATGCTGATCTCCTCGATGCTGAATCGACAGGTGATGCGGCTGAAGGGCGGCGAGCTCTCGGTGCACGCCGACGTCGGCCACCTCGTGGTCAACCGCATCAACGACATGGTCGTCAGCCCGAGCGGTCACGCCTTCGGCTTCGACCCGTTCGCCGGCGGCCGGCAACATCGTCCACGTCGGCCCCGAGGGCAACGCGTCGATCGCCGCCGAGACGTTCGGCGCGCGCTTTACCGCCTACGACATCGCCGCCGACGGCTCGCTGTCGAACGGGCGCGTGTGGGGCCACGCCGGCCAGACGGCCTCGTGGGACACGTTCGAGAGCATGCTCGCGACCGACGGCTGCGTCTGGGTCGCCGATGCGATGAACAACCGCGCGGTGCGCGTCGACGAGGCGGGCGTGGTCGGCGAAGCTCGGCGCGGTGCGAGCGCAAGGCCGCCAACGAAGCTGTCCTGTACACGTACAGCGTCGACGTGCCGAGCGCGTTCGCGTAAGGGGATATCCAGTAAGCCGCCGGCGCATGCGCCGGCGGCCCGGGCGGCGCATGCGCCGCCCGGCGGGGGCGCGCATGCGCGCCCCCGTTCAAATGATCAGGACATGGACAGCCCGCCGCTGACCGACACGGTCTGCCCGGTGATGTAGGCCGCGCGCTCGCTGCACAGGTAGGCGATCATCCCGGCCACGTCGTAGGGCGTGCCCAGGCGGCCGACGGGGATCGCGCGCTCGAGCGCGGCGACGAGCTTGGGCGACTCGCCGGCGACCTCGCGCAGCATCGGCGTATCCATCGGCCCGGGGCAGACCGTGTTGCAGGTGACGCCGGTGCGCGCGGTCTCGCGCGCGATGGTCTTGGACAGGCCGATCAGCCCGGCCTTGCACGCGCTGTAGACCGCCTCGCCGCTGGAGCCGACGCGCCCGGCGTCCGAGGAGACGTACAGCACGCGGCCGAAGCCGCGCTCGATCATCCCGGGCAGCAAGCCGTGGGTCAGCTGGATCGGCGCGCGCAGGTTGATGCCGATCAGCCGGTCCCAGACCGACGGGTCGTTCTTGACGAACGGCTCGACGCGGTCCCAGCCGGCGTTGTTGACGAACACGTCGAGCGCGCCGACGCCGTCGATCAGGTCCTGGACCGAGCCCGGGTCGGTGAGGTCCATGGTCGCCGCCGAGGCGCCGTCGAGCGTGGAGGCGACCTCCTCGGCCCCCGCCTCGTCGATGTCGGCGACGATCACCCGCGCGCCGAGGTCGGTCAGGTCGCGGCAGATCCGCTGCCCGAGGCCTCCCGCTCCGCCCGTCACCAGGGCGGACTTCCCCGCCAGCGTCAGACCTTCCATCTCGCCTCCTCGATCGCGTTCAGTGCTGCGCGAAGTCAAACAGTCGCGGGCGCCGGGGCGCGCGCTCCGTTTGGCGAGGTCCACACCCCGCCGTCCTGCAGGCGCAGCGTGAGCAGGCACAGCTGGGCCGAGAGCTGGGCGTTGGGGTCCTCGCACACGGCCAGGCCGGTCAGGTCGCGCACGCGCGAGAGCCGGTAGCGCACCGTGTTCTCGTGGACGCCCAGGCACGCCGCGGTGCGCCGCACGGCCTGGGCGTTCTCGAAGAACGCCGCGAGCGTGTGCAGCAGGTCCTCGTGCTCGAGCACCTCGCCGAGCGTGCTCTGCACGAAGCGGCGCGCCTGCGGGCCGCTGGTGGTGGCCAGGAACGCGCGCCCGCCCGCCCCGAGGTCCTCGGCGGCGAGCAGCTGATGGCCGGGCGCGCGCACGTGCTCCTCCAGGCAGCGCAGCACCTGCTCGGCCTCGGCGTGCGCGCGCACGAGCTCCTCGGCGCGCGTGCAGCGGCTCGAGAGCGCGGCGAGCAGCGCGCCGTGCGGGGCGGCCGCGTGCAGCGCCTCGGCGACGCGTCGGCGGGCCCACTCCACGCCGGCGCCCGCGCCGGGCGGCAGCGGCACGATCAGCGCGGCGCCGCCGGCCACGCCGGTGGCGAGCACGCCCTGCGGCGGGGTCTCCTCGTCGAGCGCGGCGGCGAGCGCGCGCGCGAGCGAGGGCGTCGACTGCGGGCCGCGCACGAGCACGAGCAACCGCGGCGCCTCCAGCCGCACGCCGAGCAGGTCGGCGCGCCGGCGCAGCGCGCCCGCGTCCTCCTCGCCGCGGATCAGCGCCCCGGCGAGCGACTCGCGCGCCTGCCAGTCGACCTCGGCCTCGCGGTGCGTGGCCCCCACCTCCAGCGCGATCGTCGCCGCCGCGCGCCGCGCGAGCTTCTCGTCGAGCGGCCCCAGCCGCGCGCCGCGCTCGACGAGGCTCAGGTGCCCCCACACCCTGCCCTGCACGCGCACGGGCGCGATCAGCACGCGGTGCGCGAGGCCGCTGCCGGCCACCGGGTGCACGATCCGCGGGCGCCCGTCCCGCAGCGCGGCGAGCGTGTGGGCGATCGCCGGCACCGCGCGCGCCCGCTCGTCGAGCACGCACGGCGCGCCGGTCTCGCCGGGCACCTGCTCGAGCGCGCGGAAGTCGGCGTCGTAGACGACCGACGGGCGGCGGGTCAGCGCGGTGATCGCCTCGGCGATCTTGCGCACCCCCGAGCCGCGCAGCAACAGCTCGGTCAAGCGCTCCTCCATCGCCGCCGCGCGCTTGAGCAGCGCGTTCTGGCGCGTGACCGTGGCCAGGCTCTCACGCAGCTCGCTGGTGAGCTTGACCTGCGCGACGGCGGTCGCGGCGAGGTTGGCGAAGGTGGCGGCGAGCTGCTGCTGGGCGGGCGAGTAGTCGTGCGGCTCCTCCATGTTGTCCAGGAAGATCAGCCCGATGACCTCGTCGCGCAGGACCATCGGCACGGCGAGCAGCGAGCGGACCTTCCAGTAGCGCATCGTCGAGCGGATCGCGCGCGGGTCGGCGAGCGCGTTGGTGAGGAGCACGGGGCGACGCGTCTTGATCAGCTCGCGGGTGATCCCGTCGGCCGGCGTCCCGGCGACCATGCGTTGCACGTCGGCGTCGATGTCCCGGTCGGCGTGGCCCACGCGGCCGTGGAAGAGGCCGCTGCGGTCGTCGCGCAGGTGGATCGAGCAGCGGCGCACGCCGGCCAGCGCGCACAGCTTCTCGACGATCAGGTGCAGGATTCCGTCGAGCTCGACGCCCTCGGCGAGCACCTCGGCGACCTCGCTGAACGCCGCGATCACCGACTCGTGACGAGGCGCTACGGTGGTCGCGCTCATCGCGCGACTCTCCTCACGCCGCGAGTATACGCAAGGCTTTGGTGGTGTCGACAAACGAACAGCTCTCGGTCCTGCTCAGCAACCTCGAGGCGCGCGCCGCGCTCGCGGCCGCGCGCGCGGCGCAGGAGGTCGGCTTTCGCCGGGTGTGGATCGCCGACACGCCGCACGTCGACCCGGCCGCGCTCGGCGGGGCGATCGCCTCGGGGACCACGCTGGAGGTCGGCACCGCGGTGATCGGCGCGCTGCACCGCACGCCGGCGGCGCTCGCGACGATGGTCGGCACCTGGGCGCGGCTGGCCGGCGACGGGCGCGCGATGCACCTGGGGCTCGGGGCGACCGGGGCGACGATCGTCGAGGGCTGGCACGGGCTGCGCTACGAGCGCCCGGCGGAGGCGATGGGCGAGACGCTGGCCATCGTGCGCCAGGCGCTCGCGGGGGAGCGGACTTCGTTTGCGGGCTCGGTGCTGCGCTCGCACGGGTTCCGCCTGCAAACCGGGGCGGTGGGGTCGCCGGTGCGCGTGTATCTCGGCGCGCTCGGGCCGCGGATGCGCGCGCTGGCCGCGCGCGAGACCGACGGGCTGATCATGTCCTGGGCGACGGCCGGATCGGTGGGGGCCGCCGCCGCGCAGCTTGCGCGTGACGGCGTTGGCCGCGCGCCCCGGTTGATCGTGCGGGTCTACGTGGACGTCGGCGGCGACGCTGCGGCGGTGCGCGCGGCGGTCGGGGAGGAGCTCGTGCAGTACGTGATGTCCCCGCCCTACGCGCGGATGTTCGGCGAGATGGGATTCGCCGAGGAGGTCGCCGCGGTGCACGAGGCCTTCGCGCGGGGTTCGCGCGCGGACACGGCGGCGGCGACCGCAGGCGCGATGACCGACGAGTTCCTGCTCTCGGGGTCGCCGGCGGAGGTGCGCGCGCGCATCGATGAGTACCTCAGCGGCGGGGCCGACGAGGTCGCGCTGCAGCCGGTCGCCGCCTTTCGCGGCGGCGACCCGGAGCGGACCGTTCGGGCGCTCGGCCCCCGGCGTTCTGACTAGGGGCGCGCGTCGACGATCACGTAGGCGAGGAGCGCGGTCTCGCTGCCGTAGTTGTGCCAGGCGTGGCGCGTGCCGTTCTGCACGATGCACGAGCCCGGCGGCAGCTCGACCTCGGCGCCGTCGTCGAGCTCGAGCGTGAGCGTGCCCTGCAGGACGATGTCGTAGTCGATCGTCGGCGTCGTGTGCATGCCGGGGGATTCGGGCTCGAAGGCGGCGACCAGGCCGGGGAACGTCTGCTCGGCCTCGGCGACGAGGCTCTCCAGGACCTCGGCCGGGGGCGCCTGCGGCGCGGGCGCGTCGCGCGTCTGCGGCGGGAAGGTGAAGACCCCGAAGCGCGTTCCGCCGGGGCCCGGGAAGAACGGCGCGGTGGCGCTGCGGGCGGGCGTGTGGGCCGGCATGTCGATCTTGCCCTCGGTCCCCCACAGCAGGTAGATGTCGGTACCGGGGAACAGCCCGGCCGTCGCCGGCGGGAGCGGGGCGTCCTCCTGGACGACCGACTTGGCCTCGCCGTTGACTGCGGTCACCACGCGCTTGATCTCCACTTCGCTCCTCCTCGTGTTGGCGCCGACGGTGTCAGCGAATACAGAAGCCGGCGTCGACCGGGAGGGTGACGCCGGTGACGTAGCGGGCCTCCTGCGAGCACAGCCAGACGATCGCGTTGGAGACGTCGACCGGCTCGATCATCGGCGTCGGCAGGATGTTCTGGAGGCGCCCGACCATGTCCGCGTGCTCTTGCAGGTACTCGCCGAACTGCTCGTTGAGGACCATCGGCGAGTTGACCCCGGTGGGGTGCAGCGTGTTCACGCGGATGTTGTGCTCGCCCAGGACCGTGGCGTAGCCGCGCATCAGCCCGACGACGCCGTGCTTGGCCGCCGCGTAGCCCATGCTGCCCGGGCTGCCGTCGGCGACGCCCTTCAGCCCCGCGGTCGAGCTGGTGATGACGATGGAACCGCCCTCGCCCTGCTCGATGAGCGTGGGGATCGCGGCGTGGATCGCGTGAAAGACGCCGGTCAGGTTGACGTCGACCGCGGCGTGGAAGGCCCCCAGCGAGCGCGCCGGCTCGCCCATGATCGGCAGGATTCCGGCGTTGGCCACGACGATGTCCAACCGCCCGAACTCGGCGATGCCGTCATTCAGGATCCTTTCGACGGCGCCCAGGTCGCGCACGTCGCCCTGGCGGGCGACGATGCGCTGGTCGCGGTCCTGGACCTGCTCGATCGTCTGCTGCAGGTCGGCGGGCGTCGCGGGCGGGTAGGTGACCGTGTCGACCGGGCCGCACAGGTCCAGGCCGATGATCCGCGCGCCCTCCTCGGCCATGCGGATGGCGTGGCTGCGGCCCTGGCCGCGCGCGACGCCGGTGATGAACGCGACCTTGCCCTCGAGGCGCCCCATCACTGAAACCCTACAGAGGCCAGCACGATGTCGTTGGCCACCGAACACCAGGCGCCCTCGACGCCGGGCGGGCGCTCGGGATCGTCGGCGGCGCGCGCCTGGAACGGCCGGATGAGCGAGGGCTTGACGGCGAAGACCGCGTCGGAGTCCAGGGAGGGCGAGTCGGCGTCGAAGATGTGGGTGACGAGCGTCTGATGGCCGGGCGCGCTCACCGCGAGGTGCAGGTGCGCGGCCAGACGTCGACATCGGCACCGGCGAGCGGGCGCCCGCCGGTGCTCGTCACCCGGCCGTGGACCCAGCACGGAGTTCCCGCCGGCGGCTCGGCGATGCTCGCGCAGCGGCGCGCCCTCGGAGAGGAACGGACCGAGCACGGTCGACCCGGTCGCGTCGCCGGCGGCCGGGTGGGCGATCGCATCGACGAGCATCGACCGCCCGAGCACGTCCGACCACAGCACGAACTCCTGGCGCTGGTCGTCGGTGAGCTGACCGGTCTGCGCGAGCACGGCCATCAGCGCGCGCCACTCATCCTCGCTGAGCCCGGTCTCGGCGGCGAAGGCGTGCAGGTGAGCGACCAAGGCCCGCATCAGCTCGCGCAGCCGCTCGTCGGGACTGTCGGCGAAGCTCGCGAGCGTCGCCTGCGTGATCGCTCCGTATGCTGGGCCTCTGCTCATGCGGTGTCCGGTCGATCCGGGGTTCGATCCGCTGGATCCGGCCTTCCTGGCCGATCCTTGCACACGCATGGCGGACCTGCCGCCGGTGTTCTACGCGCCGTCGATCGACTACTACGTGGTCTCGCGCTACGCCGACGTGGAGGCGGTGTTCCTCGATCCGGACTGCTTCTCGGCGGCGCCGGCGCAGCTGCCGCTGGTGGGGATCGTGGGCGAGGCGATGAGCATCCTGCTCGAGGGCGGGCATCGGCCGCAGCCCTCGATGGTGAGCCTTGATCCGCCCGAGCACGGGCGCCTGCGCGGTCCGGCCGCGCGGGCGTTCACGCCGCGGCGCGTGGCGGTGATGGAGCCGCTCATCCGCGAGACCGCGGGCGAGCTGCTCGACGCGATCGACCCCTCGGCGCCGGTGGACATCGTCGCCGCGTTCACCCGGCCGCTGCCGCAGACGATGATCTTCCGCTTCATGGGCGTGGGGCGCGAGGACTGGCCGGCGCTGCGCCGCTGGGGCGGCAACCGCCTCTCGCTCGGGTGGGGGCGCCCGGCGCCCGAGGAGCAGGTCGAGCACGCGCAGAACATGGCCGCCTACCGGGGCTACCTGCGCGAGCTGGTGGCGGCCAAGGCGAGCGCCCGCGAAGACGACTTCGCCTGCGCGCTGCTGGAGATCCACGACGAGGACCCCGAGCAGCTCAGCCACGAGGAGATCGCGTCGATCCTCTTCTCGCTCTCGTTCGCCGGCCACGAGACGACCAACAACCTGATCGGCAACTGCGTGCGCAGGCTGCTCGAGGAGCCCTCGCGTTGGCAGGCGCTGCTCGCTGACCGCTCGCTGATCGCCGGCGCGGTCGACGAGGTGCTGCGCTTCGATCCCTCGGTTGTCGTCTGGCGCCGGCAGGCGCGGCGCGAGGTGACGATCGGCGGCGTCGACGTGCCGGCCGGCGCGAAGCTCTTCCTGTGGCTCGCCGCCGCGGGTCGCGATCCGTCGGTGTTCCCCGAGCCCGAGCGCTTCGACGCGGGCCGCCCGAACGCGCGGCGCACGCTGGCCTTCGGTCGCGGGATCCACTTCTGCATCGGGGCGGCGCTCGGCCGGCTCGAGGCGCGGGTGGCGCTGGAGGCGCTGCTCGATCGGTACCCGGGGCTGCGGCTCGTGGCCGATCAGAAGCTGAGCTTTCACCCCAACATCTCCTTCCGCGGGCCGGTGGAGCTGTGGGTGCGCGATCAGCGCGCGGCGTGAAAGGCGGCCTCGGCTTCGCCGAGCGGCGTGCAGGGCGCCTCGCCGTGCAGGTACTCGGCGGCGATCGCGCCCCAGTCCGCGCCGGCGCGCAGCGTGCTCAGCACGATCGCGACGATCCCGTGCATGCGCCGGATCAGCAGCGACTCGGGCGGGAAGGTGAACTGGTGGACCTGCTCGCGGGCCGCGGCGTGCCGCGCCTCGCGCTCGGGATCCTCGTCGCGGGAGCCCCGGCGGCGGTGGTGGCCGCCGGAGAAGCGGTGATCGCCGGGGACCGCGTACCAGCTGGTGGCCCGGCGCATCATCCGCAGCGCGAACTCGGCGTCGACCGCGTCGGCGCGCTCGGCCGGCAGGTAGGACGCGGCGATCAGCGCCTGCTTGAGCTCCGTGGCCTGCGCGCGTCGGACGGCGAGCGCGATCGCCCGCTCGTGCGCGACCCGTTCGGCGCTGACCTCGCGCAGCAGGCCGAAGTCCAGGAAGCAGACCGAGCCGTCCTCACAGAGCAGATAGTTGCCCGGGTGCGGGTCGCCGAGCGCGATCCGGTCGCGGTAGAGCAGGCCGAGGAAGAACCGGAAGACGATCTCGGCAAACTGGTCGCGCTCCTGTTCTCCGGCGCGCCGGACCTCCTCGAAGCGTGCGCCCTGCACGTAGTCCGAGACGAGCACCCGCCGGGTGCACAGGTCGGTGTGCACCCGCGGCACGCGGATGAACGGATGGCCGCGCACGAGCCGCTCGATGCGGCGCTGGTTCTGGGCCTCGAGCTCGTAGTCGAGCTCCTCGGCGATGCGCTCGCGCATCTCGCCGGCCATCGCCTTGACGTCGAGGCCCGGGGCCAGGCGCTTGACCAGCGGCAGCAACAGCATCGCGTTGCGCAGGTCGGTCTCGACCGCCTCGGCGACGCGCGGGTACTGGACCTTGACCACCACCTCCTCGCCGTCGAGCGTCGTCGCCCGGTGCACCTGGCCGATCGACGCCGCCGCGAACGCGTGCTCGTCGAAGTCCGAGAAGACCGTGCCCAGCGGCGCGCCGAGCTCGGAGCGCATCATCTTCTCCAGGCGGGCGAACGGGACCGGCGGCAGATCGTCGCGCAGCGTGGCCAGCCGGCGCTGGAGCTCGTCGCGCTGCTCCTCGGGCAGACCGTCGAGCTCGACCATCGAGAGCATCTGGCCGACCTTCATCGCCGCGCCGCGCATCTGTCCGAGCTGCTCGACGAGCTCGCGTACCAGCGCCGCCGTGCGGTCATTGGTCGCCTCCGCGGCACGCTCGGGCGAGCGCATCCGGTTGGCGGCGCGCGTCCCGGCCCAGCGGACGCCCTGCCCGGTGACCAGCCCGCCGATGCGGGCGGTGCGCGCGACGCGGCCGCTCGGCAGCCGCGCCGCCTCCGGCGGCGCGTCGTCGTCGATGACGTCGCTCACCGATCGAGCGTAGCGGCGTGCCGCGGCGGCGCCCGCGCAGGACCGGTCCCGCCGGAATGCAGCAGACTGCCGAGATGGCCTCGGCCGACCGCGTGTACGTGCTGCCGCTGGGGGCGCTGAGCGCGCCGCGGCGTTTCATCGTCCAGGGCGGCGGCGAGGAGCCCTACACCGCGCCGGTCAACGCCTTCCTCGTCGAGAGCGCCGAGCGGCGCATCCTCATCGACAGCGGGATGTCGCCGGCCGGCGTCGCCGACCCCGACGGGGCGTGGGGCCGGCTCTCGCGCTTCTTCACGCCGCTCGCCGGCGAGCAGGACTCGCTGTCCGCGCGGCTGTCCGAGCTCGACCTCGCGCCGGCCGACATCACCGACGTGATCTACACCCACCTGCACTTCGACCACGCCGGCGGCGCGTCGCTGTTCGCCCACGCGCGGACGTGGGTCCAGCGCGCCGAGTGGCGGCTGGCACGGTTCCCCGAGCGCCACGAGGCGGGCTACGTCGCCGGCGAGCTCGCGGGTCTCGAGCCCACGCTCGTCTCCGGCGACGCGACGATCGCCGACGGCGTCCACGTGCTCTTCACGCCCGGCCACACCCGCGGCCACCAGTCGGTGCTCATCCGCGCCGCGGATCGCTGGTTGTGCGTGGTCGGCGATGCGGTCGACAGCCGCGAGCTGCTCGACCGCCGCTCGATGCCGGGCGTGCTCGCCGACGCCGACGCGACGATGCTCTCGATCTCGCGCGTGCGGGTGCTCGAGGACGCGCTCGACGCGATGCTGCTCTTCAGCCACGACCCCGAGCAGAGCGCCGCGTTGCCGCCGTTCCCGGCTCCCGTCTGCGGCTGACCGGCGAGTCAGAAGTCCGGCCGCGCCTGCAGCCCGGCGTAGTTCTCGGCCAGGCTGCCCGCCGCGGCCGATGAGCGCTCCAGGTACTCCAGGCGCGCGAGCTGCAGCCGCCTCCCGAACGGCCCCTGGCCGAGATCGTGCAGCAGGCCGGTCATGTCGTTGGAGAAGTCCTGGGCCCGCCAGACCCGACGCAGCGCGTTCTCGGAGTAGCGCAGAAGCGGCTCGCGCTCGCCGTCCCGGTACCAGGCCACGAGCGCCGCGGCGAGCAGGCGCACGTCGTTGACGGCGAGGTTGAGCCCCTTGGCGCCGGTCGGCGGGACGATGTGCGCGGCGTCGCCGGCGAGGAACAGCCGCCCGTGCTGCATCGGCTCGCACACGAAGCTGCGGATCGGCGTGAGGCCCTTCTCGAGCACCGGGCCCGCGTTCACGCGCCCGAGCCGCTCGCCGAGCTCGCTCCAGCAGCGCTCGTCCGGCCAGCGCTGCAGGTCCTCGTCGGCGCGGACCTGCAGATACAGTCGGCTCACGCTCAAAGAGCGCATCGAGTGCAGTGCGAAGCCGCGCTCGTGCCAGGCGTAGATGAGCTCGTCGGTGGCCGGCGCGGCCTCGGCCAGGATCCCCAGCCAGGCGAACGGGAACGCGAGCTCGTGCTGGCTGAGCACGCCGGCGGGGATCGCCGCCCGGCTGGCGCCGTGGAAGCCGTCGCAGCCGGCGATGAAGTCGCATCGCAGCTCGTGCCCGGCGCCCTCGTGCTCGTAGGTGAGCCGCGGCGCCTCGCTGTCCAGGTCATGCAGGGCGACAGCGGCGGCACGGAAGTGCAACGCCCCGCCGCGCTGCAGCCAGGCGGCGATCTCGTCCTTGATGACCTCCTGCTGGCCGTAGATCGTCACCGCGCGACCGGTCAGCTCGGTGATCGCGATGCGCTGGGTGCGGCCCCGATGGCGCAGCAGAATGCCCTCGTGGCGCAGCCCCTCGCGCGCGAGCCGCTCCCCCACGCCGAGCTCGTGCAGCAGGTCGACCGTGTTCTGCTCGAGCAGCCCCGCGCGGACCCGCTGCTCGACGTGCTCGCGGCTGCGCGCCTCCAGGACGACCGCCTCGATCCCGGCGCGCTGCAGCAGCAGGGCGAGCGTCAGTCCCGCGGGGCCGGCGCCGATGATGCCGACCTGGGTCCGCACGGTGGGGAGGCTAGGCCCTTTAGGCTCAGATCGTGGCCGAGACGCCGACGACCTACGAGCGCGAGCCCGCCGGCGTCCATCCGCCGCTCGACTTCCCCGACTACCGCTCGACCGCGCTGCGCCATCCCCGCGAGCCGCTCGTGCTCCTGCCGCACGGGCTGACCGAGATCACCGGACCTCGACTCGGTCCGGGCCGCATCGGCGAGCACGACGGCGACCTCACCGCCCAGCACGCGGGCGCGCCGATCGGCGAGCGAATCATCCTCACCGGCCACGTCTGCGACACCGACGGCCGTCCGCTCGCGAACACCCTGGTCGAGGTCTGGCAGGCCAACGCCGCCGGCCGCTACCGGCACCGAGACGATCGCTGGCCGGCGCCGCTGGATCCGAACTTCTCCGGTGCCGGTCGCTGCCTGACCGACCGCGAGGGCCGCTACACGTTCACGACGATCAAGCCGGGCGCCTACCCGTGGGGCAACCACCACAACGCCTGGCGTCCGGCTCATGTCCACTTCTCGCTGCTGGGCCGCGCGTTCGCCCAGCGGCTGGTGACACAGATGTACTTCCCGGGCGATCCGCTGCTGGCGCCGGACCCGATCTTCAACTCGATCCCCGACGAGCGCGTCCGCGCGCGGCTCATCTCGCGCTTCTCGATCGAGCGCACGGTGCCCGACTGGGCCGGCGCCTACGAGTTCGACCTCGTCCTGCGCGGGCCCGGGCAGACCCCGTTCGAATGAGCCTGACCCCCTCGCAGACCGTCGGGCCGTTCTTCGCCATCGGGCTGCCCTGGCCGGACGGCCCGCTCGTCGTCCCGCCGGACACGCCGGGCGCGATCCGCATCGGCGGGCTCGTGCTCGACGGCGCCGGCGAGCCCATCGCGGACGCGCTGGTGGAGGCCTGGCAGGCCGACCCGCAGGGACGGTTCGCCGACCTGCACGGCCACGGCGGGGGCTCCTCGCTGCCGGGGTTTCGCGGGTTCGGTCGCTGCGGAGCGCAGGACGGCGACGGGAGCTATGAGATCGTCACGGTCAAGCCGGGATCGGTGGCCGGCGCCGACGGGCTCCCCCAGGCGCCGCACATCGACGTCTCGGTGTTCGCGCGCGGGCTGCTGAACCGGTGCGTCACCCGCATCTACTTCGCCGACGAGGACCAGGCCAACGCGGCCGACCCGGTCCTGGCCCGGGTCCCGGCGCCGCGGCGCGCGACGCTGCTGGCCCAGCCGGTCGACAACGGCTACCGGTTCGACATCCGTCTGCAGGGCGAGCGTGAGACAGTGTTCTTCGAGGTATGACGCAGAGCGATGGCTGAGCGAACGTCCCCACCCTTCCGCGCCGATCACGTCGGCAGCCTGCTGCGCCCGCTGCGGCTGCTGAAGGCGCGCACCGAGCACGACGGGGGCCGGCTCGACGACGAGGGGCTGCGCGCCGTCGAGGACGACGCGATCCGCGAGGTCGTCGCGCTGCAGCGCGAGGTCGGGCTGCGCACCGCGACCGACGGCGAGCTGCGCCGCTCCTCCTGGCACATGGACTTCATCTACGCGCTCGACGGCGTGCGCGCCGTCCACGACGAGACCCTGCACGTCCGCTTTCGCAACGCGGTGGGCCCGCTCGAGTTCGCGCCGCCCTCGCTGCGCATCGACGCCCCGATCGGGCTGTCGCAGACGATCTTCGGCGACGCGTTCGAGTTTCTGCGCTCGTGCACCACCGCCGAGCAGACCCCCAAGCTGACGATCCCCTCGCCGAGCATGGTCCACTACCGCGGCGGACGGGCGTCGATCGATCAGGCGGTCTATCCCGACCTGGACCAGTTCTGGGCCGACCTCGTCGCCGCCTACCGTGAGGAGATCCGGCGGCTGGGCGAGCTGGGCTGCACCTACCTGCAGCTCGACGACACGAGCCTGGCCTACCTGAACGATCCGCGCCAGCGCGAGCACGTGTGGGAGATCGGCGGCGACGCCGAGCACCAGCACGAGCAGTACATCGCCCACCTCAACGAGGCGTTGGCCGGGCGCCCCGCCGGGATGGCGGTGACCACCCACATGTGCCGCGGCAACTACCGCTCCTCGTGGGCGGCCGAGGGCGGGTACGACTTCGTCGCCGAGCCGCTGCTGAACGAGCTCGACGTCGACGGCTTCTTCATGGAATGGGACGACGAGCGCTCGGGCGGCTTCGAGCCGCTGCGCTTCCTGCCCAGGGGCAAGGTCGTCGTCCTCGGGCTGGTGACCACCAAGCGCGGGGCGCTCGAGGATCCCGACGCGCTGCGCCGGCGCATCGAGGACGCCGCGCGCCACGTCGACATCGACCAGCTGTGCCTCTCGCCGCAGTGCGGCTTCTCCTCCACGGTGGAGGGCAACGCGCTCACCCAGTCCCAGCAGGCCGACAAGCTCCGCCTGGTCGTCGAGGTGGCCCGGGAGGTCTGGGGCGCTTAGCTGCGCAGCAACGGGGCGCTGGCAATCCCGCCCACGCCCGCGAGCGCCACCGCCCACCCGGGGCCGATCGCTTGTCCCATCGCGCCGGCGAGGGCGAAGCCGATGCCCTGGAGGGCCATCAGCCCGCTCGAGTTCACGGCCATCACGCGCGCGAACAGCTGCGGCGGCGAGGCCTCGCGCACCCGCGCGTCGATGCCGAGCGCGTACATGCTCGACGTCCCCGACAGCACGAGCAGCGCGATCGCGACGGCGATCGGCGGGTTGGCGGCGAACGCGAGATAGGGCACGAACCCGGCCGCGGCGACGGGCGCCATCAGCCGGCGCTGCCCGCGCGGGCTCAGCAGACGTACCGCGAGCAGGTCGCCGGAGATGATCCCCACCGGGAGCGCGACGAGCCACCAGCCGACGACCGCCGATGAGGCGTGGTGCTCCGCAACGTAGGCCGCGGCGAGCGCCTCGGGCGCGACAGAGAACAACGGCACGAACCAGCCTCCGAGCAGCAGCCGGCGCAGGTCGGGCAGGGCGAGGACCGCGCGCGCCCCGCGCAACGAATCGCGCAGGAGCGTGTGCACGCCGCGCACGCCGGTGATCGGGTGCTCGCCGATTCCCAGCCGCAGGGTGAGCGAGGCGAGGGCGAGCGCACCGGCGTTGACGAGCAGGGCGCCGTGGGTGCCGACCAGCAGCAGCAGGGCGCCGCCGGCGGCGTTGCCGATGATCTGGGAGAGCTGCGAGGAGATTCGCAGCAGCGATCGGCCTGGCACGTAGCCCGCCGCGGAGAGCGTGCCGCGCGTGAGCGCACCGCGCGCGCCGCTGCTGATCGAGGCGAGGGTGCCGGTCGCGAGCAGCAGCGCGAAGAGCAGGGGCAGCGGGAGTCCGGGCAGTGCCATCGTCGCCACGACCAGGGCCGAGACGGCGTCGCAGCTCGCGGCGAGGGTGCGCGGCCGGACGCGGTCGACGAGGCCGGAGAACAGGCTGCCGCCGAGCACATAGGGCAGGAAGCCGAGTGCGAAGGTGAGCGAGGCGAGCAGCGGCGAGCCCGTGCGGCGGTAGACGAGGACGGTGAGCGCCACGGCGGCGACGCTGAGGCCGCCGGTCTCCAGCAGCTGGGTGGCGAGCAGCACGCGAAACTCGCGCGAAACGAGCGCGTCGCGATAGCTCAGCCGGTCGGTGCGGACCACGGCGCTCACCCCGCCAGCGTCGCCGCGGATCGCGACACGCGCGAATGATTCGCGTGAGCACGTATCTTCGAGCCATGACGCTGTTCGCCCTGGAGGGTCGCGATGAGGTGCTCGCGGTGCGCTTCGCGTGCTCGCCGGCATGGGAAACGCTCAACGCGGTGCGCACATTGGTCCATCGGCGCTCGCTCGCCTTCCACGAGCCCTGGCATGAGCTCGTGCGGCCGGGGCTCGCGCGCCTCGACCTCGCGCCACTGCTCGCGACGCAGCCCCAGCGCGGTTTCGTGCCCGACTTCCTCGCGCCGCCCCCGCGGGTGCCCTGGCCGCGGCTGCGCGACCAGCTCGCCGAGGCCCGCAGGACGCCGCCCACCCAGGTGGCCTACGAGCTCGAGCGCTGCCGCGAGACCGTCCGCGGCGAGCCCGAACGCGCACTGCTCACTGCGATGCTCGCCGACCCCGCGCGCGCCCGCGACCGGCTCGCGGCGCAGATGCAGCAGGCGTGGAGCGAGCTCGTCGCTCCGTTCTGGGTCCGGATCCGGGCGCTACTCGCAGCGGACATCGCCGAGCGCTCACGCGCGCTCGCCGAGCACGGCCTGCGGCGGGTGGTCGACGAGCTGCACCCGAACGTGGCGTGGACCGACCGCGGCGTCACCGTCAGCGACCGCGACGACGCGATGGTGAGCACCGCCGAGCGCGGGCTGGTGCTGATGCCCAGCGCCTACCTGTGGCCGAACGTCGCGGCGATCCTCGAGCGCCTGTGGCAGCCCACGATCGCCTACCCCGCACGAGGAGTCGCCGAGCTCTGGCACACGCCCCCAAGGACACCCGAGGCGCTCGCCCGGCTGCTCGGCCGCACGCGCGCACTCGTCCTGGCGAGCCTCGAGCGCCCGTACTCGACGACCGCCCTGGCGGAGCTGCTGGAGCTCAGCCCGGCCGGCACCTCGCGCCACCTGCTCGCGCTGCGCGACGCCGGCCTCATCGCCCCCGCCCGGCACGGCCACGAGGTCCGCTACCGCCGCACGCGCCTCGGCGCCGCGCTGGTCGACGCGGCTGCCTGACCGGGCGCCCGGCCCGAGCTCTGGCTACAGGGCTCCCTCCTGCGCGAGCACGCGCCGGGCGACGGCGAAGGCGGCGTTGGCCGCCGGCACGCCGGCGTAGACCGCGGTGTGCAGCAGCACCTCGCGGATCTCATGGGCGTCCAGGCCGTTTCTGAGCGCGCCGCGAACGTGCAGGGCAAGCTCGTTCTCGCGTCCCTGGGCGGCCAGCAGCGCGAGCGTGATGCAGCTGCGCGTACGGCGGTCCAGGCCCTCACGCGTCCAAACGCCGCCCCAGGCGTAGCGGGTGATCAGATCCTGCAGCGGTGCGGTGAACTCGTCGGCGCTCGCCTGGGCGCGGTCGACGTGGGCGTCGCCGAGCACGGCGCGGCGGACCGCCAGGCCGGCGTCGTAGGTGGGGTCGGTCATCTCGCTCCTGTGGAGGTCGTGGTGTGCGCGGCCAGCGCGCGGTCGATCAGCTCGCCGGCCGCTCCGAGGTGGCGCTCGTGCTCGCGCGCCTCGGGCACCCCGGCGGCCGCGAGTCGTTCGAGGTTCTCGCGCATCCGGGCCGCATCGACGTCCAGTTCCTCGAGCAGCTCGCGGGCCCAGGCGGCGGCCGAGCCGGTGAGCGCGAGCAGGTCGGTGAGCGTCCCCCACTCGGCCTGCCAGGCGCCCGCCGCGCGCTCGTGCTCCTGCTCCATGCAGGCGAGCAGCGTGGCCACCAGGCCGGGGACGCGCCGGGTGCAGGCGAGGATGGAGACCGACGCGACCGGGTTGTGCTTGTGGGCCATCGCCGAGGACCCGCCGCGCCCGGGCGGGCCGCCCTCGCGCAGCTCGCCGACCTCGTCCTGGGCGAGCAGGGTCACATCGCGCGCGATCTTGCCCAGCACGCCGGCGAGCGCGCCCAGCGCGCCGGCGAGGTTCGCCGGCGCGACGCGGATCGTGGCCCACGGGATCGTCGGCTCGGCCAGGCCGAGCTCCTCGGCGACGAGTGCGGCGATCGTGGGGCCACGGGTGCCGGCCGGGCCGCCCATCTGGACGGCGAGCTCGCCCTCGCGCACGAACGCGAGCCGCGCGAGGGCCCTGTCGATGCCCACGAGCCAGCCCGCGGCCCGCAGCCCGAACGAGGTCGGCAGCGCGCCCTGCAGCAGCGTGCGGCCGGTCATCGGCGTGTCGCGGTGCTCGACGGCCAGCCGCGCGGCCGCGCGCGCCGCCGCGGCCGCGTCGGGGATGGACACGTCGAGCGCGCGGCGGGCGAGCAGCATCGCCGCGGTGTCGAGGATGTCCTGGCTGGTGGCGCCGAGGTGGACCAGCGGGGCGAGCGCCTCGCCGACGGCCTTGCGCAGCGCGGCGACGAGCGCCACGACCGGCTGCGCGTGTTCGGCGCCAGCGGCGGTGAGGGCCCTGAGGTCGAAGCGCTCGGCCTGGCACTCGGCGGCGATCGCCTCGGCGGCGTGAGGCTCGATCAACCCCTCGGCGGCGCAGGCGCGAGCGAGCGCGGCCTCGACGTCGAGCATCGCCTGGAGCCAGGCCGCCGCGGAGACCTGCTGGCCGACTGCGCCGCTCGCGTAGATCGCGTCGAAGATGGGCGTCAGTCTAGGCGCGCTGGGCGCGGCCGGTTCCAGCGCCGGCGTGACGGTTGATCGCTCACCCCGCGTATACAGGGATTGGTCGTCACGCGTGTCGCCGCCCGCCAATGTCGCGGCTCGCGCTACTCGCGACCTCGTGCCCGCGACCCGTGTGCCGCCAGCCGCCTATCGCGCGGCTCACGACGCACGCGACGCCCCCGGCCCCCGCCTCACTCGCGACGATTGTGCCGCCAGCCGCCAATAGCGCGGCTCACGACACACGCCACCCGTAGCGCGAGAATGCATCACGCACCATGTCGTGAAAGCCCCACCGATACGCGGTGCATAATGCCTCGCGTGGATACGTTCCCTCCCGTGCAGCGCCCTAGCCGGGCGACGCACGCACAGACGATCGCCGACGAGCTGCGCCGCCTGATCCGCTCGGGCGAGCTGCCGGCGGGCACCCATCTGCGTCAGCTCGAGGTGGCCCGGAGCTTCGCGGTCAGCATCACCCCGGTGCGCGAGGCGTTCACCGCGCTCGCGCGCGAGGGCTTCGTGCGCCAGGACGCCCACCGGGGCGTCGTCGTGTTCGTCCCCTCCGTCGCCGACCTGCGCGAGAACTACGAGATCCGCATCGCCCTGGAGCCGCTGGCCACCGAGCTCGCCGCCACCCAGATCACCGACGCCCAGCTCGCCGAGCTCGAGGCGCTGGTCGCCGAGATGCGTGTCGCGATCCGCAAGGACCTGCCGCGCTACGCGTCCGAGCTCAACCCCACCTTTCACGCGCTGATCTACCGGGCCGCCCTGCGGCCGCGGCTGGCGGAGATCATCGAGCAGCTGCGCGACGCGAGCGCGGCCTACCTGCAGCTGCTCGTGCTCAAGCCGCAGCCCGCCCGCTACCTGAACTCCGCCCATCGCGAGCACGAGGAGATCCTCGCCGCGCTGGGCGCGCACGCTCGCGAGCGCGCCGCGGAGGCGATGCGGCTGCACCTCGAGCACAACCGCGACCAGATTCTCGCCTCGCTACCCGGGTAGCGGCAAGCGCAGGTCGAACGCGCCGGTCGGCGGCCACTCGCCGGCGTAGGCGCGCTCGTGGATCTCCTGCGGCGTGGCGCCTGCGCGCCGCGCGGCGACGATCGCGTCGGGGTCGACGGGCTTGCCGATCGGGTCCTCGGCGAAGCGCGGGTCGGTGCGGATGAACTCCGTCGACTGCGCCCAGTCCCCGTAGTTGTCGACCTGCAGCTCGACGCAGTTCTCGTCCGGGTCGGCGTAGTAGAAGGAGGTGGTCAGGCCGTGGTCCAGACAGCCGCACGGCACGATCCCGCCCCCCTTCAGACGCAGGTAGGTGGCGAGCAGGTCGTCGAGCGTGGCGAACTCGAACGCCGAGTGGTGCATGCCGGTGTGGTGCAGCTTGCCCTCGTCGTCCTTGAAATCTGGCAGCGAGATCAGCGCGATGCGGTGGTTGGCGTCGTCGTTGGTCAGGAAGGCGCCCCCCGGGAACTGGAAATTGGGGGTCATCCCGAGCACCTGCCCGTACCAGTCGATCAGCTCTCCCAGCCGCAGGGTCTTCAGGTTGACGTGGTGCAGCGCCGCGCGCCGCGGGCGCCCCTCGTCGAGGTCGACCCCGCTCATGCCCGGCTCCCGGCCGCGAGCCGCTCGGCGCCGTCGCGGATCTCCGTCAGCAGCTCGCGCACGCGCGCGGGCTCCTCGCGGCCGTAGCCGCAGTAGTGCGCGAGCCCGAACTGTGGCAGGTGCTCGCGCGCCATCTGCGCCCGGCGCATCAGCGCGTCGAGCCCGTCGCTGAGCTCGATCCCGAGGAACACCTTCGTGTCGCCGATGTCGAGGTCGGCGAGCGGGCGGAAGTAGTCCGGGGCGGGGTCGGGCATCGACGGCAGGTGCACGAAGTCGACGCGGTGCGGCGTGTTGGCCACCAGCGCGCCGGCCAGGCGCACGCACAGCCCGATGTCGAGCACCCGGCCGATCGGCCAGCCTCCCCACGTGCCGAAGCAGATGTGATACCCGAGCATCACCTCGTCGGGGATCCCCTGCGACAGCGGCGCCACGTACTCGCGGTTGGTGTAACGCTCGAACCTCGCCTCGGGCGTGTCGCCGGGCGCCGGCGGCCAGATCGCGTCGAACGCGCCGATGCAGTGCAGCACCTCCGAGCAGTAGTCCCACTGGATCACGAGGTCGTCGGCGGGCACGTGCTCGAGGATCTCGCGGATCATCCGCTGCACGCTCGTCTCGTACGCGCGGGTGACGATCTCGCGGTCGGCGGGCTCGGGGAAGAAGATGTCGGTCGCGTCCGACGTGAACGGAATGGACACCTGGAAGCGCACGCCCTCCGGGATCACGCCCTCCGAGCGCAGCCGCGTGAACACCGCGTAGCTGCGAATCGCCTCGGGCCCGAAATGCAGCTCGAAGCTCGTCTCGGTCACCCCGGGTCGCAGCCGGAACGTCGCGAACGCGTCCAGGAGGTCCGGCCCGTGGTGGTCCGGGCTCTTGACGTCCTCGGGCGCGACGACGTGCACCGGCTCGAGGTCGGGGCACTTCTCGTAGGACATGTGGGGAAGCGCCCCGATCCACGTCGAGCGCAGGCCGATCTCGCCGTCAGGCACCGCTAACACACGATCGCCGACGGTGGTCCCGCAGGTGCGCATCACCTCCTCGACCGTGTCGAACGGCACGCTGCCCACAAGCAGCACATCACCAATCACGCCGCACCTCCCGATGGTTCGTCGATCACCGTGTTCTCGATCGCGCCGATCCCCTGCACCTCGATCCGCACGACGTCGCCGACGCGCAGGAAGCGGCCGGTCGGCGTCCCGATGCCCGCCGGCGTGCCGGTGGCGATCACGTCGCCCGGCTCGAGCGTGCACACCTGCGAGATCCTCGACACCAGCCGCGCCGGCGAGAGGATCATCGCCCCGGTCGAGCCGTCCTGGCGCAGCTCGCCGTTGACCCACGTGCGGATCGACAGACCATCCGGGTCCAGCGCGTCGGCGGTCACCAGCCACGGCCCGAGCGGGCCGTGGGTGTCGAAGCTCTTGCCCGGCCACATGGTCGGCGTGTCGAGCTGCCACTCCCGCACCGAGACGTCGTTGCAGACGCAGTAGGCGGCGATCGCCTCGGCGGCCTGCCGCTCGCTCGCCCGCCGCGCGCGGCGGCCGATGACGAGCGCGAGCTCACCCTCGTAGTCGAGCATGCGCGCGTCACGGGGCAGCCACACCGGGTCGAACGGGCCGGCGATGCACGTCGTCTGCTTGTTGAACACGGTCGGCAGCGTCGGGTCCGGGTGGGCCAGACGGGTGTAGCGGATCGACTCGTACATCGGCTCGAGCTCGGGCAGCTTCGGCGTCTCGGCCGCGTGGTCGGCGAAGTTGAACCCGACGGCGAGGAACTTCCCCGGACGCTCGACCGGCGCGAGCAGGCTCGCCGACTCGAGCGGGACCCGCGAACCCTGGAGCGCGCGCCGCTCGCGCTCGGGGGGCGACGCGGCGAGCAGCTCCAGGACGCCGGTGCCGTCGAGGTCGACGAGCTCCTCGCCGTCGAGAACCCCGACGCGGACCTCGTCGCCGCTTCGGTGGCGCGCGACCCGCATCGCCGCTCAGGCGCCCGTGGCCGCGCCGACCGCGCGCGGCAGGATCGTCGCGAGCGCATCGCGCAGCGCGCCCGCCGGGTCGGCGGGCAGCGTCCGCGCGCGCCAGCCGACGTGCCCGTCGGGCCGCACGAGCAGCGCGCCGTCGGCCTGGGTATCCACGAGGGACGCCCAGCGCCCGCTGGGGTCGGAGAGCTCGCAGCCCTCGCCGATCCGCAGCGCCGACAGCGGAAGGCCGAGCTCGCCGGCGAGGACCTGGGCGGCCGCCGTCCACGGCTCGCCGCCCTCGCGCGCGAGCAGCGTGAAGCCACCGCGCCCGACCAGGTCGAGCGTCGAGACCCGCTCGCCGCCACGCTGGAGCCACGCGTGCGCAAGCCGCGCGCCCGGGCGGGTGCTCGGCGTGTGCTCGTGGCCCATCGGGTCGCGGGGCGGCGCGGGCGTGCCGTCGGGGACGACCGCGCCGTTCTCGTAGACGAAGCCGATCTCGATGTCGTGCGCCTGGAATTCCATGCGCTGGGTGGCGATCACCTCGGCGAGCCGCGCACGCCGCGTGGCGCCGTCGGCCGTGTCCGCGAACAGCGCCATGAACGTCGCCAGGTGGGCCTCCGGCGGGGCGCCGGGGATCATCCCGAGCCCGGCGTCGATCACCAGATGGTTGGTCCAGGTCATCAGCGCCCACTCGGCGTTGCGGGCGCCGACCGGGCGGCGCTCGGCCTCGTAGCTGTCCAGCAGCGCGGCCGCGGCGTGCCCGCCGGTCACCGCGGCGAGCTTCCAGGCGAGGTTGTGCGCGTCCTGGATGGCGGTGTTCAGGCCGAGCCCGGTGGTCGGTGGATGGCGGTGGGCGGCGTCGCCGGCGAGCAGGATGCGCCCGCTGCGGTAGCGGTCGGCCACGATCGCGTCGAGGATCCAGTGGCTGACCCGGTGGACGGTCACCTCCAGCTCGGGCAGCTTGAGCAGCCGGCGGATGCGCGGAACGACCGCGTCCTCGTCGAAGCGCTCGGGGTCGTCGGGCATGACCATGAAGTGCAGGACCCACTCCTCCGAGCGCGTGCCCCACTGGTCCGGTCCCATCGCCACGATCGCGCCGCTGCCCCACGAGCCCAGGCCGTCGGGGTTGACGAAGAAGCGGATCAGCGTCTCCTCGTCGTCGAGGTACGGCGAGAGGTCGGCGGCGAAGTGCGTGCTGACCATGTCCATCAGGCCGGTCGGCCCCTGCATCTCGATGCCCAGCGCCGGGCCGAACGTGCGCCCGCCGTCGGCGGCCACCACGTACTGGGCGCGGACCGTGTACTCCTCCCCGCTCGCGGTGTCCACGACGCGCGCGGTGACCCCGTCGGAGTCCTGCTCGAAGCTCGCGACCTCGTGGCCGTAGCGGACCATCCCGGGCGCGCGGCGCTCGGCGTGCTCGCGCAGCAGCGGCTCGAGCCGAATCTGGGGCAGGTTGCCGCTGAGCACGGGGCT
Source organism: Solirubrobacteraceae bacterium (assembly GCA_036266975.1). Classification (GTDB taxonomy): domain Bacteria; phylum Actinomycetota; class Thermoleophilia; order Solirubrobacterales; family Solirubrobacteraceae; genus DATAWZ01. The sequence continues at coordinate 38,387 of DATAWZ010000197.1, forward strand.
GTCCGCCTCGTAGACGGCGCGCAGGTCGCGTCCGCCGAAGGCGTCCATCGCCCAGATGAGCTTGCGGTCGACCGGGCCCTCGCCGCCCATCGACGTGTACCAGCCGGTGACCATCATCTGCTCGAACGGCGTGCCCCGCTCGTAGACGTCGCCGGCGACCCCGTGCTCGCGCAGGATCTCCATCGTGCGCTGGTTGAGGTAGTGGGCCTTGGGCAGATGCGAGGTGGTCTCGTGACGCTCGACGCACAGCGACTGCACCCCCAGGTCGGACAGGAAGATCGAGGCCGACAACCCGCACCCGCCTCCGCCGACGATCAACACCGGAACCTGAACGTCAGACACCGCCTGTCTCCTCTCCCGCAGGACCCGCGAACGGGCATGATCGATGATGCATTATCTCTCCGCCGACGGCAGAATAGCCCATCGCCTCAGCCGCCGACGCGCACGAGGACCTTGGTCGCCCCGTCGGGCAGCAGGCCCATCAGCTCGCGCAGGCGAGCGCCCTCGCGCAGGTCCTCGAAGTCGGCCACGACGGTGCCCGGAAGCACGCCGGCGATGCCGTCGCCCAGCGCCTCGACGGCGAGATGGAAGTCACCGCGCTCGCGCCCGCCGCGCGCGGGCTCCTCGCCGAAGAACACGCCGAAGTGGCGCAGCGTGAGCTCCTTCATGTAGGGCACCTGGGGGTCCACCGCGGTCCACGGCGTGTGGCCGTAGGTGCGCAGGACGACGACGATGCCCTGCGCGCGGCAGATCCGGAACGCCCGCGCGAGGTAGCCGTCGGCCGCGGCCACGCAGTCCTCCATCGAGACGAACACGACGCCGCACGCACCCCGCGCGTCGCCGGGTCGAGCGCCGCCGAGGCGCCCAGCTCGAGCGCGGCCGCGCGTCGGCGCCCGGAGGGGTCGAGCACGGTGATCGGGCCCGCGCCGGCGCTGCGCAGGCGCGCGAGCGCGAGCAGGGCGTAGTCCTCGGCGCCGAGCAGCGCGACCCGGTCGCC
>DATAWZ010000198.1:0-24778 GCA_036266975.1 Solirubrobacteraceae bacterium
GATCGACGACGTGATCGCGCGCGGGATGGCCAAGGACCCCGACGAGCGCCCGGCGTCGGCGAGCGAGCTGATCCTCGAGGCGCGCCGCGCGCTCGGCACGCTTCCCGCCGCCGATACCGCGCCGCGACGCACCTCGGCCGACCCGGCCGGCGGGGTCACCGCCACGCGCCGCGCGCCGGTCGTCGATCCGGGGATGATCAGCGCGGGCTCCGCCACGCGCGTCGGCGGCGTCACCCCGCCCGCCGCGCCCACCCGCAGCTCGACCCCGGCGGCCGAGCCGGCCCCCGCCGTCGCCACCGGCGCCTCGCGTACCCCGCTGATCGCGGTCGCGGTGCTCGCCGCCGTGATCGCCGCCGCCGTCGGCATCGTCGCCGGCAAGAAGTCGACCTCCAAGGGCGTCTCGGCGTCGTCGTTCTCGAGCTCGGCGTCGGTCGGCGACCTGCAGCTGAGCTTCCCGACGAGCTGGCAGCGCAGCGCCACCGCTCCCAGCATCCCCGGGCTGACCTTCGCCCAGCCCCTCGCGCTCGCCCCGGCCGGCGGATCGCCCTCCCTGGCCGCCGGAATGGTCAGCGCGCAGGGTCCCACGCTGCTTCCGGCCAGCCTGCTGGCCAAGCTCCCGAGCACACCGACGGGCACGGCGGTGCGGATCGGCAGCGTCGAGGGGCTCTCCTATAGCGGCCTGTCGGTCGCGGGGGTGAGCGGCCCGCTCACCCTGTATGTCATCCCGACCAGCGCCGGCGTGGCGACCGTCGCCTGCCTGGCCCCCGGGGTGCCGGCGCCGAAGGCGAGCTGTGAGCAGGTCGCCGACACGCTGCGCGTGAGCGGCGCGACGGTCTATCCGCTCGGTGCGAGCCATTCCTACGCGGCCTCGCTCTCGCGGGCGCTCACGAGCCTTCAGAGCTCGCGCACCGGTGCGCAGGCGCGCCTGGCCGGGGCCAAGACCGTCGCCGCGCAGGCGAGGGCGCTGAGCACGCTCGCCGGGCTGTACTCCTCGGCGGCCCACGCGGTGTCGGCGCTCTCACCGAGCCCGCAGGTCGCCGACTTCAACGGGCGCATCGTCAGCGCACTGAGCGGGCTGGCCGGCGACTACACGCGGGCGGCCGCCGCGGTCCGCCACACGAGCGCGGGGAACTATCGCGCCGCCTCGCGCGCGATCGGCAGCGGCTCGAGCACGCTCACGTCGGCCATCGCCGCGCTGACCAGGGCGGGCTACGCGGTCGGCTGAGCCGCCGCCTTGACGACGGTCTCGGCGGTGCTCGCCTTGCCGCCGCCCGCGCCGTCGTCGACCAGCGAGTAGATCTTCGTCGTCGCCTCGCGGCCGCGCAGCTGGAAGTCGTCGACGAACAGCACGTCGTCGGGCGGAGCCTGCAGGGCCTCCTTGGTGGTCTGCGAGAAGAACAGCTGGTGGGGGGTGCCCTTGGTCAGCGCCTCGATGCGGGCGGCGCTGTTGGTCGTGTCGCCCACCGCGGCGTACTCGACCCGGCGCTCGGAGCCGACGTTGCCCGACATCACGCGGCCGGTGTTCAGCCCGATGCCCATGCGGAAGCCCTTGTCGGACAGGCCCTCCGTGCGCAGCCACTCGTTGAACCGCGGCAAGCGCACGCCCAGCATCTCGCGCGCGGTGGCCAGTGCGCGGTCGGCGCTGTCCTCGAGGGTGATCGGCGCGCCGAAGACGGCGAAGATGCCGTCGCCCATGTAGGCGACGAGCGTGCCGCCGTGGTCGAGGATCGCGTCGCTCATCTCGCTGAGGTAGTGGTTGAGCACGTCGATCACCTGGGGCGGGGTGAGCGACTCGGCGAACGTCGTGAAGCCGCGCAGGTCGGTGAACATGATCGTCGCGTAGCGTTCGACGCCCCCCAAGCGCAGCCCCCCGTCGGCGCCGGCGAGGACCTCGTCGACGACGTCCTCGGGGACGAAGCGCGAGAACAGGTCGCGCGTGCGCGAGCGCTCGAACGCCTCGCTGATGACCTGGACCGAGAGGGCACCGACCGCGCTGATCACGAGCGCGAGCATCGCGTAGACGTACGCCATCACCATGCCGCTGTCGAAGGCAACCTGGACGCCGACGCTGAACGCGGCGCCGAGCGCGACCGCGAGGATCGTCGCGCGGCCCGCACCGATGCGGCGGATGACCAGCGGGATCGTCCCGCCGAGCGCGACGATCATCAGCACGTCGAGCCACGGCGGCCCCCAGGTGAGGGGCAGCCGTCGCAGCACGGTCTCGATCGCGCTGGCCTGGACCTCGGCGCCGGGCATGACCGCCGAGGTCGGCGTCGCGTGCAGGTCCTGCAGCGAGGGCGCCGACGGTCCGACGACGACGATCTTGTTCTTGAAGAAGCCCTTGGGGAGCTGGTGCTTGTAGACCGCCCCGAACGAGACCGCCGGAATCGTGCCCGCCGGGCCGTAGTAGTCCACGAACGCCGTCTGGCCGTGGAAGATGCTCGGACGGAGCTTGTGCCCCTCGACGACCTCGGCGGCGGCGACGCCAAAGCTCTGCAGCCCGTCGATGCTGTAGGCCATCCGGCGGATCACGTTGCCCGAGTCGGGCGGGAAGTTCGTGTTGCCCGCACGTGCGCCGACCTGAGCGAGCAGCTCGCGCCCCTGGCCGGAGCCCAGGAACTCGACCTCGGAGCTGTCGCCGTTGAGCGTCTCGGTCGTGGAGACGACCACCTTGCCGTTCGCGTTGTTGAGGGCGCCCAGCAGCGCGAGCTCGTCGTTCTGGGCTTGCGCGCACTTGCCGGCCACATCATCGTCGGGACAGGCGCTCGGCTCGGTCGTCTGCACGTCGAGCGCGATCAGCTTCGGCCCGTCCGCTGAGATGTCGCTGATCACCTGGCCGTCGACCGCGCGCGGGAACGGCCACAGCAGCCTGAGGTCCTGGAACGTCCTGGCGTCGATCTCCACGACGACCAAGTTCTTCGGCGGCTTCTGCGTCCCGCGGATCGAGAAGCGCGCGTCGATGGTGCTGTTGTCGAGCGAGTTGAGCGCGTTCGTCTCGTAGAGGACGATCCCGACCGCGACGGCGAGAAGCGCCACTGCGGGCAGCAGAACCCGGCGCCAGCGCCCGGCCCTGCGCGTACCCGCTCCCCGCATAGGCTCAGCGTACCGCTGGAGCCTTGGCGAGGTAGCTGTGCCCCGCGCGCAGCGTGATCTTCTTGCGGGTGCGGAAGACGTCGACGGTGACCAGGCCCCGCTCGACCCGGGTCAGCGTGCCGTTGCACTGGTTGCGCACGCCGAACTGCGTACCGCGGATGGTCGCCGAGCTGAACTGCCCGTGCGTGACGAACTTGCCCTTCGCGGTCCCGGTGAGCAGGCCGAGCACCTTGCTCGAGAGCTTCTTGTGCGTGGAGGCGGCCTGCGCCTTGCCGGCGGCGACGCAGGCCCGGTGATTGGTCGTGTCCATGATGTTCAGGTCGGTCAGGCCCTTCTGCTTGCGACTCTGCAGGAGCTGGAAGAGCCCGGTGAAGTCGCCGGTCTGGGTCTTGTTGCGCGTCGCCGTCGCGGTGAGCAGGCCGACCTTGCCGCGGCTGGCGTCGATGATCGAGCCGACCGGGATCTGCCGCGCCTCGGTGAGCGGGACGAACCCGACGCCCTTGCTCAGCGCCGCCGAGGCGTTGTGGCCCTTGTGCGAGGGCAGCTTGATCAGCACCGTGCCGCTCACCGGCGCGACGTTGACCGTCTTGCCCAGCGCCGGCGCCGGGAGCACCGTGTAGGTGAAGTGGCCGGTGTTGGTGCCGCACACGTCGGTGGCGCTGCGCGTGATCGTGAACGTCCCCGGCTTGCTGGTGGCGAGCGGCTGGTCGTCGACCGCCGGATTGCCGGTCAGGCCGACGCCGGCGACCTTGACGCTGAACGTGACGGCCTGGCCGAGGTCGAAGGTGCTGTAGTCGGGGTTGGCCGAGAACGCCACGGCGGGGCCCGAGGGCTCGACGCCGACCTGGACGGTGTGGTGGGTGGGCTCCTGCTGGCTCTCGTTGTCGACCCCCCAGTAGGTGAGCTCGTGCAGCCCCGCGGGAATCGTGATCGTCGCGGTGCCCGACGTCGTGCTGCCGCTCGCGAGGCTGACCGAGGCGCTCTGCTGCGCGCCGCCGTCGAGCGTGTAGTCGACCTCCGAGGGCCCGCTGACGGCGTCGACGGTGACCGGGTACTGGCCGTTTGCGGCGCACGTGCCCGCGGTCGAGGAGGAGGACGGGAACGAGTAGGGGGTCAGCAGCGTCTGCAGCGTCTCGGTGACGGGCGAACCATCGACCGGGATGCTGATCGCCCAGGCGACGGCCTCGCCGTTGTCCTCGTCGGTGTCGGTATCGACGGTGTCCGGCAGCTGGCTGCCGTCGATGTCGCTCCAGACCGTCCCGTACTGGCCCTCGACGTAGGTGTAGCCGGCCGTGCTGCCCGGGATCATGCCGAGCACGCGCTCGGCCGGGCTGTTGTTCGGCGTCAGTGTGCAGTCGACCTCGCCGGTGCTCGGGTCGTGGCCGCCGTAGCCGGTGTCCTCGGAGTTCAGGTAGCAGTCGCCGCCGTGGTAGAGGTAGCCGGTGATCGGCCCGTCGTTGTCCTGGAGGGTCCCGGTGTTGGTGACCGTGATCGTCGTCGTGTAGTAGTCCTGCCCGACCACGTAGCTGTCGACCTCCTGGACCTGACCGTCCGCCGGGGTCGCTCCGGTGGCCCCGATCGATTCGGCCACCGTGGTGGTGATCGTGTACGGGGAGGCGCTCGTCCCGGCGCCGCCCACCGTCTGGTTCCCGGTGTTGTCCGCCCCGGTGATGCTCGGGCCGACCGAGGGCCCGAACAGCTCGGGCGTGGTGCCGACGCCTACGGTGACGGCGTCCATCGACAGCCACGTCCCGCAGTGGCCCGGGTCGGTCCCCGAGAAGAAGGCGCTCGACGTGTCGCCGGCGTCCTGCAGCTGGCAGGCGAGATCGTCGTTGACGAAGATGTTCGTCAGCGGCCCCGAGCTGGTGATGACGTCCTGATCGGCCGCCTGCGCGACTCCCGCCGGCCCGAGCAGGATCCCGATCGGGATCGCCGCCCCCAGCGCCGCCCACCTGACTGTCCTCGTCAACCGCACCCCCGCAAACACTAACCGACGGAACACGCAACACGGCGCGTTGTTTCGCTGCCGAGAGCGGCGGGCTCGCGTCGATGCCGCTACGCTCGCCGGAATCGTGGACGAGGCGCGCTTCACTCTGTTCGCCGACGAGGAGCTCGGCACCTACCGGATCGAGGCCCCCATCTCCAGCGGCGCGATGGGCGCCGTCTACCGCGCGCTGGACACCTCGAGCGGCCAGCCGGTGGCGATCAAGCACGTCAAGGACACCCGCCACGCCGAGCGCTTCGAGGTCGAGGCGCGCCTGCTGTCGGTCCTGCGTCACCCGCGCGTGGTGCGCGTGCTCGACTACATGCAGGACGATCGCGGCCAGTTCCTGGTCATGGACCTCGTCCAGGGCATGGACCTGCACACGCTGCTCAAGGAGCGCGGGCGGCCCGGGCTGCCGCTCGACGAAGCGGTCAAGTACACCCGCCAGACGTGCGAGGCGCTGCGCTACGTGCACGAGCAGCAGATCGTCCACCGCGACGTCAAGCCCCAGAACATCATCCTCGGCGAACAGGGGATCGTGCTCGTCGACTTCGGCGTGGCCCGGCTGCTCACCGAGGAGGAGGAGAGCGGGACGGCCGGGATCGGCACCCCCCGGTTCATGGCCCCGGAGGTGTTCGCGGGGGGCGCGGTCTCGCCGCGCAGCGACGTCTTCGGGCTGGCCGCGACCCTGTGGACCATGCTCACCGGCAAGCCGCCGGTGTACGCCAACCCGACGCCGCTCACCGAGCTGGTCTCGGGACTCTCGCCGCAGATCGCCACCGCGATCCGCGCGGGGCTGGAGATGATCCCCGAGCGGCGCCTGGCCTCGATCGACGCGCTCGCTCGCGCGCTCGGCCAGCGCACCGACAGCACCGTCGGCCGCTCGCTCGCGCGCTCGGTCGAGCGACCGGCCGCGCGCCGCGGCCTGATGGAGGCGATCGTGCGCACCGCCGCGGCGGTCTTCCAGGCGGCGGCGTGCTCGGTGGCGCTCACCGACGCGACCACCGGCGAGCTCGTCTATCAGTCGGCGTGGGGCGCAGGCGCCAAGGAGATCGTCGGCGTGCGGCTCGCCCCCGGCAAGGGGCTCGCCGGCTCGGTCGTGGAGACCGGCGAGGGGCTCGCCGTCGCCGACTGCCGCAACGACGAGCGCTTCGCGCCGCGGATCGCGGCGGGGACGGGCTACGTGCCCTACACCATGCTCGTCGCGCCGCTGATGCGCCAGGACACGGCGATCGGCGCGATCTCGCTGCTCGACCGCCGCGACGGCGGACGCTACGAGTCGGGCGACCTCGAGCGCCTGGCCCTGTTCGCCGAGCTCACCGTCGCGGCCATCGACGCCGACAGCGACTTCGTGCCGGCCCTCGGCGCCGACGACGCCATCGACCCCTTCTGAGAGGACCTCTAGCCGACGGGCTTGGCCGGCGCCTTGCGCGCCCGCGCCGCACGCCTGGGCTTGGCCTTCGCCGGAGGAGCCTGGTTGCCCGCCGCGATCTTGCGCAGGTCCAGCGCCTCGTCGAGGATCTTCTCCTCCACGCCGGCCGCGCGTGCGACCTCGCGCAGCGTGCCGCCCGACGCGCTCGCCGTCTTGACGATCTCGCTCGCCCTGTCGTAGCCGATGAACGGGTTCAGCGCGGTGGCCACGGCGAGCGTGCCCTCGGCGCTGCGCTCGCAGCCCGCCTTGTTGGCCTCGATGCCCTTGACGCACTTCTCGGTCAGCGCGGTGCTCGCCGTCGAGAGCAGGTGAATCGACTGCAGCAGGTTGCGCGCGATCAGGGGGATGCGCACGTTGAGCTCGAAGTTGCCCTGCATGCCGCCGATCGTGATCGCCGTGTCGTTGCCGATCACCTGCGCGGCCACCTGCAGCACGACCTCGGGCATCACCGGATTGACCTTGCCGGGCATGATCGAGGAGCCCTTCTGCAGCTCGGGCAGGAGCAGCTCGCCGATGCCCGAGCGCGGACCGGAGCCCATCAGCGCGAGGTCCTGAGCGATCTTGGTCAGCGAGACGGCGACGACCTTCAGCGCGCCCGAGAGCTCGACCAGCGCGTCGCGGTTGGCCTGCGCCTCGAACGGATCCTCGGGCGGGGAGATCTTCAGCTTGCAATCCCGCGAGAGCCGCTGGCGCACCTTGGCCGCGAACTGCGGGTGGGTGTTCAGCCCGGTCCCGGTGGCGGTGCCGCCGAGCGGGATCTGGGCCACGTGGGGCAGCGCCGCCGACACGCGCGCCTGGCCGAGGCGGATCTGGGCCGCGTAGCCGGCGAACTCCTGCCCGAGCGTGACGGGCACGGCGTCCATCAGGTGCGTGCGGCCGGACTTGACGATGTTCTCGAACCGCCTGGACTTCGCCTCGAGCGCGCGCTCGAGTCCCTTGAGGGCCGGCAGCAGCGCGTTGGTCGCCTGGTCGAGCGCGGCCAGGTGCACGGCCGAGGGGAACACGTCGTTGGAGGACTGGCCCATGTTGACGTGGTCGTTGGGATGCGCCCCGTCGCCGGCGAGCGTGGCGATGACCTCGTTGGCGTTCATGTTCGAGGAGGTCCCGGAGCCGGTCTGGAAGACGTCGATCGGGAACTGGTCGTCGTGCTTGCCCGCGGCGACCTCGCCGGCGGCCTTCTCGATCCGACCGGCCAGACGCTTGGGCAACAGGCCGAGCTCGCCGTTGACCGCGGCCCCGGCGCCCTTGATGCGGGCGAGCCAGTGGATCACCGAGATCGGGACCGGCTCACCGGAGATCGGGAAGTTGTCGATCGCCTTGCGGGTCTCGCCGCCGTACAGCGGAGAGCGAGGGGCCCGGCTCGCCGGCCTGCGGCCGGCTGCGCCACCCTCGTTGAGCTCACTGCTCGCCATGTGCCGCCGTTCCCTTTCCTCGTGTGCTGCGTCTGAGTGCAGCCCGCACCCTATCCGTCTGTCACCCGCAGAAGGCCGCCAGCTCGCGGGCCACGCCGACCGGGTCGTCGTACGCGAGCAGGTAGCCAGTGGTCGAGAGCACGCGAAGCTGGGCGTCGGGGAGCAGCTCCAGCGCCTCCTCGGCGATGGCCAGCGGGTGGCGACGATCGCGGTCGGCCCACAGCAGCAGCACGGGCATGTCGAACAGCGCGTAGGCGCCGCGCAGCTCATCGTCGGCGCGCAGCGGCCAGCGCCGGGCCGCCTTCGACCACGAGCGCGCAAGGCTCGGGTTTCCGCCGACGTCGGCCATCGCGTGGCGCACGAGGTCGGCCGCGGCGGGGTTGCCGCGAGCCGAGAGGCGAGGGCCGAGCCCCGGCCGCAGCACGGCCCGCGCGGCGTGGGTCATCAGCCGGTCGAGCCCAGGCACCCCGGCGGCGCCGGCGGCCGCGCGCCAGGCGCGCTCGAGCGGCTCGGGGTCGGCGCGGTGGTGCATGCGGTTGGGCATCAACACGAGCCGTCGCGGGTGCAGCTGGCCGGTGCGCACGGCGTGCAGCAGGAGCTCCGCGCCGACGTCGTGGCCGCCGATCAGCGGACGGCGCCCGAGCACCTCGTTGGCAAACCCCGCCATCACGCCGGCGAACCAGTCGATCGTGTAGGCGTGGCGCGGCCGGTCCTCGGAGTCCCCGTGCAGCGGCAGGTCGGGCAGCACGACGCGGTAGCGGTCGCGCAGGTGCTCGATCAGCGGCTCCCACTCCTTCCAGGAGAGCATCGGACCGTGCAGCAGCGCGAGCGGCGGGCCGGTCCCCGCCTCGCGATAGGCGACGCGGGCGCCGTCGCGGTGGTGGTAGAGCCGAAGCCGCAGGGTCATCGGACCCCTGATCGTAGAGAGAAGCGCGCGGGGCCCGGCTCGCCGGCCCGCGGCCGGCTGCGCCACCCTCGTAGGGACCATCGGCGCGTCGGGCCCGCGCCCCGGACTCCTGCGCCCGCAAGGCCTCGACCGGTCTGCAGCGTGACGTGCGGGCCTTGCGCAAAGCGCCGGCAGCGCCGACAACTACTGCTCATGAGCGTCATCCGCACCAACGCCGCGGCGGCGATGCTCGGGGTCAGCCCGAACACGCTGCGCAGCTGGGAGCGCCGCTTCGGGTTCCCGATGCCGCGGCGCAGCGAGGGCGGCCACCGCCAATTCGATCTCGCCGAGGTCGAGGCGTTGCGCCAGGCGTTCGCCGAGACGCAGAACATCTCCTCGGCGATCTCGATCGCCCGCACCCGCGGCCAGGGGCTGGCCTCGCCCGCGAGCCTGCGCGGCGCCCTGTCCGGCTACGACGAGCAGCGCTGCGACCGGCTGCTGGAGGAGAGCCTCGCGCTGCGCTCGGTCGAGCGCACGGTCGAGTCGCTGCTGCTGCCGGCGGTCGCCTCGCTCGATGACCGCGCGGCCCACGGCGCCGAGTACCGCTTCGCCTGGCGCTACGCGAGCGGCTGGATGGCCGCCGTGCAGCGCGTCGCCGCACCGGCGTGCCACGAGAGCGGGATCGTCATCTTCGACGCCACCCAGCCCGGCGACATGGACGCCCTCTTCACCCAAGCGCTCGAGCTGTTCGCGCGCCGGGCGGGCCTGCGCGCGCTCTCGCTGCCGATGGCTCTGCAGGCGCCCCGCGTCGCCCACGCGCTGCGCGCGCTCGTGCCGGACGCGATCGTGCTCGCCGGCACGAGTTGCGGCCTGGACACCCTCGGACGGCTGGTGTACGCGGCCCGCCAGAGCGTCCCCGGCGTGGCGGTGTTCGACTTCCGCGGCGCGGTTCCCGAGACCGGCTCGAGCACGGTGCAGCGGCTCGGCTCCTCGTCGGCGGGGGCCCTGGAGCTGCTGCGCGAATGCCTGCTCGGCACGCCGGCGGCGCGCCCGCGCCGGCTCAGCGCCGTCCAGGGATAACCGCAGCGCTCAGAGGGCCGGCACGTGCCCGGTCTTCGAGGCGCCGACGCAGATCTCGAAGGTCCGGGCCACGCTCGCCGGCACCTTGGCCAGCGGACAGCGACGGATGGGCGGTCTCGAGCACCTGACTCCAGGCGAAGCCCGCCGTGCCTTCGTTCTGCGGCGCGCGCTCGTAGGCGATCGCGAAGCCGGCGAAGCTCGCGCTCGTCGGGCAGCCCTGGCCACCCCTCCACTGCACCAGCGCCCACTTCGGGCTGCGGGTGTCGACGACGATGTTCAGGCAGTTGGTCGTGTCACCGGTGTACTTGACGATCTGGCTCGCCTCGGCCTGACCGGGCCTGTGGGTCCCGGGTGGGAGCGCAACCGCCGTGGCGGCGAGGAGCAGCGCGAGCACGCCGGCGAACGCAGCCGCGACGGTGGTTCGGCGTGAGCGAAGACGCCCGTGCATGGCCGAAACGATCCTACTCGCCGGTGAACGCTCCTGGACACCTAGAATGGCGGGCCCGATGGGCAAGCCTGGCGATCTGCGTCCGCGGCGCGAGGTCGCCGCCCGGGTCTCATTCCCCTCACTCGAGCTGGAGGTGCTCGAGCGCTGGCGCGAGCGCGAGGTGTTCCGCGAGTCGATGCGCCGCCGCGAGGGCGCGCCGCGCTGGGTGTTCAACGAGGGGCCGCCGACGGCCAACGGACCCCCCGGGACCCATCACGTGCTCTCGCGCGTGTTCAAGGACATCTACCCGCGCTACCGCACGATGCGGGGCTGCTACGTCGAGCGCAAGGGCGGCTGGGACTGCCACGGCCTGCCGGTGGAGATCGCCGTCGAGCGGCAGCTGGGAATCACGCACAAGGACGAGATCGAGCGCTACGGCATCGCCGCGTTCAACGCGCGCTGCCGCGCGTCGGTGTTCGAGTTCGTCGAGGAGTGGAACCGCCTGACCGAGCGGATCGGGATGTGGATCGACCTCGAGGGCGCGTACCGAACGCTCGACGAGTCGTTCATCGAATCGGTCTGGTGGGCGCTCGCCGAGATCCACGCCAAGGGGCTGCTCTACGAGGGACACAAGGTCGTCCCCTACTGCCCGGGCTGCGGCACCGCGCTGTCCTCGCACGAGGTCGCGCTCGGCTATCGCGACGTCATCGACCCATCGGTCTACGTGCGCCTGCCCGTGACCGACCCGGCGTCCACCCCGCTGCGCGCCGGCGACGAGCTGCTGGTGTGGACGACCACGCCGTGGACGCTGCCCTCCAACGCGGCCGTCGCGGTCGCGCCCGACCTGCAGTACGTGCGTGCCCGTCGCGACGGCGTGCACTTCATCCTCGCCGCCGCGCTGGCCGAGAAGGTCCTCGGCGACGACGTGGAGATCCTCGACCTGTTCCCGGGCGGCACGCTGGAGGGCGCCGCCTACGAGCCGCCATTCCCGTTCCTGCCCGGCGAGGGCTTCGGCCCCCACGGCCATCGCGTGCTGCTCGCTGACTTCGTCACCGCTGACGACGGCACCGGGCTGGTCCACACCGCGCTGGCCTTCGGCGAGGACGACTACCGCCTGGGCGAGCGCTACGGGATGACGGTCGTCAACCCGGTCCGGCTCGACGGCACCTTCGACGAGCGGATCGGTCCCTTCGCCGGTCGGTTCGTCAAGGACGCCGACCCCGATCTGGTCGAGGACCTGCGCGCCCGCGGGCGGCTGCTGCGGGCCGAGCAGTACGAGCACAGCTACCCCTTCTGCTGGCGCAGCGGGGACCCCCTGCTCTACTACGCCAAGCCGGCCTGGTACATCGCCACCTCGCGCCTGCGCGAGCGCCTGCTCGCCGCCAACGAGACGGTCGAGTGGCACCCGCCCCACATCAAGCACGGGCGCTTCGGGGACTGGCTGGCCGGCAACGTCGACTGGGCCCTCTCCCGCGAGCGCTACTGGGGCACGCCACTGCCGGTGTGGCGCTGCCCGGAGGGTCACGTCCACGTCATCGGCTCGTTCGCCGAGCTCGCGCGGCGCAGCGGCCGCGAGCGCCCGCTGGAGGACCACCACCGCCCGTTCGTCGACGAGGTCACCTTCCCGTGCGCGCAATGCGGCGAGCAGATGCATCGCGTGCCCGAGGTGATCGACGTGTGGTTCGACTCGGGGGCGATGCCCTTCGCGCAGTACGGCTATCCGCACACGCCGGGCAGCGCCGAGGCGTTCGAGGAGCGCCACCCGGCGGACTTCGTCTGCGAGGCGCTCGACCAGACGCGCGGCTGGTTCTACTCCCAGCTCGCGGAGGGCACGCTGCTGTCCGATCAGGCGCCGTACCGCCACGTGGTCTGCCTGGGGCTGATCCTCGACGCCGAGGGCCAGAAGATGAGCAAGTCGCGCGGCAACGCGATCGAGCCGTGGCCGGTGATCGAGCGCCACGGCGCCGACGCGCTGCGCTGGTACTTCCTGGCCTCCAAGCAGCCGTGGGACGGCTACCGCTTCTCGGACGAGACGATCCAGGAGGGGACGCGCACGTTCCTGCTGCAGCTGTGGAGCACCTACCGCTTCTACGCGATGTACGCCGAGCACGAGATGCGCGAAAGCGAGCCCACCGACCTGGACGCCTGGGCGCTCTCGCGCTGCAGCGCGACCGCGACGCTCGTCGACGAGCGACTGGACGCCTACGACGCGACGACCGCCGGGCGGGCGATCGCCGACTTCGTCGAGGACCTCTCGAACTGGTACGTGCGCCGTTCGCGCCGGCGCTTCTGGGACGGCGAGCGCGCCGCCTTCGCCACATTGCGCGAGTGCCTGCTCACCGTGGCCAAGCTGCTCGCGCCGTTCTGCCCGTTCGTGGCCGACGAGATCTACGAAGGGCTCGACGGCGAGCTCGCCAGCGTGCACCTGTGCGACTTCCCGGTCGGAGAGGCGCTCCCGGCGCGCGACGAGGAGCTCGAGGAGGCGATGGCCGTCGCCCGCGAGACGGTGCGGCTCGGGGCAAGCGCCCGAGCCCAGGAGAAGATCAAGAACCGCCAGCCGCTGCGCGAGGCGGTCGTCGTCGCCGCCGGCCGCGAGCGAGCGGCGATCGAGCGCCTCGCCGACATCGTGCGCGACGAGCTCAACGTGCTGCGCCTGCGCTTCGTGGCCGAGGCCGACGAGCTCGTCAGCTACGAGGTCAAGCCCAACTACCGCTCGCTCGGGCCGCGCCTGGGCAAGCAGATGCCCCTCCTCGCCGCCGCGATCGCCGCGCTCGACCCGGCGCACGTCGCGCAGGCGATCGCCGCCGGCGGCACGATCGGCGTCTCGGTGAACGGCCACGACCACACGCTCGGCGCCGACGACCTCGTCCTCGCGATGCGTCCGGTCGAGGGATACGTGCTCGAGCGCGAGGGCAGCCACGCGGTCGCGCTCGAGCTCGCGCTCGACGCCGCCCTGATCGCCGGCGGCCGTGCCCGGGAGATCGTCCATGCCGTGCAGAACGCGCGCAAGGCGGCGGGCCTGCAGGTCACCGACCGGATCGCGCTCGCGCTCGACGGGGCGCCCGAGCTGCTCGACGCCGCCCGTGCGTTCGAGCCGGAGATCGCGGGCGAGACGCTCGCCACGCGCGTCTCCTACGGCGTCGAGGGCGAGGCCCACACGGCGACGATCGACGGGCTCGAGCTGCGGGTGGGCCTGAGCCGCTGAGAACCTCTAGTGGCACCTCCTGTAACCGGAGGCACCACTAGGCTGAACTCGAGGCGGCCCACATGTCGACGCCGCCCTCGGTCGCGTGACGGTCGATCTCGGCGAGCTCGTCCGAGCCAAAGTCCGCCCGGCGCAGCGCGGCGACGTTCTCCTCGAGCTGCGTGACGCTGCTCGCCCCGAGCAGCGCCGAAGTCACGCGCGGGTCACGCAGCGCCCAGGCGATCGCCAGCTGCGCGAGCGTCTGGCCGCGCCGTGCAGCGATCTCGCCCAGCGCCCTCACACGCGCGAGGTTCTCGTCGGTGAGCAGCGCGGCGTCGAAGAGCTGGCCGCGACGCACGCGCGAGTCCTCCGGGACGCCGTCCAGGTACCTGCTCGTCAACAGCCCCTGCGCGAGCGGCGAGAACACGATCGCGCCGACCCCCTCGCGCCCGAGCACGTCGAGCAGGTCGCGCTCGATCCACCGGTTGAGCATCGAGTAGGACGGCTGGTGGATGAGCAACGGCGTGCCGAGCGCGCGCAGGATGGCCAGCGCCTGCTCGGTGCGCTCCGGCCCGTAGGAGGAGATGCCGACGTAGCGCGCCTTGCCGCTGCGCACCGAGGTGTCGAGCGCGCCCATCGTCTCCTCCAGGGGCGTCTCGGGGTCGAAGCGATGCGAGTAGAAGATGTCGACGTGGTCGAGGCGCAGGCGGCGCAGGCTCTGCTCGAGCGAGGCGAGCAGGTACGCCCGCGAGCCGCCCTGGCCGTAGGGGCCGGGCCACATCTCGTAGCCGGCCTTGGTCGAGATGATCAGCTCGTCGCGATACGGGCGCAGGTCCTCGTCGAGGATCCGGCCGAAGTTCGTCTCGGCGCTCCCGAACGGCGGGCCGTAGTTGTTGGCCAGGTCGAAGTGGGTGATGCCCAGATCGAATGCCCGCCGCACGATTGCGCGGCTCCCCGCGAGCGGGCGATCGTCGCCGAAGTTCTGCCACAGGCCGAGCGAGATCGCCGGCAGCCTGATGCCGCTGCGCCCGCAACGCCGGTGGGGCATCGCCCCGCCGTAGCGTGCGGGCGCGGCCACGTATGGGTCGAACGGGAAGGCCACGCTTCCGCCGGCGCTCGTCGTTCCCGAGCGGCGCGGCGCCTCAGGCGAGCGCCGGCTCGAGCTGGGCGATCAGCTTGTCCTTCTTGTGCGCTCCGACGACGGTCTTCACGGCTTGGCCGTTCTTGAACAGGATCATCGTCGGGATGCCCAGCACCTGGAACGTCGCTGCGGTCTGCTGGTTCTCGTCGACGTTGAGCTTGACGATCCGCAGGTCCTCGCGCTCGGCGGCGATCTTCTCGAGCTCCGGGGCGACGGCCCGGCAGGGACCGCACCACGGCGCCCAGAAGTCGACGAGCACGGGGATCTCAGACTCGATGACCTCGGCCTGAAAGTTGACGTCGGTTACTTGCTGCAGGGTCCCTGCCATGGTCGCTCCTTCTCATCAAAAAACGTGGTCGTACCCATCACTATACAAAGTGTAGTGATGGGTACGACGCCCGGGCGATCACGCCGGGGCGCGCTCACCGGGCTCTGCGCTGCGCGCCTGCGCCGCGGTGTGGGCGGCCCCGGAGCGCAGCGCGCGGCGCCACTCGCCGGGCAGCAGCCACACGCGCCAGGAGGCCTCGGCGACGATCCGCCAGGACATCTTGCTGCTGCCGAGCTCGCGGTCGCGGAAGGTGATCGGCACCTCGACGACGCGGAAGCCCGCGCGCACCGCGCGGTAGGTGAGCTCGACCTGGAAGGCGTAGCCCGCCGAGCGCACCGAGCCCAGATCGATCGCCCGCAGGACCTCGGCGCGAAAGCACTTGAAGCCGCCGGTGAGGTCGTGCACCGGCAGGCGCAGGCCGATGCGCGCGTACTCCGAGCCCCCACGGCTGATGAAGCGCCGCAGCGGCCCCCAGTCGGTCACGCCCCCGCCGGGAACGTAACGCGAGCCCAGCGCGAGGTCGGCCTCGCCGCGCACGGCCTCGAGCAGCCGCGCGAGGTCGCGCGGGTCGTGCGAGAAGTCCGAGTCCATCTCGAAGACGAACCCCGCTCCGTGCTCGAGCGCGTGGCCGAAGCCGGCCACGTAGGCCCGGCCCAGCCCAGCCCGCTCGGTGCGGTGCAGCACCTTGACCTCGGCCAGCTCGCTGCCGAGCCGCTCGGCGATCTGGCCGGTGCCGTCCGGCGAGGAGTCGTCGACGACGAGAATGCGAAAGCCCTCGGGCGCCGCGTGGGCGAGGACCTCGTGCGAGGCACGGATGATCCGCTCGATGTTCTCGGCCTCGTTGAACGTCGGCAGGATGAGCCAGGGGGTCGACACGCACAGGAACCCTAGTAGGCGGCCGCGACCAGTGGCACCTCTCGTGAATAGGCACCGCCCCCGTCGGCTGCAAACCTGCGCGTGGCGGCGTCCTCGGATCTCGACGTGGCTCTGCCACGCCTTCGATCCTGCGTCCTGGCCACGCTTGGTTTTCGCTCGCCGGTGACGGCACGTATTCGCGAGAGGCACCACTAGAGTGGCCGGCACCCCTTGCCCGTAACGCTTACTAACGCTGCCATCGCCGACGCGCTCGAGGAGCTCGGCGACCTCTACGAGCTCGACGGGGCGATCGTTCACCGCGTCGTGGCCTACCGAACGGCGGCGCGCAGCATCCGCGACGCCCCCACCTCGGTGGCCGAGCTCGCGCGCGCCGGCCACGCCACCGACCTGCCCGGCGTGGGCAACACGATCCAGGAGAAGATCCTCGCGCTGCTCGACACCGGCACGATCCCCGCCGCCGAGAAGCTGCGTGCCCGCTTCCCCGCCGGGCTGCTCGTCCTGCGCCGCCTGCCCGGCGTCGGGCCCAAGCGCGCGCGGCTGCTCCACGACGCCCTCGGCATCGACTCGGTCGACGCGCTGCGCGAGGCGGCGCTGGCCCAGAGGCTGCGCACGGTCAAGGGGCTCGGGCCGAAGTTCGAGACCTCGGTGCTCGCGGCCCTGCAGGCTGGCGCGGCCGAGCAGGCGAGCTCGCCGCGGGTGCTGCTGCCGGCGGCGATCGGCATGGGCGAGCGGATCATCGGCGAGCTGCTGGCCCACGCCCCCGACGGCACCCGCCTGGAGCTCGGCGGCTCCTGTCGGCGCCGCGCCGACAGCGTCAAGGACCTCGACATCATCGCCGCCTGCCCGGACCCGGACACCCTCACCGCCGCGCTCGAGCAGGTCGAGCTGATCGAGCGAGTCGGGACCCAGGGCGAGGCCGGCGCCCGGGCGCGCACGCACACCGGCCTGCCCATCGACCTGCGCATCGTCGCCCCCGAGCGGTTCGGCAACCTGCTCCAGCACTTCACCGGCTCGGCCCGCCACAACATGGCCCTGCGCGAGGAGTCGGTGCGCCGCGGCCTGCACATCAGCGAGTACGGGGTCAAGGACGACGGGGACGGCAGCGAGCGCTGCTGCGCCACCGAGGAGGAGGTCTACGAGGCGCTCGGCTACGCCTGGATCCCGCCCGAGCTGCGCGAGGACCGAGGCGAGCTGGCCGCCGCGCGCGCCGGCGGCGCCGGCCTGCCCACGCTGATCGAGCTCGAGGACATCCGGGGCGACCTGCACTGCCACACGATCGCCTCCGACGGTCGCAACACGATCGAGGAGATGGCCCTCGCCGCGCGCGAGCGCGGCTACGAGTACCTCGCCATCACCGACCACTCGGCCAGCCACGGCTTCGGCAACGACGTCTCGCCCGACGAGCTGCGCCGCCAGATCGAGCGCGTTCGCGCGGTGGGCGAGCGGATCGACGGCCTGCGGCTGCTCGCCGGCAGCGAGGTCAACGTCCTGCCCGACGGCTCGCTCGACTACGAGGATGAGCTGCTGGCCGAGCTCGACTGGGTCGTGGCCAGCGTGCACACCGCCTTCTCGATGGGCGCGGAGGCGATGACCCAGCGGGTCGTGCGGGCGCTCGAGCACCCGCTGGTCGACGCGCTCGGCCACCCGACCGGTCGGCTGATCGTCCGCCGCGAGCCCTACGCGATCGACATGGAGGCGGTGATCGACGCCGCCGCGCGAACCGGGACGATGCTCGAGATCAACGCCAACCCCGACCGCCGGGACCTGAACGAGGTCCACGCGCGCGCCGCCGCGGCGGCAGGGGTGCGGCTGCTGGTCGACTCCGACGCGCACCGGACCGAGACGCTCGCGAACATGCGCTGGGGGATCGCCACCGCGCGGCGCGCATGGTGCACCGCCGCCCAGGTGGCCAACACGCGGCCGTGGGCGCAGTTCGCGCCGCTGCGCAAGCGCGACCAGACTCAGCCGTAGAGCGTGCGCTGCCAGATGACGAGCAGCGCCTCGGCGGCGAGCGCCGGGGTGACGAGCGGCACGCTGTCGCCGAAGCTGTGGTTCAGGTAGCGCTCGGTCATCAGCACCAGCGAGAGCGCGATCTGCTGGCGCTGCTCGACGCCGACGCCGCCGGCCACCGGCTCCTGGGCCAGGCGCACCTCGCTGGCCACGACGAACCGCTCGATCAGCGAGCGGTAGACCGTCTCGACCTGCGGATCGACCACCGCCGCGTCGCTGATCGCGCGCAGCACGCGCCCGTGCCGCGCGTAGGCGACCGCGACCCCGTCGAGCCCCTCGCGCAGCTCGGCGCGCGGGTCGCCGCCGCCGTGGTACCAGCGGTCCGCGAGCGCGAAGATCTCGTCGCCGATCTGCTGGACCAGGTGCAGCAGCAGGTCGTGGCGGTCTCGGAAGTACACGTAGAAGGAGGAGCGCGACATGCTCGTCACCGCCATCACATCCTCGACGCTCAGATCGCGGAACGCGCGCTCGCGCAGCAGCTCCTCGGCCGCCGCGAGGATCTCGCTGCGAGCCACCTCCCGAGAGCGGCGCCGACGCTTGGGCGCCGGCTCCGCGGCAGGGTCGGAGCCCGACATCGGCGCATTCTCCCTCACCGGAGCAACACCGGCAGCACCCGGTCGCGAACCGTCTGGTCGATCGCCCGGCGCGAGAAGTCCTCGAGCGCGACGCGAGCGCGATCGGCGTACCCGTCCTCGGGCGCATCGAGCGCGAGGCGCAGCGCGCCCGCGAGGTCCTCGCCGACGAGCCGAGGATCGAGCGCGCGGGCGATCGGCAGCGCCACGTAGGGCCCGGGGGCGGGCGCGCTCACCAGCCGGCAGCCGTCGGCGAGCGCCTCGAGCTGGGCCACGCCGTAGTCCTCCCGCCGCGGCGCGGACACGAAGACCCGCGCCCGGCGCAGCAGCGCCCGGTACTCATCGGGGGCGAGCAACCCCACCGCGCGGACCCCCTCCCCGCTCGCCGGGGCGCCGGCGACCACGAGCTCCTCGCCGGGGCGGCGCGCCTCGCGCCAGGCGGCGAGGATCCGCGCCAGCCCCTTCTTGGCCGGGTTGGCCGCGTAGGTGATCGCCGCGATGTCGCGCTCACCCGCCGGCCCGGAGGACTCGACGGGGACGGGCAGCACGACCGCGGGCGCCCCGTCGAGCCCGGTCTCGCGCAGCCCGGCCTCGCTCCAGGGAAGCAACAGCGGCGCGCGCGCGAGCCGGCGGCGCTCGAGCGGCCGCTGCCAGAGGCCATGGCGACCCGGCCGGTTCGCGGCGGACGGGGCATCGAAGCGGATGGCGCCGGTGCGCGGGCCGAACAGAGACGCGGTCGTTGAGGAGTAGAGCACCGATTTTGGGTTAAGGGCCCGGAGCGCCGGCTCGGTCACCGAGCGCGCCGACTGGGCCCAGCGCATGTCCGTCAGCATCAGGGTGCGCACCGGTCGCGGCGGGCGCGCGCGGACGAGCTCCACGCTCGCGCCCGACCGTCGCAGCGAGTCGGCCAGCTCGGCGTCGGCGGCGCGCAGGCCGGCGGTCGAGCCGAGCGAGACGATCAGGACATCGGCCATCTACGCAACGCCGTCCACCTGCGGACGGAGCGCACGGAAGCCGGGGGCGCGGTCGAGCGCGATCGGTTTCAGCGGCGAGGTGGGGCGCACGTAGAAGACGACGCCGTCGCGCTCCTCGATCGCCGCGACCGCGGCGTCCTGGCGGCGCAGGCTGAGCGCGAACAGCAGTCCTCCGCCGGCGAACACGCCCGGTACCTGGGGGGCGAGGAAGGCCAGCGCGCCCGACACGATCGTCACGAACAGCAGCGGCCACAGGCGATTGAGCAGGATGGTGCCCGCGCGCTGCTCGGGGATCGCGTTGGTCGACCGGGCGGCGGCGAGCAGGTTGCCGACCGCGGAGGTGACCTGGCTCTGGCGCCCGGCCCAGGACCCGAGCATCGTCGCCAGCGCCCACCACCCGAGCGTGACCCCGGTCAGGACGGCGTCGCCGCGCGAGCCCAGCCCGGCCACGGTCGCCGCGGCGAGCGCGGTCGCGGCCCCCCCGCTGAGCAGCATGGTCGTGCGCAGGAAGTCGACGAACCGCACGGTTAACGGAGCGCCGAGCGGGGGCCCGGGCTCAGAGCAGCGCCCCCAGCACGGCTCGGGTCCCGTCGGTGCCCTCGACGACCAGATCGGCCTCCTGCACCAGCTCCGCGGGCCCCTCGGGCGAGGCGACGGCGACGCAGACCGCCTGGTCGAGGGCGCCCTCGCGCACCAGCTCGCGCAGGGCGGCGAACGCGTCGAGGTCGGTCCGGTCATCGCCGGCGTAGAGCGCGACGCGCACCCCGCTGTCCCGCAGCAGCGCGCGCACCGCGTGGCCCTTGCCGATCGCCACGGGCGGGCGCACCTCGAGCACCTTGCGCCCCCAATGGGTCGCGAGCCCGGCCGCCTGCGCCCGCTCGGCCACCTCGAGCAGCGCGTGGTGGGCGCGCTCCTCGTCGGGCGCCCCGCGCCAGTGGAAGGCGAAGATCGTGTCCTTGTCCTCCAGACGGATGCGCAGCCGCTGCAGGTCGGTCGGCGCCTGGGCCTCGGCGAAGTCGCGCACCTTCTCGGCCCACGCGGCCACCTCGGGGTCGATCTGGGCCTGCGTGGCGCCCGGGCGAAGCAGCTCGATGCCGTGGTTGCCCGAGTAGGCGATCGTCCCGATCGCGACGATCTGGCGGCCCGAGCTCGCCCGTCGCCCGGTGACGCAGGCCACGAGCCGGTAGCGGCGCGCCGCTCCGATCAGCAGCGTCCGCGTCGCCTCCTGGACGTGGGCATCATCGGCGTGGCGGACGATCGGCGCGAGCGTGCCGTCGATATCGAGCAGCAGGCCGGACCGTGAGGGGTCCGCTCGGACCGGCTCGAGCGCCTCGGCGGACGTAGCGGCGAGGGACACGTGCTTAGTATGGCGCGCATGGTTGCCCACCGCTGGACGCGACTAGCGGTGATCGGCACCGCTGCGGGCTTATTCAGCGGGCTGTTCGGCGTCGGCGGCGGCACGGTGATCGTGCCGCTGCTCGTCCTGTGGCTCGGCTACGGGGAGCGCGAGGCGGCCGGGACCTCGCTCGCGGCGATCGTCGCCATCTCGGCGCTGGGGGCGACGATCCAGGCGGCCTACGGCAACGTGCACGTCGGCGACGCGCTGCTCGTCGGGGGGCCGGCGGTGTGCGGCGTGCTGATCGGGACCTGGCTGCAACAGCGGCTGCGCCAGGAGAACATCTCGCTGCTGTTCGCGCTCCTGCTCGTGGCCGAGGCGATCGACCTGCTCGCGCGCTGATGGCGGGCGCGGCGGCCATCGGACTCGGCGCCGGCGTCATCGCCGGGCTGCTCGGCGTCGGCGGCGGGATCCTGTTCGTGCCCGCCCTCGTGCTGCTGGTCGGCCTGCACCAGGTCGACGCCGAGGCCACCTCGCTGCTGGCGATCGTACCCGGCGCGATGGTCGGCACCTGGCGCCAGCATGGGTACGGCAACGTCGTGCAGCGCGACGCGCTGCTGCTCGGGGGCCTATCGGCGGTCGGCGTGGGGGCGGGAGTGGCGCTCGCCAACGTGCTCCCGGCCCGCGTCCTGCAGGACGCGTTCGCAGTTGTGACGATCCTGGTAGCGGTGCAGCTCGGCAGGCGCGCGCTGCGGAATCGCTGAGGTACACTGCCCTCAGATGGGTCTCGACAATCCACTTCACATCGCCTTCCTGGTCGTGGTGCTGCTGCTGATCTTCGGCGCCAAGCGGCTGCCGGAGATGGGACGCGCGCTCGGCGAGGGCATGCGGGGCTTCAAGAGCGGGATCACCGGCGACGAGGCCAAGGCGCAGCCGACGCTGCACGCCACGCAGGCCCAGGCGCCGCCGCCTCCGCCGGTCGTCCCGCAGGCGCAGCCGGTCGCCACCGCGACCGACCAGGTCGCGCGCCCCTCCTGAGCGACCAGCCCGGGAGGACTGTGACGCCCGCGGGCTCCCCGCGGGCGTGGGCGAGTGATGCCACGGTCCGGGGTGTGGTCGTGGCTTCAGGGGAGCTGTGGGGGAGGCCTGAAGATCGGCCGTGGCGGGCCGCCATCCACGGGCTCGCGCCGCTGCGCAGGACCGGCTCGACCGGCACGCAGCAGGCGCGGCCATCCTCGATGGCTCGGCCTGCACGTTTGCGGTTGCGCTGAGCGACCTGTGCGCTCTGCAGGCGCCGCGCTCGCTGGCCGCACGGGGACGGGACCCCCAGGGCGGGTGCCGGCGGGTGCACGAGGCGGTCCTGCAGGGTGCTCTGCGCGGCGGGGCACGCTCGGCCGATCGCCCGGGGCCCGGGGCTCGGATCGGCGATCTCGCGGGCGATCGCCCGGGCGCACGTCGCGCGCAGGGGTGAGCGAGGGCTTCAACCAGCCCGGTGGCCGCCTGACGGGAGGGGTGTGGTTCGTAACTTGCGCTATGCGCAACTCACCAACCACACCCCCAGCGGAACGCCAATTCCGCGCCGCGACCCTGGCGCTCGCTAGCCGCTTGCGCCGGACTGGGCGGCGCTCAGCACCTGCGAGGTGGCGTTGTAGGACTCGCTCGCCGGCGGCGCGGTCCCGAAGGCGACGGGGCCGTAAGTCATGTCCATCGTCAGGCGCATGGCGACCGGTTGGCCGCCGGGCTTGACGTCCAGGTTCATCGTGAGCTGGCGCACGAGATGGCGGTGATCGATCCACACGTCGACCGGGAAGCCGTCGACCCCCTCGACCGACTCGAGCTTGGAGACCGCGGCGCGGGCCTGGGCCTGCTGGGCGTGGGGCACCTGGCTCACGAGGGCCGAGTACTCGACCTCGCCGTGGTAGTGCGTGGTCGGCACGCCGCCGATCGGCGCCGTTCCGTCGTTGCTCACGCCGCCCCCGCCGGCCTTCAGGAAGCGCAGGATGTCGGCCGGATTGCTCTCGCCGCTGGTCAGGCTCGACACGTTCAGGCCGAGCAGCCCCTGGGTGATCTGCCCGTAGTCGATCTCCAGATAGCGCTTGCCGCCCGGCAGCTTTCCGACCAGCGCGGGGGAGGACACGTACACGGTCTGCCCCGAGAGGTGCTCCTGCATCGGCTCGACCTTGTTCGCGCCGGCCACGGTCAACGCGAAGGACCCCTGCTCGTCGCGTAGGTTGATCGCGCCGCGGCCCTTCATCGTCAGGGTGCCGGGCAGACCCGCGCCGCTCATCCTCGCGTTCATGGTCAGCGTGGTGCCGTCGGAGGCGAGCGTGGCGTTCGCGGCCTGGGCGATCGGGTCGATCGAGCTCGAGCCGCAGCCGCTCATCGCGACGGTCAGCGCGGCTGCGGCCAGGCCACCGAGGGGGAGGGTCAGGCGCATGCTCCAGTTATTCCAGCACGTGTCGGCCGACAAACCTCGGCCGCGCGGCTACCCGGGGCCGAGCCCGTGCTCGAGCGCGCCCTTGACGCTCGCGTCCAGCGCGTTGAGGCGGGCCAGCGTCAGCGCTTCCACGCTCCCGAACCGCCGGCCGGGGGCCGGCTCGGGACCGTGGTGGCACAGGACGCAGTGCTCGAGGGCCAGCCGCCGCGTCGGGGCGAGGTCGGCGGGCGCGAAGCGCTCGACGATCCGCAGGCCCAGCTCGATGTGCCCGAGCAGGCGCCCCTCCTCGGTCAGGCCGATCTCCGCGCCGTAGGTGAACTCGCGCGTGCGCCCGAGGTCATGGACGAGCGCCGCGCACAGGAGCAGGTCGCGGTCGAGCCGCGGGTGCAGGGGCGCCACCTCCAGGGCGAGCGTGCCCACCGCGACCGTGTGCTCGAGCAGCCCGCCCAGGTAGGCGTGGTGCCCGGTGCGCGTGCAGGGCGCGCGGCGCAGCTCGGCGCGCATCTGCCGATCGCCGAGCAGACGCTCGAGCAGCCCGGACAGCCCGCGGTCGTGCACCTCCCCGGCGAGGTGCTCGTAGAAGCCCTCGAGCTCGTCGAGGTCGCGGTAGGCGACGGGCAGGAAGTCGGCCGGGTCGGCGCGGTCCTCGGCGCGGGAGATGGTGTGCACCTCGAGCTGGAGCTCGTCGCGGAAGCGCTCGACCCGCCCGGCGACCGAGACCAGGTCGCCGCGCTCGAAGCGGCCGGCCAGGACGTCGGCGTTGCGAAAGGCACGCGCCTGGATCGCGCCGCTGCGATCGCGCAGCTCGAGCACGAGGTAGGGCGTCCCGGACTTGGCCAGGCGGCGCTCCTTGCGCGTGCAGGCCAGCACGGTCGTGAGTTCCTGGCCCGGGCGGACCGTGGCGAGCGTCGGGGTGGACACGCGCCCATGATGTACGGTGGATCGGATGCAGCCGCTGATCTGGGACCGTCGACCGGAGGGTCTACGCGCACCGGCTCTGGTGTGCGCATTCCGTGGCTGGAACGACGCCGGCGACGCGGCGAGCGCGGCGCTCTCGTTCCTGGGCTCGGCGCTCGGCGCCGAGCGCTTCGCGCGGATCGATCCCGAGGAGTTCTACGACTTCCAGGCGACGCGGCCGACCGTGCGCTTCACCGACGGCCAGGCGCGCGAGATCATCTGGCCGGCGGTCGAGGTCTTCCAGGCGCCGGCACCGCGCGCGCCGCGCGATCTGATCCTGCTCCAGGGTCCCGAGCCGTCGATGCGCTGGCGGACGTTCACCACGCTGATCGTCGAGCTCGCCGAGGCGCTCGGGGTCCAGACCGTGGTCACCCTCGGCGCGCTGCTCGCCGACGTGCCCCACTCGCGGCCGGTGTCGATCAGCGGCCTGGCCAGCGATCCGGCGCTGATGGAGCGAATCGGCCTGCAGGGCTCGAGCTACGAGGGGCCCACGGGGATCGTCGGCGTGCTGCACACCGCCTGCGCCGCCGCCGGCATCCCCTCCTCGAGCCTGTGGGCGAGCGTGCCCCACTATGTCGCCGCGGCGCCCAACCCGAAGGCCGCGCTCGCGCTGATCCGCAAGCTCGAGGTGCTCGTCGGAGTCTCGATC
>DATAWZ010000199.1:0-11179 GCA_036266975.1 Solirubrobacteraceae bacterium
GGCCGGGTCAAGCGCATCGAGCTCGCGCCGGCTGGCCGCGCCGGCGCGTCGGTCATCTGGCACGGCTCACCCGACGCTCCGGGACCGGTCTCCACGCAGTGCCACGCGGTGGTGACGCTGCGGGTCTCTGGCGCCGGCGCCCGCGGTTCGGTGTCGATCGGCGTGCGCGGCGACTACCTGGGCGTGTGCGACCCTCCGGGCGCGTTCCGTGTCGGCCCCTTCGTCGGGCCGCCGTTTCACTACTGAGACCGGCCGCCGTAGTGGCCGGGCCACCCGGCGAGAGGGATCCGGTCGATCGAGCGGATCTCGCCCAGCAGCGACCAGTCGTTGGCGCCCAGGCGGGCGAGCGGGCGCAGCGCCTCGATCGCCGGGCGCCCGTCGCGGAGCACCGCCTCGTCGATGGCGGCGTGCAGGACGCGACCCATGACCACGCTCGAGCCGCCGAAGGAGACGACGCAGTGCAGCTCGCATTCGAGCGCGACCGGCGAGGCGGACACGCGCGGCGGGGCGACGTGGCGGCTGGGCTCGCGCTGCACGCCGACCGCGTCGAACTCGCTCACCTCCGGCGGGAAATCGGTCGCGGTGGCGTTGATCTGCTCGAACAGCGGTTCGGGCGAGAGGCTCACCACGAACTCGCGGGTGCGCTCGATGTTGCGCAGCGAGTCCTTGCGACCGACCGAGGTGAACTGCACGATCGGCGGCTCGACCGAGGAGACCGTGAAGAACGAATGCGGGGCGAGGTTGTCGACGCCCTCGGGGGATCGCGAGGACACCCACGCGATCGGTCGCGGCACGACCACCGCGGTCAACAGGTGGTAGAAGGCGCCGTGGCGGGTGTCGGCGGGGTCGATCTCGACGCGGGTCATTGCGCGATCGACAGTCTGCCAGGATGGGCGCCATGTTCGACCTACACGAACGCGTCGCGCTCATCACCGGCGGAAGCCGGGGCCTGGGGCGCGAGATCGCCTTTGCCTACGCTCGCGCGGGCGCGACCGTCGTGGTGGCCAGCCGCAAGCAGGACGCGTGCGTGGCCACCGCCGCCGAGATCAGCCAGGCCAGCGGCCGCGAGGCCCTGGGCCTGGCCTGCCACGTCGGCCGCTGGGCCGAGTGCGATGCGCTCGCCGACGCGGTCCGCGAGCGTTACGGGCGGATCGACATCCTCGTCAACAACGCCGGGCTCTCGCCGCTGTATCCCTCGCTGGCCGAGGTCACCGAGGAGCTCTTCGACAAGGTGCTGGCGGTCAACCTGAAGGGCGCCTTCCGGCTGTCCTCGCTGATCGGGACGCGCATGGTCGCCGACGGCGGGGGCTGCATCATCAACGTCAGCAGCATCGGCGCGATCTCGCCCTCGCCGGTCGAGCTGCCCTATGCGGCGGCCAAGGCCGGTCTGAACGCGCTGACCGCCGGCATGGCGCGGACCTTCGCGCCGACGGTACGCGTCAACGGGATCATGCCGGGGCCGTTCCTGACCGACATCGCGGGCGCCTGGGACATGGACGCGTTCAACGCCCGCGCGCCGAAGGAGATCGCCCTGCAGCGCGGGGGCGAGCCGGGCGAGATCGTCGGGGCCGCGCTGTACCTGGCCAGTGACGCTGCGAGCTACACAACCGGAACGACGATCACCGTCGACGGGGGCATGACCTCCTCACGACCCTAAGGAGAGCCGATGGACACCGACGCCGACGCCTTCGTCATCTTCGGGATCACCGGGGACCTTGCGAAGAAGATGACCCTGCGCTCGCTCTACCGGCTCGAGCGGCGCGGGCTCCTGAACTGCCCGATCATCGGGGTCGCGTCCGACGACTGGTCGGTCGACCACCTGCGCGATCACGCGCGCGGTTCGATCCAGGCCGCCGGCGAGACCGTTGACGACGATATTTTTTCCCGGTTCGCCGCCCGCCTCTCCTACGTGTCCGGCGACTTTTCCGACTCCGGGACGTACGAGCGGGTGCAGGGCGCACTCGGCGGCGCCAAGCAGCCGACCTTCTACCTGGAGATCCCGCCGTCGCTGTTCGGGATGGTCGTCGGTGGCCTGGCCAAGGTCGGACTGCTCGCGCACGGCGAGCGCGTTGTGGTCGAGAAGCCGTTCGGGCACGACCTCGCCTCGGCCCGCGCTCTCGCGCAGGAACTGCACCAGTGCCTGGAGGAGTCCCAGCTCTACCGCATCGACCACTTCCTGGGCAAGATGGGGCTCACCGAGATCCTCTACCTGCGCTTCGCCAACACGATGCTCGAGCCGGCGTGGAACCGCCACCACGTCGCCTACGTGCAGATCACGATGGCCGAGCAGTTCGGCGTGGAGGACCGCGGGCACTTCTACGACCCGGTCGGCGCGCTGCGCGACGTCGTCGTCAACCACCTGCTCCAGCTCGTCGCCGCCGCGGCGATGGAGCCGCCCGGCGGCCCGGACCCGGACACCCTGAACATCTCCAAGCTCGCCGTCTTCCGGGCGATCGACCCGGCCAACCCGGCTCGCTACGTGCGCGGGCAATACGAGGGCTACCGCCAGATCGACGGGGTGGCCGCGGACTCGCAGACCGAGACCTATGCCGCGCTTCGCCTGGACATCGACAACTGGCGCTGGCACGGCGTTCCGTTCTTCATCCGCACCGGCAAGCGGCTGGCGACCACCCAGACCGAGGTGCGCCTCGTCTATCGCCACCCGCCGCGTCTGGCCTTCATCACCGCCGGCCCGGGCCGCCGCCCGGCGCCGAGCCAACTCGTGATTCGCCTGGACCCGTCGACCGGGATCCAGGTCGTCCTCGACGCCCAGCGCGCCGACAAGAGCGGGCCGTGCGAGATCGAGCTCGACATGACCTTCGCGCACGAGGGGGGCGAGGGCGCCACCCCGTACGAGGTCCTGCTGCACGCCGCGCTGAGCGGCGACCGCACCCACTTCACCGACCAGGCGAGCGTGGAGGAGACCTGGCGGATCATCCAGCCGCTGCTCGACGCGCCGCCGTCGGTGCAGCCCTACGCGCCCGACTCGTGGGGGCCCGAGGGGGCCGCCCGCCTGCTGGGCGGCTTCGGCGCCTGGCATGCGCCGTGGCTGGATAGTTGACACGCTGTAGCGCGTAGGCACAACGAGAGGGAGAGAGACATGGAGTTCGACGTCACCAGCCTGCACGGACGGAGGGCGAGTCGCCGCTGGGAGCGCACGAGCGTGGGCGACATCCTGGAGCGCGTCACGTGGAGCCGCCCGGACAAGCTCGCGATCGTGGGCCACGACGGCGCCTATGCATCGTCGGCGTTCTCGCGCCTGACCTACCGCGAAGCCGACCAGCTCGCCAACCGCGCGGGCAACGCGATGCTCGCGCGCGGCGTCCCGCGCGGCGGCCGCGTGATGCTCTTCTGCGACAACTCGGTCGAGGCGTTCCTGGCCAAGCTGGGGGCGGCGAAGGCCGGCCTGGTGTGCGCGCCGCTGAACACGATGGTCGCGCCGGACATGGCCGCGCACCTGATCGAGCGCATGGAGCCCAGCCTGGCGATCGTCGACGACGAGCTGTGGGCCGCCGCCGAGCCCGGGTTCACCGAGGCCGGGCTGCGCCCGGACGTGACGATCGCCCTCGACGGGGAGGTCGTGCCGGGCAGCGTCTCCTTCGAGGAGTTCATCGCCGACGCGCCGGCCGACGAGCCCGACGTGGAGATCCACGGCGATGACATCTGGCAGGTCCTGTTCACCTCCGGGACGACCTCGATGCCCAAGGCGGCGATGCAGTCGCACATCACCGCGCACTTCGCGGCCTACAGCTTCGCGGTGACGCTCAGCCGTGGCGTTCACCACGAGGCCGAGACGTGTCTGGGCTGCTTCCTGCCGATCATCTACCACGTCGGCGACCAGGCCTTCGGGCTCTCGCCCTTCCTGTGCGCGGGGACGCTGGTGATCGGCCGGCGCCCGGACCCGGTCGGGCTCGCCGAGGCGATCACGCGCGAGCGGATCACCGCGCTGTGGGCGGGCTCGCCGGCGATGCTCACTGGGCTGGCTGACACGCTCGAGGCCGGACGCACCCACTACAACGCGCGCAGCCTGCGCGCGGCGCTCTACGGGTGGGCCGCACTCCCGCAGGGCACGCTGGCCACCCTCAAGCGCCACTGCGGCGAGGAGTTCTGCGCGACCGAGATCCTCGGGCAGACCGAGTGCGTCAGCTGCCACCGCTTCAGCACCGACGAGTTCGACGAGGTCTACCGGCGCACGGCGCCGCAGGAGAACTACGTCGGGCGGCCGAGCCCGATCCTCGCCGCGCAGATCGTCGACCCGCTCGGCGTGCCGCTGCCCGACGACTCCCCCGAGCCCGGCGAGGTCGTCTACCGCTCGCCGTCGATGACCGCCGGCTACTACCGCGACGAGGAGGCCACTCGTGAGGCGTTCCGCGGCGGCTGGTTCCACTCGGGCGACAGCTGCGCGGTGGGGCTCGAGGGCCAGCGCGTGATGCTCGACCGTTACAAGGACATGATCAAATCCGGCGGGGAGAACGTCTCGAGCCTGCGCGTGGAGGCGGTCCTGCACCAGCACCCGAAGATCGAGAGGGCCGCGGTGGTCGGGCTCGCCCACGACCACTGGGGCGAGGCGGTGACCGCGTTCGTCGTCGGCAGCGGCTGGGAGGAGCAGGAGGTCATCGCCTTCTGCCGCGCCCGGCTCGCCGGGTTCGAGACGCCCAAGCGCGTGGTCGGCATCGACGAGCTGCCGCAGACGGTGGGCGGGAAGGTACTGAAGTACAAGCTGCGGGCCGCACACGCGGATATATACGCCGCGAGCTCTCGGTAGCCTCACGGCAATGAAAACCACTGCACTCCTCCCCCTCGCTGGGCTGGCGGCGCTCGGCGCCCTGGCCGGATGCGGCTCTTCCTCGAACACGTCGAACATTCCGGCCGCCGCGGCGCCGACCACGGTGGCGGCCTCGGCCCTGCCGACGGTCCCGCCGGCGCTCAAGAGCGAGCCGACGATCACGGTGCCCAAGGGTCCTCCGCCCAAGACGCTGAAGGTCATCAACCTGGTCACCGGCACCGGTCCGGCGATCAAGACCGGCGACTCGCTGACCGGCAACTATGTCGGCGTGCTCTACAAGACCGGCAAGGTCTTCAGCTCCTCCTGGACGACCGGGACGCAGGGGTTCAACTTCACGCTGAAGGCGGGCGTCGGCGGAGTGATCGCCGGCTGGGTGCAGGGCCTGCAGGGGATGCGGGTCGGCGGCCGACGCCAACTGATCATCCCGCCCGCGCTCGCCTACGGCGCGACCGGATCACCGCCGACGATCCCGGGCAACTCGACGC
The DNA here is from genome assembly GCA_036266975.1 of Solirubrobacteraceae bacterium. GTDB lineage: Bacteria > Actinomycetota > Thermoleophilia > Solirubrobacterales > Solirubrobacteraceae > DATAWZ01. Next base: position 5,272 of record DATAWZ010000199.1, read on the forward strand.
TGGTCTTCGACGTCGATATCGACTCGCTCAACTCCTAGCGGCATGCGGTGAGGCGACCGACGCCCCTGATCTGGCGCGTAAGCGCCGCGGTGGTGCTCGCGGCGCTCCTCGTCGCCGGGGGCGTCGGCCTGCTCATCGGCGGGACGGTCTCGCTGCACCACGCCGAGGAGTCCACCAACCGGGGCGAGAACGCGCTCGTGCAGCTGTTCCGCACCGAGAGCCTGGCCGAGGACCTCGCGACCGGGCTGCGCGGCTACGAGCTCACGCACGAGACGGCCTTCCTCGCGCCCTGGCGCGCGGCGCGGGTCGCGCTTCCCGGCGCCGAGCGCGCGATGCTCGCGAGCCTGGCCGGCGACCCGGCGCGGGTGGCCGAGGGTCGTGAGCTGATCCGCCGGATCCACGCCTATGCGCTGCACTCGGACGCGATGCTCGCGATGGGCACGCGGCCGCAGACGGCGGCGATGGCGACGCTCGGCAAGCGCCTGTACGGCGCGATCGGCGACGAGGTGACGGTGATCAGCGCGGCCGAGTCGGCGCAGGCGCGCCGGCTCACGCGCAGCGCGCACCGCTCGGCGGCCCACGCGGTCACCGAGGGGGTCGTGGTGCTCGTCGCCCTCGTCCTGCTCGTCGCCGCGTTCGTCGGGGTGCTCGGGCGGATCATCGTCGCGCGCGAGCGCGCCCGCCGGCGGGCGGCCTTCCTGGCCGAGGCGAGCTCGGTGCTCGACACCCCGGTCGAGCCCGAGGACACCCTCCGCGTGTTCACCGAGCTCGTCGTCCCGGACATCGCGGACTGGTGCACGGTCGAGCTGCTCGAGGCCGGGCAGCTGCGCACGATCGCGATCGCCCACGTCGACCCCGCCCAGGTGGCGGCCGTGCGCCGCCTGCGCGAGCGCTTCCGGCTGCGGCGCGGCAGCCACGGCGACCAGGTCGGGGTGGTCAACAGCGGTGAGCCGGCGCTCTATCGAGCCCTGCCCGAGGAGCTGCTGCGCGACCGGTCGCTCGACGAGGAGCACCTGCAGACGATGCTCGAGCTCGGCATGGCGCGCTCGTCGGTGATGGTCGTGCCGATGATCGCCCGCGGGCGCAGCCTGGGCGCGATCACGTTCGTTTCGCACCCGGGAGGGCGCCGCTACGACGGAGAGGATCTCCAGCAGGCGGCCGAGCTCGGCCGGCGCGTCGCGCTCGCGGTCGACACCGCGAGCCTGCTGCGACGCAACGCCCAGACCGCGCGGGTGCTCCAGGCGAGCCTGCTCCCTGAGGAGCTGCCGGCGATCCCCGGCATCGAGCTCTCGGCGCGCTTCCGGCCCGCGGCCGAGGGGGCGCTGGTCGGCGGGGACTTCTACGACGTCTACGCCACCGGACCGGGTCGCTGGGCCGTGGTCATCGGCGACGTGTGCGGCAAGGGTGCGCCGGCCGCCGCGCTGACCGCGATGGCCCGTTACACCCTGCGCGCGATCTCCGCGAGCGGACCGACGCCGGCGCAGGCGCTCGGCGAGCTCGGCGCGGCGATGCTCCGCCAGGACCTGGGCCAGCGCTTCATCACGGTCGTCTACGCGAGCCTTGACCTCGGCGGGACGCGCCCGCGGCTGTCGATCGCCTGCGGCGGGCACCCGCCACCGATCTACGTCCCCGCGGACGGCGCGCCCCGGGCGCTCGCGGTCTCCGGCCGGCTGCTCGGCGTCTGGGAGGAGCTCGAGCTCCACGGGATCGAGCTCGAGCTCGACCGGGGTGATGCCCTGGTCCTCTACAGCGACGGCGTCACCGATCAGGGCGCCGGCCACAGCCTCACCCCGGGCGAGCTCGCGGCCCGGCTGTCGCCGGCGGCGAGCGCCGCCCAGCTCGCCGACGCGGTCGAGGCGATCGCGCTCAGCCGGCCGGGCCTGCACCGCGACGACGTCGCGCTGCTGTGCCTGCGCTCGGCTCCGCGCGTGCTCGCCGGCGGCGCGCCGGCGGTGGCTAGCGCCGCGGGCGGGAGCTGAGCCGGCGAAACAGCAGGTCGATCGCGCGCTCGAGCTGCTCGATCGAGGCGTCCTGGACCCGCGCGACCCCGACGCTGTCGTTCAGCCAGCGGTTGAGCTCGGAATGGCTGCGCCCGCTGGCGCGGGAGAGGTCGGCGACCAGCCGCCGGCGCTTGTCGCGCAGCAGCTCGCGGCGCTCGTGGGTCGAGGGCGCCCGCTCGAGCTCGGCGACGCTCGTCGCTCCCGCGGGCGCGGACGGCGCGGGCGCCGGGCCGCCGAACAACGTCAGCTGCGGCGCCACGTCGGCGCTCAGCGGCTGAAAGGCGGCGAGCTCCTCGTCGCGCACCGGCGCCGCGCGCTCGAGCGCCTCACGCTCGTCGAGGGGGTCCTCCTCGCCCAGCTGGCGCAACGCCGGGGCGATCTCGCGCTCGACGTCGCCGGCGTGGCGACGCAGCGTGGGGTCGGCGGGGAGGTAGAGGAAGCTCGCCCCGGGGTGCTCGGGCCCGGCGATGCGCACGAAGCGCCCGACGATCTGGCGAAAGGCGAGTGCGGTCTTGGACGCGGTCGCGTACACGCCGAGGCGCAGGCGGGGGATGTCGACGCCCTCGGAAACCATGTTGACCGCGACGATCCAGGGCTCGCGCGAGCGCCGGAACGCGGCGAGCTTCTCGGGCGCACGCGCCTCGGTGTGCAGCACCACGACCGGCGCGGCGCCGGTCACCTTGCGCAGCAGGGCGGTGAGCTGGCGGGCGTGCTCGCCGTCGGCGGCGATGACCAACCCGGCGGCGTCTCGATGCCCGTCGGCGCGGATCTCCTGCAGCCGCTCGTGGGCCTCGCCGAGGATCCGCGGCAGCCCGTCGGGCAGCTCGGCCGAGATCGCCGTGCGGTAGCGGCGGGCTGCCTCGCGCGTGGAGAGCACGTCGGCGAACGAGGACTCGATCACGTCCTCGCCGCTGCGCCACGAGAGGGTGCCGTCGTAGGTGATGAAGCCGACTGGCCGGCAGACGCCGTCGCGCACCGCCTGCGAATAGGTGTAGGCGATGTCGGGCTCGGCCACACCGTCGCTGTCGTAGCTCACGCCGGGGATCGGGGTTCCGTCGGACCGGAACGGCGTGCCCGAGAGCAGCAGCCGGCGCACGACCGGCGCGAACGCGTGGGCGTAGGACTGGCCCCACGCGAGCTCCTCGCCCAGGTGGTGCGCCTCGTCGGCGATCAGGAGCAGCCCGGGGCGCACGCTGCGCGCCCACGCCGCCGGGTCGCTGGCCACCCGGGCGTAGGTGACCGCGACGCCGTCGAAATCGCGCGGTGGGCGTGCGTCGGGCGCGTCGGGGAGCAGCTGAACGCCAAGCGGGGCGGCCGCGGCGGCCCACTGGCGGGTCAGCGGCGCGGTCGGGCAGAGCACGACGACTCCGCTGACCGCGCCCGCCTGGCGCAGCCGTCGCGCGTGCTCGAGCGCGGGGCGGGTCTTGCCGGTGCCGGGGGCGGCGGAGAGCAGGAACGGGCGCTCGCCAACGGCGTCGAGCGCGTTCAGCGCCCGCCGCTGCCAGGCGCGTAGAGGTGGGATCGAGGGGGGCACGGGACCGGAGATGGTGACCGCGCGCCCGGACGCCATTTGGGACGTGGCAGGTGCCACTTTTGGCCAGACGTCTACCATCAGGGCTTACCTGATGGGCGGCCCGAACTTTGTCACCTCTGCCGGGCTCGCCGCCCTGCAGGCCGAGCTGCATGACCTGGAGGGTTCAGCGCGTCGGGAGCTCGCCGAGCGGATCAAGACCGCGCGCGAGTGGGGCGATCTGAAGGAGAACGCCGAGTACCACGACGCCAAGAACGAGCAGGCGCACCTGGAGACGCGCATCGCGCGGCTGCGCGACCGGATCGCCTCGGCCGAGATCCGCGACGGCGCGCCCGACTCCGGGGCGGTGTCGTTCGGATCGACGGTCGTGCTCGCCATCGGGGGCGCCGCCGAGCAGCGCTGGACGATCGTCGCCAGCCACGAGGCGGACCCGCGGGCCGGACGCCTCTCCAGCGACTCGCCGATCGCGCGGGCGGTGCTCGGGCGATCGGCCGGCGACGAGATCGTCGTCGAGCTGCCGCGCGGGCCCAAGCGCGTGCGGATCGTCAGCTTGCTATGAGGGTGGCGGCCGGCCAAGGGCCGGCAAGCCGGGCCCCTGACTTTTCATCTCGAGGGTGGCGGCCGGCCGAGGGCCGGCAAGCCGGGTCAGATCGATCAGAGGTCGGCGCGCCGGTCCAGAGCGCGCGCGGCGAGCATCAGGCCGACCAGGATGAACATTGCCAGTGCTCCCGCCGACACCGCCGGCGAGAGCGAGAAGAACGAGGTGCTGTAGCCGGTCACCGAGGTCACATCGTCCGAGAGCCGCTGGCCGACCTGCATCGCCGAGCCGATGCCGGCCATGCCCCAGCGCGAAAAGGCCAGGACGCTCACGCCCTTGATGAACCCCGGCATGACCGCGGTGGGGATGATCGCGCCGCCGAGCAGCAGCTGGGGGATGAGCAGCAGCGGCACCGCGGAGCTGGCCTGGCCCTCGCGCCGCACGCGCGCCGACACGGCCAGGCCCATTGCCATCGAGGCCCAGCTCGCCGCGATGCACAGGCCGAGCACCTCCAGGTAGCCGTTGGCGCTGGTGCCGAGCGGCTGCAGGATCACCGTGACCACGAACAGCAGGACCACCTGCACGATTCCGACGGGGAACAGCACGAGCACCTTGGCCACCAGGTAGGCGTCGAGCCGCACCCCGGCCGCGGCCTCGCGCTCGACGATCGTGCGTTCGCGGGCGATCTCCCGGCAGGACGCCGCCAGCCCCAGCCAGGTGCTCGAGATGAGCAGCATGAAGCCCAGGAACACCCCGTACAACGGCGCGAGCTCGGACGAGTTCAGCACGTTGGAGGGCAGCACCAGGCCGATGAAGAGCCCGATGATCGGCGCCTGGCCGATCAGCAGCAGCAGCAACTTGTGGTCGCGGCGCAGGCAGCGCGCGTAGCGCGCGGCGAGCAGCACGGTCTGCAGCGCGAAGGGCTGGTCGACCATGCCGCGGCCGCGGGGTCGCGGCGGACGTTCGTGGTGCTCGTGCTCCTCGACCGGCTCGTCGCCGAGCTCGCCGAGCGCCAAGTAGATCTCGTCGTAAGCCTGGACGCCGAACTGCTCGAGGATCTCCGCCGGCGGACCGTAGGCGCGCAGGCGCCCGCCGTGGCCGAGCACGGCGATCGTGTCGCACAGCGCCAGTGAGCTCGTGGCGTGGGTCACGACCAGTACCCCGCGACCCTCGTCGGCGAGCCGGCGCAGGATGACCATCAGCTGGCGTTCGAGGCCGGGATCCAGGCCGGCCGCGGGCTCGTCGAGCAGCAGCATCATCGGGTCGCCGATCAGCTCCGACGCGCAGGCCACGCGCCCGCGTTCGCCGGCGGACAGATCGGAGATCCGCGTGTCGGCGCGGGCGGTCAGCCGCAGCTCCTCCAGGACGGCGGTCACCCGCGCCTCGATGTCCTCCGGGGAGGTCCCGTGCGGCAGCCGCAGCGCGCCGGTGAAGCGCAGCGCCTCCGAGGCGGTGAGCTGCTCGTGCAGGACGTCGCCCTCGGGCAGGAAGCCGACCTCGCGCGAGCGCATCGCCACCGGGTCGCCGCCGAGGCGGACGTCGCCCTGGGAGGGCTCCATGACCCCGCCGAGTACCCGCAGCAGCGTGCTCTTGCCCGAGCCGCTGGGGCCGATCAGCCCGACCAGCTCACCGCGGGCGACGCTGATCGACGTCGGTGTGAGCAGCCGCCGGCCGGCCACCGTGACGCTCACACGGTCGGCGGCAAGCGCGAGCGTGGGGGAGTCGGTGGGTCGGCCTGGCGCCGTCGAAGTCGCCACTAGTCGTGCCTCATTGCACTCGCGCGGAGCCTAGTCGGTCCTGGACGGAAGACGCGCCGCCGGCGCCGGCAACGTCCGCGCA
>DATAWZ010000200.1:0-47335 GCA_036266975.1 Solirubrobacteraceae bacterium
CTTCCCGGTGCAATGGGTCGTCCGCCCGCCCGAGAGCGACTACCGCGGCTACGCCGGGCAGCTGGCCAGCGGGATGCTCCGCCGCGGCGACGAGGTCGTGGCCCTGCCGTCCGGGCAGCGATCGCGAATCGGGGCGATCGACACCTTCGACGGCGAGCTCGAGCAGGCGGTGGCGCCGTTGTCGGTCACCCTCCGGTTGACCGATGACCTGGACATCTCCCGCGGAGAGATGCTCTGCCACGCCCAGCGCCCGCCGGTCGTCGCCCGCGAGCTGCGCGCAATGGTCGTCTGGATGTCCGAGCGGCCGCTGCGCGCCGGCGACCGACTGCTGGTCAAGCATACGACGAGCACCGTGCAGACAGTGGTCGACGAGCTGGTCAACCAGGTCGACGTCGACACCCAGCTGCGCTCGCCCGCACCGGACCAGCTCGAGCTCAACGACATCGGCGAGGTCCACCTGCGGACCGCGCGGCCGCTCGTCCTGGACCCGTACTCGCAGGTGCGCGGCACCGGCGCGCTCATCCTCATCGACGAGGCCTCCAACGCCACCGTCGGTGCCGGGATGATCCAGGCCGACTGAGAAACCGCGTCGCTCCCGTGCGGGCGACCAGCAACGGTGCCCCACACACCCACCGCGGCGGTCGAGAGGCCGATAAGCTGCCGCGGAATGTTCCGCAAGGTGTTAATCGCCAACCGCGGCGAGATCGCCGTGCGCATCGCTCGCGCCCTGCAGGAGATGGGCATCACGAGCATCGCGGTGTACTCGGAGCTCGACCGCGACGCGCTTCACGTCGCACGCGCCGACGAGGCCTACCTGCTCGGCGCCGCCGCCCCCTCGGAGAGCTATCTGAACGTCGAGCGCATCCTCGAGGTCGCCCGCGATTCCGGCGCCGAGGCGATCCACCCCGGCTACGGGTTCCTCGCCGAGAACGCCCCGTTCGCCGCGGCGTGCGAGAAGGCGGGAATCGTCTTCATCGGTCCGCCGGCGAGCGCGATCGAGGCGATGGGCTCCAAGACCCGCGCCCGCGAGCTGATGGCCGCCGCCGGCGTGCCGATCGTGCCCGGCACGACCGAGCCCGTGGCTGACGTGGACGCCGCGCGCAAGATCATCGAGGCCGATATCGGCTACCCGGTCGCGATCAAGGCGGCCGGCGGCGGTGGCGGCAAGGGCTTCCGGGTCGCTCTCAGCGACGACAAGCTCCAGGAGGCCTTCGAGGGCGCGGCTCGCGAGGGCATGAAGTTCTTCTCCGACGACACGGTCTACCTCGAGCGCTACCTGCCCGACCCCCGTCACGTCGAGGTCCAGGTACTCGCCGACGGCCACGGCAACGTCGTACACCTCGGCGAGCGCGACTGCTCGATCCAGCGCCGCCACCAGAAGCTCATCGAGGAGTCGCCCGGGCCACTGGTCGACGACGATCTGCGTGCGCGGATCGGCAAGATCGCCACCGACGCGGCCGCCGCCGTGGGCTACCGCGGCGCCGGCACCATCGAGGGGCTGCTCGCGGTCAAGGAGGACGGCTCGAGCGAGTACTTCTTCCTGGAGATGAACACGCGCGTCCAGGTCGAGCACTGTGTCACCGAGATGACAACGGGCATCGACATCGTCAAGGAGGGCATCCGCGTCGCCGCCGGCGAGCCGCTGTCCTTCGCCCAGGACGACGTCGTCCTGCGCGGCCACGCGATCGAGTGCCGCATCAACGCCGAGGACGCCTCCAAGCGGTTCGCGCCCGCCCCCGGGCGGATCGGCTCCTATCGCGAGCCGTCGGGTCCCGGCGTGCGGGTGGACTCCGGCGTCGGTCCGGGCTCGGAGATCTCGCCGATGTACGACCCGATGGTGGCCAAGCTGATCGTCTGGGACGCCGACCGCGAGCAGGCCACACAGCGGATGCTGCGCGCCCTGGACGAGTACGAGATCACCGGCCTGACCACCCTGCTGCCCTTCCACGCCGCGCTGATGCGCACCGAACAGTGGGCGCGGGCCGAGACCTGCCGCGACCTGATCGAGGACCGCGATTGGCTGAAGTCGCTCGCTGCGCCCGCCGCAGCTCCCCCGGAGGAGGAGGGCGAGGAGACCGTCGAGCAGAAGTACACGGTGGAGGTCTCCGGGCGTCGCTTCGACGTCAAGGTGATCGGTCCGCCGCCGGTCGGCGGTGGCGTCGCGGTCAACGGCGCCGGCGTCGCGGCCGCGCGCAAGCCGCGCCGCGAGCGCTCCCGCGCGGGCGCGGGCGGCGGAGGAGGCGACTCGCTGCCCTCGCCGATGCAGGGCACCGTCCTGCGGGTCGCCGTCGAGAAGGGCGCCGCGGTGCAGGAGGGCGCGCTGGTCGCGGTCATCGAGGCGATGAAGATGGAGAACGAGATCACCGCTCACAAGGCGGGCACGGTCAGCGAGCTGCCGATCGAGGCCGGCGCCGCCGTCTCGCTCGGCGACACCCTCGCGGTGATCGTCTCCGCCTAACGCGGAGCGGCGATCACCAGCATGCGGTCCCGGAAGTCCGGGGCCCACAGGCGCTCGGACAGCCCCGCGCGGCGGGCGCCCGTGACCAGGGCGCGCCCGAGCGGCGGCGAGTAGCCCGCGGTCCGCTGCAGGTAGTAGCCGACGCTGAACACCTTCGGCGCGGTCGCGACCTCGCGGACCTCGAAGCCGTGGCGGCGCAGCAGCGTGGCCAGGCTGCGGCGGGTGAAGTAGTGCACGTGGGTGGGGATGACCGACCACCAGCGCGGGCCGAGCACGCGGGCGACGCGCGAGCCCGCGTCGGGCAGCACCAGACACAGCACACCGCCGGGCGCAAGGGTGGCCGAGACCCGGTCGAGCGCGGCCCCGGGGTCGATGAGGTGTTCGATCACGTCGGCCATCACCACCGCTTGGAAATGGTCGGCCGGCAGCTCGACGTCCGCGAGCCCGGCGTGGCGTACCTCCAGGCCGAGGGTCTCGATCGCGAAGCTGAAGGCGAACTCGCTGGGCTCGACGCCGAGCACCTTCCAGCCCCGCCAACGGGCCTCGTCGAGCAGAAAGCCCGTCCAGCAGCCGAGGTCGAGCAGCGTCCCGCGCGCCGTCCGGCCCTCGACGCGCTCGAGCAGGCGCCGCGCGGTCTCGCGCTGCCCCTCCTCCTCGGCCAGGGAGTCCTCGCTGGCCGCCTCGCCGTAGGCCTCGCTGAGCCGCTCCTCACTGGGAAAGACCTCCAGCTGCATGTGTCCGCACGCCGTGCACCGGACGATGTCCGACAGCGCGGTGCCGAACTGGTCGGTGGTGGGGATCAGGCCCTGCGGGCCGGCCTCACCGGCGACGCGCAGGTGGGGACGGAGCGCGGACCCCCCGCAGGCGACGCACTCGGGCACGGCGGCGGAGCTTAGAGGGTGAGGGCCGGGGCCCCTCCCGTAGCCTGTGATGGATGAGCGCGAGAGCGTGGCGGGCCGGGCCCGAGGAAGCGGAGACGGTCGCCACGCTGCTGACCGCGTTCCGCGACCACCTCGATCGCGGGCGGCCCTCGGACAACGCGATTCTCGCCGGCGTCGAGCGGCTCATCGAGGGACTCGACGCCGAGTTCCTGCTCGCCTGCGCCGACGACGACTCACCCCCCACCGGCGTCGCCCAGCTGCGCTTTCGCTTCTCGCTGTGGGAGGCCTCGCCCGACGCGTGGCTGGAGGACGTGTTCGTCCTGCCGGCGGCCCGGCGGCACGGGATCGGCACCGCGCTCGTGACCGCCGCGGTGGCGCGCGCCGGCGAGCGCGGCTCGCGCCGGATCGAGCTCGACGTCACCGAGGACAACGCCCCGGCGCTGGCGCTGTACGAGGGCATAGGCTTCTCCGCCGCGGCCAAGGGCGCGCGCTCGCTGTACCTCGGGCGCCGGCTCGAAGGCGAGTAGCGAGCTACTCGCGGCCCGCGTTGGCCTGGTGAGCGCGGCGCTGCGCCGGGGTATCGCGGCCTGGCGGAAGCGCCGCCCCGTCCCCGTCGCGCTGGAGCGCGAGCAGATAGGCGCGGTCCTCCTCGAGCAGCCGCAGCGAGCGCTCGCGCCCGCCGACCGCGCCGTGGCCCGCGACCACGTACTCGGCCCCGGCCAGCAGGCCCTGCAAGCGCTCGAGGGTGTCCAGGTAGTCCTCGATCGTGCCCCCCTCGACGAGGGGAATCTCCACCGGCGAGAGGTAGTCGCCGGCGAGCAGCACGCCCGCCCACGGCGCGAGCACCGCGAGGCCGTCCGCGGTGTGGCCGCACGCGGGATGCAGCTCGAGCTCGTGCTCGCCCAGGTCGAGCCGTCCGGGGACCGGCAGCTCCTGCACGTCGCCGAGCGCGAGCGGCGCCGGCCGCACGACGTAGTGCTCCTGGTCGAAGGCGCGCAGCGCGCGCTGGGCCGCACCGGGCTCGGCGTTCAGCCGAGCCGCCGTGGACTCGGCCACCCCGAGCGCGGCGCCGGGGAAGGCGAGCCGGCCGAGCAGGTGGTCCCAGTCCCCGTGCGTGGCGAGCAGGCCGCTGAACCGGAACTGCGCCTGCTCGAGTAGCGCCGGAAGCATCCCGAGCTCATACGGGAGCACCGGAGAATCCACGACGAACGCCTCCTCGCCGCCCCGGATGATCGTGCAGGTCGTCTGCCAGATCGCGCTGGTGGCGACGATCACGTCGGGATGCGGCGACTCGACGCGCACGGCGGGGCCGGCGGCGCGATCAGGCCACGCCGAGCAGCTTGGCGGCCTCGCGCAGGTTCGCCACCTCGACCGTCGGCTTCTTCTGGCCGGCGACGAGCGTCTCCTTGCTGCGGTTGACCCAGATCACGGGGATCTTCTGCTTGATGCAGGGCTCGACGTCGTGGTGGTAGCTGCTGGCCACGTGCACCCAGCCCTTCTTGCCGCCCATCCGCCGGGCGCATTCGGTGAAGTGCGCGGGGTCGGGCTTGTAGGAGCGGACCTGCTGGGCGGTCACGACGAGGTCGAAGTCGATCGGGATGTGGCGCCGGGTCTGGCCGAGCAGCTTGTCGTCGATGTTGGAGAGCAGCCCCAGCGAGTACTTCTTGGCGAGCTTGCCGAGCTGGGGGTTGGTCTCCTTGAACGGCAGCCAGCGCTGTACGGACTCGGGCAGGAACCCCGAGCGCGAGGGCTCCAACGGCCAGCCCAGCCGCTTGGAGATCTCCACCGCGGTGCGGCGCAGGACCTCGGCGTAGAGCTCGTAGGACCCGGCCTGGATCTCGCGCTCGATCTCGTGGAAGAGCGGGATCAGCTCCTCGGGGTCGATCGTGAAGCCGTCGCGCTCGGCCTCGCGCAGGAACGCGTTGGCCACGCCGGTCTCCCAGTCGATCAGCGTCCCGTAGACGTCGAAGCTCAAGAAGGTGATCTTGCTTGGCAGGGGCATTGGACTCCTAGGGCGGCTCCGTCGAGCGCGGGTTCGACCGGAGGTCGCAGGTTCGAGCGGAGGTAATTATGAGCACGCGCGGCGCCACTCGCCGGTGACGACCCCTTCGGCACGGCCGATTGAGTAGCATCGCGGCCGCCATGGACCTGCTCGAATATCAGGGCAAGCAGCTCTTCGCCCGTCACGGAATCCCCGTTCCCACTGGCCGCCCGGCGACCACCGTCGACGATGCGGTCGCCGCGGCCAACGCGATCGGCTACCCCTGCGTCGTCAAGGCGCAGGTGCAGATCGGCGGGCGCGGCAAGCTCGGCGGCATCAAGGTCGCCCAGAACGAAGGCGAGGCGCGCGAGTACGCGAGCGCGATCCTCGGGATGGACATCCGCGGCCTCACCGTCCACGAGCTGTGGATCGAGGAGGCCTCCCAGATCGAGTCCGAGTTCTACGCCTCGATCGTCTTCGACCGCGGCGCCAAGGCGCCGCTGATCATGTTCTCGACCCGCGGCGGCATGGACATCGAGGCGGTGGCCGAGGAGGACCCGGCCGCGCTCGCCACCCTGCACGTCGACCCGCTGCTCGGCTTTCAGGACTTCCACGGGCGCCGGCTCGCCTTCGAGGGCGGCGTCGACGCCGACCTCGTGCGCCCGGTCGGGGCCTTCCTGGCCAAGCTCTACGCGGTGTTCGTCGCCGAGGAGGCGATGCTCACCGAGGTCAACCCGCTGATCGTCACCCCCGAGCGCGACGTCCGCGCGCTGGACGCGAAGGTCACGCTCGACGACAACGCGCTCTTCCGGCACCCCGAGAATGCCGAGCTGCGCGACCTCTCCAAGGAGGACCCCCAGGAGCGGATGGCCAAGGAGCGCGGCCTGACCTACGTCAAGCTCGACGGCGACATCGGGATCCTCGGCAACGGCGCCGGGCTGGTGATGTCCACGCTGGACGTCGTCGCCCAGCACGGCGGCGCGCCCGCCAACTTCCTGGACGCGGGCGGCGGCTCGAAGGCCGAGGCGATCACCCAGGCGGTCGAGGTGATCCTCTCCAACCCGAAGGTCAAGGCGGTCCTGTTCAACATCTTCGGCGGCATCACCCGCTGCGACGAGGTGGCCATGGGGCTCATCGAGGCCTTCAACCAGATCAAGCCGACCGTCCCCTTCGTGGTGCGCCTGGACGGGACAAACGACGTGGAGGGCCGGCGGCTGCTCACCGAGGCGAACCTCCCGGGCGTGCACCCGGCGTCGACGATGAACGAGGCGGCGGCCATGGTCGTCGAGCTGGCCGCGACCGGGGCGCCGGCATGAGCGTCGTCGTCGGCAACGACACCCGCCTGTGCGTCTCGGGCATCACCGGGCGCGAGGGCACCTTCCACTCGCTCAACAACCGCCGCTACGGAACCCAGGTGGTGGCCGGCGTGACGCCGGGCAAGGGGGGCCAGGACGTCGAGGGGATCCCGGTCTTCGACACCTTCCACGCCGCGGTCGAGAAGGCGGGCGCCAACACCGCGATGGTGTTCGTGCCGCCGCGCTTCGCGGCGGACTCGATCCTCGAGGCCGAGGATGCCGGCATCGGGACGATCATCGCGATCACCGAGGGGATCCCCGCCCACGATGAGCTGCGCGTCTTCACCCACCTGCAGCGCAACCCGAACGTGCGACTGATCGGCCCGAACTGCCCGGGCGTGCTCTCGCCGGGCAAGGCCAACGTCGGGATCATCCCCGCCTCCTTCTTCCGCGAGGGCAACGTGGGCGTCGTCTCGCGGTCGGGCACGCTCACCTACCAGATCGGCAACGAGCTCGCGCAGCGCGGCTTCGGCAATTCGTCGATCGTGGGGATCGGCGGCGATCCGGTGCCCGGCTCGAGCTTCATCGACATCATCGCGCTCTTCCAGGACGATCCCGAGACCGAGCTCATCGTGATGTCCGGCGAGATCGGCGGCGACGCCGAGGAGCGGGCTGCGGACTTCATCGCCGACACGGTCACCAAGCCCGTCGTGGCCTACATCGCCGGCTTCACCGCGCCGCCCGGCAAGACCATGGGGCACGCCGGCGCCATCGTCTCGGGCTCGAAGGGAACCGCCGCGGCGAAGGCCGAGGCCCTCGAGGCGCGCGGCGTGCGGGTCGGGCGCACCCCGACCGAGGTCGCCGAGATCGCCGTCGAGATCCTCGGCGGCGCCTGAGCGCTCGCTGCGCCGGCGATAAGGTCTGGGCATGGTCACTGGACCGATCTCCTTCGCGCGCGGCGCGCCGTCGCCTGACATCGTCGACGCCGAGGGCCTGGCCGCGGCCGCGGCGCGCGCCTTCGCCCGGGATCCGGGCGGTACGACCGCCTACGGCACGGCGATCGGCTATGCGCCGCTGCGCGCGTGGATCGCCGAGCAGCACGGCGTCGAGCCCGAGAACGTGGTCGTCACCAACGGCTCGATGCAGGCCGACGCGTTCCTGTTCGAGGAGCTCGTCGCGAGCGGCGACACGGTGATCGTCGAGCGCCCCACCTACGACCGCACGCTGCTCTCGCTCACCGAGCGGGGCGCCGACGTGCGCGCGGTCGAGCTCGAGCCCGACGGGATCGACACCGACGCGCTCGCGGCCCTGATCGCCGGCGGCGCACAGCCGCGCCTGGACCACATCATCCCCAACTTCCAGAACCCGGCCGGATACACGCTCTCGCTGGAGAAGCGCCGGGCGCTGCTCGACCTCGCCGGGAAGCACGGCTTCGTCATCTTCGAGGACGACCCGTACGTCGCGCTGCGCTTCAGCGGCGAGCGCCTGCCGACGATGCTCTCGCTCGACGACAGCGGCGAGCGCGTCGTGTACGCCTCCTCGTTCTCCAAGACGGTCTGCCCGGGGATCCGCGTCGGCTACCTGGTGGGCCAGCCCGACCTGATCAAGCGGATCGTGCGGCGCGCGACCAATACGTACATCTCGCCCAACATGGTCGCCCAGTCGATCGTCAACGAGTTCTGCCGCTCGGGCGCGATCGAGCGCTCGATCGAGACGGTCAAGACCGCGCTGGCCGCGCGCCTGAAGGCGCTCACCGCCGCGCTACAGGCCGAACTGCCCGAGGCCCGCTTCGTCGCCCCCGACGGCGGCTACTTCATGTGGGTCGAGATGCCCGAGGGCTTCGACGCGGCCGCGCTGCACGCGGCGGCGGCCGAGCGCGGCGTGGTCTTCGTCAAGGGAACCGACTTCCTGCAGCGGGGCGGCGAGAACACCCTGCGCCTGGCCTACTCGGGCGTCACCGTCGAGCAGATCGACGAGGGCGTCGCGCGTCTGGCCGAAGCCGCACGCTCGGTCGGCCTGTAGCCCGCGACGATCGGCGGTGCCAACCACCGCGACTTTCAGATCCCCTCCGGAGATGGCCTCCGTGACGGCCAGACGCTCCAGCCCGACGCCGTGTGCTGGATCGGGATCCAGCTCTGCTCGCCCGTGGTCTGGCTCGCCCTGCCCCGACCGGAGGCCATCGATCTCTACGGCGCCGGCGCAGCCTGGACTTCCGGCTCCACCGGACCGACGGGCCCCGCCGGACCCATCCGCAAGGCATCGGCGCGCAAGGCGCAGCCGGCGGGCAAGGCCCAGCCGGCGCTCAGGGTCCAACCGGACTTGGCACCGCCGGACCGCCCGGCCCGCAGGGGACGTCGGGAACGGCGTTCGTGTCCGCCCGGCTGTTCGCCTGCCAGGTCCGCACCGTCACGCGCACCACCGACCGGCACGGTCGCATCGTCCGCGTCAGCACCCAGCAATGCCCCCCATCCCGTCGGCAAGGGCGCGATCGGACCGTCCGGCCAACCGGCCCGGCTCATCCGCGAAAGCGCACGCACGGCTCCATGATGCTACTGCTCGGCGCCACCACGCCGGTCGCGAGACCGTCAAGCGCTCCTCTCGCGAGACCGCCTGATCAACGCTCGACGCCGCGGCGCGCCGGACGTTCCCGTTCAGGGTTGATCTTTTCCGGCCGACGTCGGGTCCCCGTCCCGCCACAGAAGCGAGAAGTCGCCGTCGAACGCGACCGCGAGCAACGCGCTGACCTCGCACTCATCGCAGCGCGGAACCTTGCGCCGGTACTGCGTCAAGGTGATGGCCGACTCGCAGTCGGCACAGCGCAGCTGATCGTTGTAGACGAACTCGAACATGGCCGCCACCGTCATGCTGCTCCACGGCTGCGCCGGCACCTATGGACCTCCGGCCGAAGATTCCCCGGCGAGATTTCGACCGTCGGTTGTCCTGCTCAGCGCCCGTAGCGGTCCTGCCCGATCACCAACTGCTCGGGCAACGCAGTGCGCGGCGGCGGCGAGGGGTCGGCGAGGACGGAGACCGTTTCGGCCACGCTGCGCGTGAGTGCGCAGCGGCGTCCGTCGGCGGTCTCGATGGCCACCTCGTCGGCGTCGCTGGTGGCGAGCCGCCCCTCGAGCCCGGGCGCGAAGCCCGATTCGTTGAGGTAGTGCAGCAGATCCTCGGCCTCGTTCTCGAAGCGGATGACCCGCACCTCGGCGCCGAGCTCGACGTCGGCCATCGGGACCCCGACGACGCGGTCCCCGGCACGGATCGGGTGCCCGTGTGGGCACGTGGTCGCGTCGCCGATCGCCGCGAGCATCCGCTCCTCGAGGATCGGCGACATCGCGTGCTCCAGGCGCTCGGCCTCCTCGTGGACCTCGTCCCACGGGATGCCGAGGACGTCGGTCAGGAAGCGCTCGATCAGCCGGTGGCGGCGCACCACGGCCTCGGCGTGCTCGGCGCCGGTCTCGGTGAAGCTGATCGCGCGGTCGCGGCCGCTGCCGCGGGCCACGTAGCCGTCGCGCTCCAGGCGCCCGATCATCTCGTGCACGGTCGGCGCCGAGAGCTGCATCGCGCGGGCGACGTTCGCGCCGGTGAGCGGCAGACCGGCCTCCTGGAGCCAGTACAGCGTCTGCAGGTACTCCTCCTCGGCGGTGGTCGCCTGATCGCCGCTCATCGTCAGGATCGTATCGGTCGCGTACAGCCGCGCTACTGGGCGAGCTGATCGACCAGACAGCTGCGCGGCTCGCGATCCTCGCGCCAGCGCCGCAGTCGCGCTCCGTGGCGGATGCGTCCGGCGCTCACGTGGTCGAAGTCGACCTCGATGACCAGCTCGGGGCGCAGGCTCACCCACTCCAGGTCGCGGCCCGAGGTCCAGCGGCTCGCCGCCCCCGAGCCGCGATTGCCGGTCTCGTACGGGGCCAGGAACCCCACCAGGCGCCGCTTCTCGGCGGCGGTGAACGACGAGGTGTGGCCGACGACGCGCAGCTCGTCGCCGTCGTAGAGACCGATGATCAGCGCCCCGACGGTATCCGGCTCCTTACCGGGCCGCCAGCCCACGACCACGGCGTCGATCGTGCGCACGCGCTTGACCTTGACCATCCCGCGCCGCTCCCCCGGCCGGTAGGGCGCGTCGCGCTCCTTGGCGATGACCCCCTCGGCGTCCCGCAGCCAGTGCTCGGCGCCGGCGAGCTCGTCGGTCGCGGTCATGAGCTCGACGGGATGCCCGGCGACGTCCAGGGCCAGCAGACCGCTGCGCCGCTCGGCGAACGGGCGCTCGAGCCAGCTGTCGTCCCCCAGGGCGAGCAGGTCGAAGGCGACGAAGACGGTCGGCGTCTCGGCGGCCAGGCGCTCGATCCGCGAGCGCGCCGGGTGGATGCGCTGCTGAAGGCCGTCGAAGTTCTCGTGCCCGTCCTCGCCGCGCAGGACGATCTCCCCGTCGAGCACCAAGCGCCCGGAGGGGAAGCGCAACTCGGGGAAGTAGCGCTGCAGCGGGCGCCCGTTGCGCGACTGCAGGAACAGCTCCTCGCCGTCGACGAAGGCCAGGCAGCGAAAGCCGTCGAGCTTGGGCTCGTAGTGCCACCCCTCGCCGGCCGGCAGCGCCTTGCGCGAGAGCGCGAGCTGGGGCTCGACGGTCGGGCTCAGCGGCAGCGCCATGGCTGGCAACGTTAGCCTGCCGGGTCGTGCGCGTGCTCGTGGCGCCGGACTCCTTCAAGGGCTCGCTCGAGGCGCCGACCGTGGCGCAGGCGATCGGGCGCGGCCTCGAGCGCGCCGGGCTGCCCGCCCCGGATCTGTGCCCGCTGGCCGACGGCGGCGAGGGGACGCTCGACGTCCTGCTCGGCGCGCTCGGCGGTCGCGTGCGGGTCACGACCGCGACCGATCCGCTCGGGCGCGCGGTTCCCGCGCGCTTCGGCGAGCTCGAAGGCGGCGCGGGTCTCGTCGAGGTCGCCGAGGCGACCGGCCTGGCGCGCGTGGTCGAGGAGGAGCGCGACGCCCACGCGGCGAGCAGCCGCGGTACCGGAGAGCTCGTGCTCGCCGCCGCCCAGGCGGGCGCCGACCCGGTGATCGTCGCCGCCGGCGGCAGCGCCAGCACCGACGGCGGCGCCGGGGCGCTCGCCGCGATCCAGGAGGGGGGCGGCATCGACGGCGTGCGCCTGGTCGTCCTGTGCGACGTGCGCACACCGTGGGAGCAGGCCGCCGCGCGCTTCGGGCCCCAGAAGGGCGCGGACCCCGCGACGGTGCGCCGCCTTCAGCGTCGCCTCGAGCGCCTCGCCGAGCGCTTGCCCCGCGACCCGCGCGGACGGGCGCTGACCGGGGCGGCGGGCGGGCTCGCCGGCGGGCTGTGGGCCGCGCACCAGGCCGAGCTGCATCCCGGCGCGGCGTGGATCCTCGCCGCGCTCGGCTTCGACGCGCGGCTTCGCGCCGCCCGCGCGGTCGTGGTCGGCGAGGGGCGCCTGGACCGCACCACGCTCGAGGGCAAGCTCGTGTTCGAGGTGTGCACGCGGGCGCGGCAGATCGGCGTCCCCAGCCACGCGATCGTCGGTGAGGACGCGCTCGACCTGTTCGACCGGCGCATCCTCGACCTGCAGGCCGTGCTCGAGGCGGGCACCACCGAGGCGCTCGAGCGGGCCGGGCAGAAGCTCGCCGACGTCCTGTGAGCAGGGGTGTGGTGATTCACTTGCGCGTAGCGCAAGCGAGGAACCACACCCACGCCGAAACGGCAGATCAGCGGCTGACGAGCGTCGCGACGACGGCCTCGTAGACCCCCGGACCGTTCCCCGCCTCGGTCACCGAGACGTTCTCGCGACCGGCGATCGCCTCGGCCATGCTCGGGTCGCGCTCGAGCGCGTTGGCCACCAGCCACAGCCGCCCGACCACGGCCACGCAGTCGAGGTCCTCGCGGCTGTCGCCGACGGCGAACACCTCCTCGCGCGCGTAGCCGCGGGCGCGCATGTGCCGCGCGGCCGCCCGCGCCTTCGACGCGCCACGGGGAAGCAGGTGATACCCGCGCAGGTGCGACAGGCCGGTGAGCCTGCTCGTCGGGGCGTGAACCGTGCCGTTGTCGACCAGTCGCAGCTCACCGTGGCCGCGCTCGGCGAGCAGGCGATCGACCTCCTCGGCGTCGACCAGACCGCGGAAGAGGTGGGTCACCTCGCGGCTGGTGTGCCACGGGTCGTGATACTCGAGCCGCCCGGCGTACTCGGTGAGCAGCAGCTCGGGCGCGCCGCCGGCCGCGACCTGTTCGTGGATCGTCTGCTCGTCGGGCATCCAGGGCTCGGTCATCCAGAACTCCTCGCCGTCGAGAACCAGGCAGGCGCCGGACTCGAAGATGAACGTCGACGAGCCGCTGAGCAGGCGGGCGTCCTCGTGGACCTGGGCACGACGGCGGCCGGACATCAACACGACCTCGACCCCCGCCCGCAGACAGGCCTCGACCGCGCGCACCCCGAGCAGCGTGACCTCGCCCTGGCCGTCGTGCAGCATCGAGGCGCCGCGCCCGAGCAGCGTGCCGTCCAGATCCAGGTACAGGCAGCGCGTCACGCGGGCACGCTGGCCATCGGCGGGCGCTCTTCGAGCTCGACGGGCGTCTGGTCGCCGTCGGCGGTCAGCAGCGGCGCCGCGTCCAGGCCGCTCAGGCGCCCGTCGCGCTCCAGGCGCTCGGCGATGACCAGCAGCACCGCATAGGCCATCGGCGAGAGCGCGTGCAGCGTCTGATGGCGGTTGTGGCGCACGCCGAGATCGACCTGCGCCATGCCCTCCAGGCCGACCTCGCGCCAGACGTCGATCAGCATCGCCGTCTCCACGCCGTAGCCGGTGGTGAAGGGAACGCGCTCGAGCAGCGAGCGGTGCGCGGCGACCTCGCCGGCGAGCGGCTGGCGCACGCCGGCCAGCTCGGGGTAGAACAGCGCCAAGGCCGGCCGGGCGGCGAGGTGGTTCACGCGCCCGCCGCCGTCCGGCAGCGAGATCCCGCCGGCGGTGAACGGCCGCCGGTAGCAGCCCTTGACGAACTGGACCCGTTCGCCGCCGGGCTCGGCGCACAGCAGCGGCCCGAGCAGGCCGCAGACGAAGTGCGGCGCGAAGCCCTCGCTGTCGGCGTCCACATAGGCGACCACGTCGCCGTGCAGGACGCTGAGCGCCCGCCACATCGCGTCGCCCTTGCCGCGCGCGGGACCGAACTCGGGGAGCAGCTCGGACTCCTGGTGGACCTCCGCGCCCGCCTGCAGGGCCAGCACCGCGGTGCCGTCGGCCGACGCGGCGTCGACCACGACGATCTGGTCGACCACGCCCTCGCGCCGCAGCCCCTGCATCGCGCGCACGATCGGGCCGATCGTCTCGGCGCACTCCCGTGCCGGCAGGCACACCGACACGCTCGCGTCGCGCTCGCGCGCGAGGCGCTCGGCTGGGAAGCGATCGTGTCGGAACGTGCGCTCACTGAGCCAGCGCTCGGCGACCTGCGACGGCATGGGCCGCCTACTATCGCAGGGTGGCCGCGACCGACTCGAAGCGCCCTGCGGCGACGAATGACCGGGCCATCGCCCAGCCCGCGTGGGCGGCGTTGCTCGACGCCGGCCGCCAGGACGGGCGGCTGGTCTCGGGTGCCCGCGAGGGCCCCCGCGCGGGGAGCGTCACCCCGCTGCCCTCCGACCTGCACCCCGACCTGCTCGCCGGTTTGCGCGGCGCGGACATCCAGGCGCTGTGGACCCATCAGGCCCAGGCCCTCGAGCAGGCCTGGAAGCAAACGACGATCGTCACCACCGGGACCGCGTCGGGCAAGTCGCTGTGCTTCAACCTGCCCACGCTGGAGATCCTCTGCCGGGATCCCCGCGCCCGCGCGCTCTACCTCTACCCGACCAAGGCGCTCGCCCAGGACCAGGCGCGCGCCCTGGACACGCTGGGCCTGCGGGGGCACGTGCGCCCGGCGATCTACGATGGCGACACGCCCCGCGAGGCGCGCGCCCAGATCCGCCGGCGCGCCAACCTGGTGCTCACCAACCCGGACATGCTGCACCTGGGCGTGCTCCCCAATCACGCCGCGTGGGGCGACTTCCTGAGCAACCTGGCGGTGGTCGTCGTCGACGAGGCGCACGTCTACCGCGGGGTGTTCGGCTCGCACGTGGGCAACGTGCTGCGCCGCCTGCGCCGCCTCGCGGCCGGCTACGGCACCACGCCGCGCTTTCTGCTCGCCTCGGCGACGATCGCCAACCCGGCCGAGCTCGCCGAGCGCCTGACCGGCCTGGAGGACGTGGGGGTGATCGAGCGCGACGGGTCGCCGGCGCCACAGCGGCAGATCGCGCTGTGGAACCCGCCGCTGACCGACGAGCGGCTGGGCACGCGCCGCTCGACCCTGCTCGAGGCCGCCGAGATCGTCATCGCCCTGCTGCGCGCCGAGGTCCGCGCGATCTGCTTCATCAAGTCGCGCCGGGCGGTCGAGCTGGTCAGCCGCATGATCTGCGACGAGGCGCCCGAGCTCGCCGACTTCGTCGCGCCCTACCGAGCCGGCTACACCGCCCCACAGCGGCGCGAGCTGGAGGCGCGGCTGCAGAGCGGCGAGCTGCGCGCGGTCATCAGCACCGACGCGCTCGAGCTGGGGATCGACATCGGCGCGCTGGACGCGGCGGTCGTCGTCGGCTACCCGGGGACGGTGGCCAGCCTGCGCCAGATGTGGGGGCGAGCGGGTCGGCGCGGACGCGGCCTGGCCCTCTACGTGGCCGGCGAAGACGCGCTCGACCAGTTCTTCTGCCGTCATCCCGACGACATCCTCGAGCGTCCGGTCGAATCGGCGATCCTCGACCACGAGAGCCGCGAGATCCATCTCGCCCACCTCGCCTGCGCCGCCCACGAGGCGCCGCTGTCGGCGGCCAACGCCGAGGTGCTCGGGCCGCACTGGGAGGCCTACGCCGAGGTGCTCGAGCAGTCCGGGCAACTCCGCCGCCGCGGCGAGAGCTTCGTCCCGCGCCACCCCGGCGAGTACCCGGCGGCGGCGGTCTCGCTGCGCTCGGCCTCGCCGGACAGCATCGCGATCGTCGACGTGAGCTCAGGCGAGCTGCTCGGCACCACCGAGGCGGCTCGCGCGCCGAGCACAGTGCACCAGGGCGCGGTCTACCTGCATCTCGGGCGCGCCTACGAGGTCGCCGAGCTCGACTTCGACGCGCGCCGCGCGCTCGTGCACCCGTTCTCGGGCGACTGGTACACCCAGCCCAAGCGCGAGACCGAGACGCTGGTCGAGCGGCTGCTCGACCGACGCGAGGCGTGTGGGGTGACGCTCTCCTTCGGGCGCGTGCTGGTCACCGAGACCGTGCTCGCCTACCAGCGCCGCCGCCGCGGGGACCACAGCGCGGTCGACCTTCAGGCGCTCGATCTCCCCCAGACGAGCTTCGCCACCCAGGCGCTGTGGTACGAGCTCGAGTACGAGTGGCTCGCCGACCGGCTGCCGCTGGAGCGGCTGCTCGGCGCGCTGCACGCGACCGAGCACGCGCAGATCGCCGTCCTGCCGCTGCTGGCGATGTGCGACCGCTGGGACATCGGCGGCCTGTCGACCAACCTGCATCCCCAGACCGGGCGACCGACGATATTCATCCACGACGGGCATCCGGGCGGGATCGGGCTCGTGCGGCAGGCGTTCGAGCGCTTCGAACGGCTCTGCGAGGACGCGCGCCGGCTGATCGCCGGCTGCCGCTGCGCCGCCGGATGCCCCTCGTGCGTGCAGTCACCCAAATGCGGCAATCTCAACGAGCCGCTCTCCAAGGCGGGCGCGCTCGCCATCCTGGAGGCACTGACCGGCGGCGTCCCAGCGACGCGCAGCCGCTAACCTGCGGCGTCGCGACTCCGCTGGGGCCTCGTGCGCCCTCGCTGCTCCGTGTCCGATACTGCGCCCAACAGCCCTCGCGTCGGCAACGCACGGCCGCTCGTCCGCGATCGTCGCCGACCCCCGACCCGCGACCGCAGCCTGGCCACGCTCGCCGGCCTCATCGGGCTGGCGCTGGTCGCGATCATCCTCGCGCTGATCGTCCACGCGGCGCGGCACAGCTCGGACCCCGTCCACTCGCCGCCGCTGCTGACCGCGCCCGGCGGCCCCAACGGGCCGAGCGTCATCGAGGGACCGGGCGGCCGCGTGGCGCTGCGGACCTGGCGCGTGCGCAAGGACCCGGGGGACCTCGGGACCACGCTCGGCTGGCAGGACGGGGGATTCGGCGGCACGCTCGAGCAGGTCCCGTTCGACGTGAACACCTCGCCGGTGACCGGGCATGCCGGTCAGCTCAACTACGACGGGTCGGTCGCGTGGTTCCGCTCGAGCTTCACGACCACGCAGAGCGGCCTATACGCGATCGACTTCGACTCGGTCAACTTCGTGGCCACCGTGTGGGTCGACGGCAAGAAGCTCGGCCAGCACGTCGGCGAGTACCTGCCCTTCGAGATGCTCTTCGGAGCGCAGGCCGGGCGCCACACGCTCGTCGTGCGTGTGGACTGGCGCGACCCCGACACCACGCAGACCAACGCCGGCTTCCACCGCACCTGGTTCAACTTCGGCGGAATCGACGGCGAGGTCACCGTGCGCCCCGTGGGGCTCGCCGACATCCAGTACCCAGCGATCCACACGACGGTCAGCCACGGCCAGGCGACCGTCGAGGTGAGCGTCCCGGTCAAGAACTACGGCCCGCAGCGAGCGATCGTGGTGGGCGGCACGCTGAGTGACGCGGGCTCGACGATCGCGCTCCCGTTCGCGCCGATCACCGTCGGCCATGACGGGGTCGACGAGACGACGGCGCGCGTCACGATCAACAGCCCCTCGCTGTGGTCCCCGGCGCATCCGAACATGTACGGCCTGAGCCTGTCGGTCGGCCGCCAGAGCAGCTATTACGTGCCGGTCGGGCTGCGCCAGCTCACCTGGTCGGGCGGCCGCCTGTATCTGAACGGCAGGCGGCTGATCCTGCACGGCGCGTCGATCCAGGAGGACGCCGACCGGCGCGGCGACGCGCTCACCCCGCAGGACCAGGACGACCTCGTCTATGAGCTCAAGCGGATCGGCGCCAACGCCACCCGCACCCAGCACCCGCTCGACCCCGGCCTGCTCGAGCGCCTGGACCGCGCCGGGATCCTCGTGCTCGAGGGCGTCGGCCCCGTCGACCCGGCGGGCGACTGGACGTCGCGCACGCCGACCCTGATGAGGATCGCCGAGGATCGGGTGCGCGCCACCGTCGAGCAGGACCAGGCGCACCCCTCGATCATCGCCTGGACCCTCGCCAACGAGGTCGCGGGCAACGGCCACACCGGCGGCCAGGCCCAGTACGTGCAGGCGATGGGCGACTGGATCCACCAGAACGACCCCGGCCAGCTCGTCGCCCTGGACGTGTGGGGCGAGAACCCGCCGGCGCCGGGCGAGGTCGGTCCGATGTACCGCGACGTCGACCTGGTCGGCGAGACCAACTACTCGGGCTGGTACAACGGGCCGCTGAGCCCCCCCTCGGCGGTCGAGGCCTACATCCGCCAGTTCCTGGCCCGCATGCACCGGACGTTCCCGGACAAGGTGCAGATCATCAGCGAGTTCGGCGCCGAGGCCAACGGCAGGAACCCCACGGACGAGCCGGGCGGGTACGACTTCCAGGCCAAACTGCTGGCCGAGAACATCCAGATCTACGAGCACGACCCGCAGCTCGCCGGGATGCTGATGTGGGACCTGCGCGACTTCGCCCTGGAGCCGAAGTTCGCGGGCGGCTCGATCAACCTGCGCATCCCGGAGATCAAGCTGGTCAAGGGCATCGACCAGAAGGGTCTGTGGACCTACGAGAACGTGCCCAAGCCGGCGATGCTCGTCGTCGCGCGCATGTACGACGCGCTCGGCGGTTCGACCAGCTACTGACCTACTTCGGCGGCTTGGCCGGCGCCCGAGCGAGGTAGCTCTGCCCGGTGTGCAAGACGATCGTGCGCCGTCGGGCGAAGTCGTGCACCGCGACGGCGCCGCGCATCACCTTCGTGAGCGTCCCCTCGCAGCGGTCCTCGGTCTGGAACTCGGTGCCGCGAACGGTGGCCGAGCTGTAGCGGCCGCTCGTCTGAAAGCGCCCGTGGGCGTCGCTGTCGAGCAGGCGCAGCACCTTGCTCGAGAGCTTGGCCGCCGACGCGAGCGCCCGCCCAGAGCTCGAGCACACCCTCGCCGCCGAGGGACCCCCGACGAGGTCCAGCTTCGTCAGCCCCTTCCGCTTGCGGGGCTGCAGGACCTGGAACAGGCCGGCGGTGAACTGCCCGGACTGCAGCGTCCTGGTGGTCGTGTGCTTGGCCGTCGATGCGGTGAGCTGCACCGTGCCGGCGTCGGTGTCCAGGATCGAGCCGACGGGGATATTCCGCGCCTGGGTGAGCGGAACGAAGGCCCGGCCCTTGGCGGCGGCCGAGGCCTTCTTGCCCTTCCGGTGGTGACGGGCGACCGGATACTCGATGAGCACCTTCCCCTTGATCACCGCGGCGCCCACCGTCTGGCCGAGCACCGGCAGGCCGGGCGTGGAAAAGGCCAACTCGGTGCCGTAGGTGGCGCCGGCCCCGTTCTCCGCGACCAGGCGGAAGACGTAGCGCGTGGACGGCGAGAGGCCGTTGACCGTGACCGACACTGCCACGGGGACGCTCGAGGCCGGCAACGTGAGCGCGGTGGCCGGGGCGCTGACCAGGTGATCGGGGTTGCTGCCGTACTGGAAGAAGTAGGTTGATGCCTGGCCCTCGGTGTTCGCCGCGCCGGTCAACGTCACGCTCGTCGGCCCGGCGACGACGCCGAGCGCCGTGGTCACCGCCGGCGGCTCGCGGAGGGGGACGGGCGCACTCCTGGCGCTGACCGAGCTCACCGCATTGGTCGCGGTCACCACGCAGGTGAGCGTCGTGCCCAGGTCGGCCGACTGCACCGTGTAGTTGCCGCCGGTGGCGATCGGGACGCCGTCGCGGTCCCAGGCGAAGACGAACGTCAGCGGCTGGCTGTCGGGATCGCGCCAGCCGCCGCTCGCGCACTGCAGCTGCTGGCCGACGGCGGGCATGCCCGACACCGTCGGGACGCTCGCGTCCTCGGGCGCCTTGGCCGACTCGTAGGCGCCGATGTCGCAGGGGATCCCGCGCTCGACGCCGCGCTGGTCGACTCCCGCACCCCCACAACTCGTCCCGCCGGCGTCAATCGCTGGGCTGGCGGCGGTGAGGGCGTAGGTCGGCGTGGGGCCGCCGTTGTCCGCCGGCGCGGTGCCGACGAGCTGGGGGGCCGTATCGGGCGGCCGGTCGGTCGAGGCGTCGAATCCACAGGTGGTCCCGTCGTCGATGTTGTCGCCGAGCGAGGTGATCGTTCCGCTGCAGTTCTCTGGCGCGCAGCCCGCGGAAACCCCGGAATACTCGCTGCAGTTGTCGGCGAGGATCGAGTCCTGCACGGTCGTCGTGCCGCTTGCGACGACCAAGCCGCCGCCCTCGCCGCTCTCGGTGCCGCCGTTCGCGGGAGTGGACTCGTTGTCGGCGATCGTCGAGTTCGCGAGCATGACCGTCCCCCCGTCGTCGTAAATGCCCCCGCCGTCCGCCGCGGCGTTCTGGTCGATCGTGCTGTTGACGACGTCGAGCGCGGCCCCGCTCGCGTCGTAGACGGCGCCGCCCTCATACGGCGGGCAGTCGTCCTCGCCGGAGTCGATCTCGCTCGCGCTGACGGTCAGGTTGCCGGCGAGATTGGCAAGCCCTGCCCCCTGGCAGGCGATGCCGCCGCGAACGACGTCATCGACGAGCGTGGTCTGGGCGTCGTTCTCGACGGCGCCACCGGGCGTCGTCGCGCTCCAGCCGTGGTCGAGCGTCACGTCCTCGATCGTGATGTCCGCAGGGATCGCTCCGGTCGCGCAGCTGCCGCCTGGCGCCGCGTTGCAGAGGGCGAACAGCTGCACCGGGCCGTCGGATACGCCCTCGATCGTGGTGGTCGCGGCTCCGGCGCCCTCGATCGTGAGGGTGTGATTGATGAAGATCGCCCCCGCGGTACTGATCTCGTATTCGGTCCCGCCGGCCTGCGCGGGCAGCATGACCGTGTCGCCCGCGGCGGAGTCGGCGACCGCGCCGCGCAGCGAACAGTTGCTCGCGCTCGGACACACCGGCGCCGCCGGGTCGAGGTTCGTGGTGACCGTCCACACCGTCGCCTGCGCGACGGCCGGCAGCGCGAGCAGCGCGAGCGCCGCCACCAGCCCCACGAGCCCCCGTATGCGAAACGCCCCCATCACGCCCCCTGAACACGCTGCGGGTGCCGAGGTTCCGCCGCCCAGTTCACTTTCCCAGCGCGAAGGCCAGCAGCAGCAGCGCGACGACGTGAAAGGTCTGGTCGACGTCAGCCGCCACCGGCAGGTTCTCGGAGGGCCTCAGGCCCTTGACCGCCGTCATGTAACGCGCGATCAGCGTGCCGTCGTCCTGGATCAGGTGAGGCACGAAGATGGCCGGGATCGCCCACAGCAGCTGCACGTCGAGCTTGTCGGCGAGCAGGGCGGGCAGGAACGCGATCGTGTACGTGCAGACGTGCGTCACCAGCGCCCGCCGCGCCTGCGGGTCTCCAGAGACCAGCCCGCCGCGTTTGTGCAGCGCTTGCCAATCGGTCTGCAGCAGGTAGTCACCGACGAGGTGGCTCACGAGCAGCAGCACAAACATCTGCACCCAGCTCAGCATCACGTGCCCTCCGCGGAGAGCCTACGCACTCGGCCGACCGTCCGCCATCTTCGACGCGGTAGGCTTGGCTGATCGTGAGGGGGAGTGGCAGCGCGTCGTGAGTCCCACCGCGCCCCAGTCGGCGCCGGGTCGCGGCGCCTTTCCGGCGATCGCCGAGTACGCGTTCCTGTCGGATTGCGAATCGTGCGCGCTGATCGCGCCTTCGGGCAACGTCGAGTGGATGTGCCTGCCGCGGATGGACTCGCCGAGCGTGTTCGGAGCGATTCTGGACCGCGACGCCGGCGGCTTTCGGATCGGCCCAGCCGACGTGAGCGTCCCCGCCGGCATCCGCTACCTGCCGGGGACGATGGTGCTCGAAACCAGCTGGGAGACGCGCATGGGGTGGGTGATCGTACGCGACGTGCTGTGCATCGGCCCATGGCATCACAGCGACGAGCGCTCACACACGCATCGGCGCTCGCCGACCGACTACGACGCTGACCACGTCCTGCTGCGCACGGTGCGCTGCGTGCACGGCTCGGCCGAGATCCACCTCGACTGCGAGCCGGTGTTCGACTACGGCGGGCTCGCCGCGGAGTGGAGCTATACCGGCTCGGGCTACCACGAGGCGGTCGCCTCCAGCGAGGGAATGGAGCTCAAGCTGCGCCTGGTCACCGACCTGAACCTGGGCTTCGAGGGGCCGCGCGCCCGGGCGCGGACGATTCTGCGCGAGGGCGACGTGGCCTTCGCCGCGCTGGGCTGGTCCGAGCACCCGCTTCCCCAGAACTACGACGACGCCTACGAGCGGCTGGTGCGCACCGCCCACCACTGGCAGGAGTGGCTCAAGCAGGGCACGTTCCCCGACCACCCCTGGCGGACCTACCTTCAGCGCAGCGCGCTGACGCTCAAAGGCCTCTGCTATGCGCCGACCGGCGCCATGATCGCGGCCGCTACGACCTCGCTGCCCGAGACGCCGCAGGGCGAGCGCAACTGGGACTATCGCTACACGTGGATCCGCGACTCCACGTTCATGCTGTGGGCGCTGTACACGCTCGGGTTCGACTGGGAGGCCAACGACTTCTTCTACTTCGTGGCCGACGTGGTCGAGGCCGAGGAGAGCGACCTGCAGATCATGTACGGCATCAACGGGGAGAGCCGGCTGCAGGAGCAGGAGCTCGAGCACCTCTCCGGCTACGACGGCGCGCGCCCGGTGCGGATCGGCAACGGCGCCTACAGCCAGCGCCAGCACGACGTGTGGGGAGCGGTGCTCGACTCGATCTACCTGCACACCAAGTCGCGCGATCAGCTGCCCGAGCGGGTGTGGCCGATCATCAAGCGTCAGGTGCAGTGCGCCCTGGAGAACTGGCGCGACCCCGACCGCGGGATCTGGGAGGTGCGCGGGGAGCCCAAGCACTTCACCTCCTCGAAGATGATGTGCTGGGTGGCCGCCGACCGCGGCGCCCGCCTCGCCATGCTCCGTGACGACGACGCGCTGGCGGCGCGCTGGCAGTCGGCCGCGGAGGAGATCCACGCCGACATCTGCGAGCACGCCCTGGACGATCGCAGCGTGTTCACTCAGCACTACGACACGACCGCGCTGGACGCCTCGGTGCTGCTGATGCCGCTCGTGCGGTTCCTGCCCGCCGCGGACCCGCGCATCGTCGCGACGGTCCACGCGATCGCCGACGAGCTGACCGAGGACGGGCTCGTGCTGCGTTACCGCATCGAGGAGACCGACGACGGGCTGCGGGGTGAAGAGGGGACGTTCACCATCTGCTCGTTCTGGCTCGTCGCGGCGCTGTCGGAGATCGGCGAGAACGACCGCGCACGGGAGCTCTGCGAGAAGCTGCTCTCCTACGCGAGCCCGCTACAGCTCTACGCCGAGGAGATCGATCCCCGCACCGGGCGTCACCTGGGCAACTTCCCGCAGGCGTTTACGCATCTCGCGCTGATCAACGCTGCGATGCACGTGATCAGCGCCGAGCGCGCCGAGAGCGCGGACTTCTCGCTGGACCGCGAGCTGGAGCGGCTGCGCGAGACCCTCTGACGCCTTGCAACGTCCGGCTCGGGTGTATACCTTCCGCTGCCAACACAGAATTATCTCTACGCAAGACGTGAGGGGGGCCGATGTCGAGCCAAGCGCCGTCGCCAGTGTCCGAAAGGCTCGCGGTGTACCGCCGGGCGACGGACTACATCGCCGCGGCGATGATCTACCTGCAGGGCAATCACCTGCTCGAGGAGCCCCTGCGCCCCGAGCACATCAAGCACCGCCTACTCGGGCACTGGGGGACGGTGCCGGGGCTGAACCTCATGTACGCGGGCCTGAACCGCCTGATCCTCGACACCCAGGCGAGCATGCTGCTCGTCACCGGTCCCGGCCACGGCGCGCCGGCCAACCTGGCCAACCTGTGGATCGACGGCTGCCTGCAGGACATCCGTCCCGACATGGGCCGCAGCGGCGAGGGGCTGGGAACGCTCGTGCGCGAGTTCTCCTGGCCCGGCGGCTTCCCCAGCCACATCGGCCCGATGGTCCCGGGGACCATTCACGAGGGCGGTGAGCTCGGCTACGCGCTCGCGACCGCGTTCGGCGCCGCGCTGGACAACCCCGAGCTGATCGTCGCCTGCATCATCGGCGACGGCGAGGCCGAGACCGGACCGACGGCGGGCGCCTGGCACTGCAACAAGTTCCTTGACCCGGTCGGCAGCGGCGCGGTGCTGCCGATGCTGCACGTCAACGGCTACAAGATCGCCAACCCGACGATCTACGGGACGATGAACGACTCCGAGCTGACCAAGCTGTTCGAGGGTTTCGGCTGGCATCCGATGATCGTCGACGGCGAGGACCTCGACGGCTCCTTGGCGAGCGCGCTCGATATCGCCTACGCGGAGATCCGCGAGATCCAGGACTCCTCGCGCGCGGGCAACCGCCCCGAGCGGCCGTGCTGGCCGATGCTCGTGGTGCGCTCGCCCAAGGGCATGGGCGGCATCCGCGAGCTCGACGGGATCCAGATCGAGGGAACCTCCAAGGCCCATCAGGTGCCCGCAATGCGGGCAAAGAGCGACGCCGAGCACCTCGCCGCGCTCGAGGGATGGCTGCGCTCCTACCGGCCCGAGGAGCTGTTCGACGCCAACGGCGGGCCGGCCGAGGCAGTGGCGGCGATGTGTCCGACGGGCGATCTGCGCATGGGCGCCAACCCCCACGTCAACGGCGGCAAGATGCGCGTGCCGCTCAAGCTGCCCGCCGTCGAGGACCACGCGCTCGACGTGCCCCACCCCGGCGCGGTGAGCGACAGCTCGGTCGGCCAGCTCGGCAAATACCTGGGCGATGTCTTCCGCCTGAACGCGCAGGAGCGCAATTTCCGCATTGTGTGCCCGGACGAGGTCGCCTCCAACCGCCTGGGTGCGGTCTTCGAGGTCGAGGACCACGCGTACGAGTGGCCGGTCGACTCGAACGTCAGCCCCGACTACAAGCCGGGCGGGCGGATCATGGAGGTCCTCTCCGAGCACAACTGCCAGGGGTGGATGCAAGGCTACGTTCTCACCGGCCGGCACTGCATCTTCCCCTGCTACGAGGCGTTCATCCCGATCGTCGACGGGATGGTCAACCAGTACGGCAAGTTCCTGAAGATGTCGGTCGAAGAGGCCCCCTGGCGCGAGCCGGTGGCCTCGCTGAACTACCTGCTCACCTCCGAGGGGTGGCGCCAGGACCACAACGGCTACTCGCACCAGATGCCGGGGTTCATCAACTCGATGCTCAACCGCCGGGAGGAGACGGCCCGCGTCTACCTGCCGCCGGACGCGAACACGCTGCTGGCGACGATGGAGCTGTGCCTGGAGGCCGAGCGCTGCATCAACCTCATCATCGCCTCCAAGCTCCCCATGGCCCAGTGGCTGTCGGCCGAGGCGGCTCGTGAGCACGTGCGCGCCGGCGCCTCGGCGTGGGACTGGGCCGGCAGCGAGGTCGAGGGCGAGTCCCCCGACCTGATCCTGTGCGCCTGCGGGACGGTCCCCACGATCGAGTTGCTTGCGGCGGCCGACATCCTGCGCCGGGAGGTGCCCAGCCTGAAGATCCGGTTCGTGAACGTCACGAACCTGTTCACGCTCTCTACCCCGGACAACCATCCCGACGGGATGTCGGCCGGCGACTTCCGGGAGCTGTTCACCGACGCCCGGCCGGTCATCTTCAACTTCCACGGCTACCCCTCGGCGGTGCACCAGCTCATCCACCGCCGGCCGCGCCAGGAGCGCTTCCACGTGCGCGGCTACGCCGAGGAGGGCACGACGACCACCCCGTTCGAGCTGCTGGCGATGAACGGCGTCGACCGCTACCAGCTCGCCATCGAGGCGCTCAGCCGCGTCGATGCGGGCGTCAGCGAGCAGGTGCGCGGCATGTCGGGCGGCTTCGCCGTGCGCAACTTCGTCGACGCCCAGACGACGATCGACAAGCTGCGCGGTGAGCTCGCCGAGCACCGTCGCTACGTGCGCGACGTCGGCAACGACCCGCCGGAGATCTCGAACTGGTCGTGGCCCGCCCGGCCGGCGGTCTGACCGGCGCCACGGATTTCCCCTTGACCAGAAAAGACGAGACAGGGAGAATGAACGCGGTGAGTCTTTGTGGGGGCACGTCGGGGGGCGGTGCGGCATGAGCACGGCCGAACGCGCGCGGGCGGCGCTGAACGCCGGCGACTATCACGGCGCGAGCGCCGCCGCGCTCGAGGGACTGGCGGGCACGCCGGACGACGTCGAGCTGCTCGCGCTCGCGGGCCGCGCCGGCGTCGAGCTTGGCCGCGACGACGCCGTCGAGCAGCTCGAAAGGGCCACCCAACTCGCGCCCGACGACGGCGACGCCTGGCACCACCTCGGCGAGGCGTATGCGACCGAGGGGCGCATGAGCGAGGCCGGGGACGCCTTCCGGCGCGCGGTCGAGCTCAACCCCGACGACGCCGTCGCGCTGACCCACCTCGGTCACACCTCCTACGCGGCCGGCAACGACCAGGAGGCGGTCGGGCTGCTCGCCCAGGCCGCCGAGAGCACCCGCGGCGCCTCGACCGCGGCGATCAGCCTGGTCGACATGTACCGCACGCTGGGGGAGTTCGGCGAGGCGCTCGTGCAGGCGCGGCGCATCGTCGAGGCCGACCCGAGCGATCTGACTGCGCTGCTCGATGTCGCCGAGCTGAGCCTGGCCACCGGCGAGCTCGACGACGCCCGCGACGCCTTCACGAAGCTGCGTGAGCGCGATGACAGCTACGAGGCCTATCCGCTCTACGGCGTCATCCTCGTCGAGCTCACTGCCGATCGGCTCGAGCAGGCGCGAGCGCTCGCCGGCGAGTCGGCGCCACTCGACCCCGAGGGGAGCACGCTCACCGAGGTGCAGGCCTTCCTCGACGCCGAGCTCAGCGGACCGGGCGAGGAGCCGGCGCCGACGCGCGAGCGGGTCACCGAGACACTCCAGGGCGCGCTCGCACGCTACCGGCGACTGCGTGCCGAGGACCGTCGGCTCGGGGGGGATGATCTCCTTGGCTGAATCCACCGCCGCCGCGCGCGCCGCATCGGCCGAGTGGTTCCGCTGCCCGTCGTGCTCGGCGTTCGTCTACCACAAGCGCCTGAAGCGCAACCTGGGCGTCTGCCCGGAGTGCAACCACCATTTCCGGCTGCGCATCCGCGAGCGACTGGGTCAGCTACTGGACCGGGACAGCTTCGAGGAGCTCAGCGGCGACCTGGAGATCGTCGATGCACTCTCCTTCGCCGACGCCAAGCCCTACACCGAGCGGATCGCCGCAGCCCGGAAGCGCAGCGAGACCAAGACCGGCGCGTTGCACGGCACCGGCACGATCGACGGGCTGCCGCTCGTGGTCGCCGGGATCGACTTCTCGTTCATCGGCGGCAGCATGGGCGGCGCGGTCGGCGAGTCGATCACGCTCGCCGCCGAGCTCGCGCTCGAGCGGCGCGTCCCGCTGCTGGTGATCTCGGCCTCGGGCGGAGCGCGGATGCAGGAGGGCTGCGTCTCGTTGATGCAGATGGCCAAGACGAGCCAGGCCGTCGCGCGCCTGGCCGAGGAGGGCGTGCTGTTCATCTCGCTCCTGACCGACCCGACCTACGGCGGGGTGAGCGCGTCCTACGCGACGCTCGGCGACGTGCTGATCTCCGAGCCGGGGGCCCACATCGGCTTCGCGGGGCCGACGGTGATCGAGCAGACGATCCGCCAGAAGCTCCCCGACGGCTTCCAGACCGCGGGCTTCCTGCTCGAGCGCGGCTTCCTGGACCTCCTCGAGACGCGCGAGAACCTGCGCCGCGCGATCCGCAACCTGCTCGAGGCCCACCAGCGCGCCGAGGCCGCCCGCGGCGAGGACGCCGGTGCCCGCGGCGCCCGCCTGCCCGCTGCCGCGGGCGCCGCTCCGATCAGTGACCCCGAGGCGCTCGGCCCGCACGATCCGTGGGAGGTCGTGCAGCTCGCCCGCCACCTCGAGCGCCCTCGCTTCCTGGACCTCGTCGGGCACGCGTTCGACTCCTTCCACGAGCTGCACGGCGACCGGCTGTTCCGCGAAGACGCGGCGATCATCGGCGGCCTCGCGCAGCTCGGCGCGCTGACGGTCATGTGCATCGGCCAGCAGAAAGGGCACACGACGGCCGAGCTGATGGAGCACAACTTCGGCATGCCCGAGCCCGAGGGCTACCGCAAGGCGATGCGGCTGATGCGCTACGCGGCCCGCTTCGGGATGCCGGTGGTCACCGTCGTGGACACTCCGGGCGCCTACCCGGGGCTCGGGGCCGAGGAGCACGGCCAGTCCAACGCGATCGCCGAGTCGATCATGCTGATGTCGCGGCTGCCCGTGCCCACCGTGACGATCGTCACCGGCGAAGGGGGCAGCGGCGGCGCCTTGGCGCTGGCCACGTCCGACCGCGTGCTGATGATGGAGAACGCCTACTACTCGGTCATCAGCCCCGAGGGCTGCTCGACGATCCTCTTCAAGGACGCGGCCTCGGCGCCGCGGGCGGCCCAGGCGCTGCGTTTGACCTGCAACGACCTGCTCACGCTCGGCGTGATGGACGCGGTCGTGCCCGAGCCCGAGGGTGGCGCCCAGCTCGACCCGCTGGTCGCGGGCGCCAACGTAAAGGCAGCGATCGTCGCGCAGCTGGCCGAGCTGCTGCCGCTGTCGGTCGACGATCTGGTCGCGCAGCGCTACGAACGCTTTCGCAAGTTTGGCGCGCCTGGGCGTCAGCCGGTTCTGCCGCCGATCATCGAGGAGACATGAGCGACAAGGACAGCAGCACTCATACCCCCGACCGGGACTTGATCGAGTCGGTGTGGGCCGAGGCCCGCGACCTGATCAAGCGCTTGGAGGGCAGCAGCGTTCAGCGCTTGGCCGTCGCCGCCGGCGACACCAAGATCGAGATCGAGCGTGGCGCGCCGGCGCCGGTGTTCGCCGCGCCGGCGGACGCGCCGCCGCCCCCGTCGGGTCCGGTGGCCCCGAGCGCGGTGTCGGGCATGAGCATCCCGCCCGGCGCGCGGATGGCGTCCGGTGTGTTCAGCGTCGGGGACATGGAGGCCGACAACCGCATCCCGGTGCTCGCGCCGTTGGTGGGAACCTTCTACTCGGCCTCGCAGCCGGGCAAGCCGCCGTTCGCCGCCGTCGGCGACACCGTGGAGGCCGGCCAGACCGTCTGCATCGTCGAGGCGATGAAGCTGATGAACGAGGTCGCGGCGGGCGACGGCGGCAAGGTCGTGGAGGTCGCCTGCAAGGACGGCGAGTGGGTCGAGTTCGAGCAGGTGCTGATGTACCTGGAACCGGCCGAGTAGGCGCCGATGTTCGAGAAGGTCCTGATCGCCAACCGTGGCGAGATCGCCCTACGCGTCGCGCGCGCGTGCCGTGAGCTGGGGATCAAGTCGGTCGCCCTGTACTCGACCGCCGACGCCGAGTCGGCCGTGGTGCGGTTCGCCGACGAGTCGGTCCACATCGGGCCGCCCCATGTCGGCAAGAGCTACCTGAACATCCCTAACATCATCGGCGCCGCGCAAAAGATGGGCGCTGACGCCGTCCACCCCGGCTACGGCTTCCTCTCCGAGGATCCGTTCTTCGCCGAGATCTGCTCGGACAACGGTCTGACGTTCATCGGCCCCAAGCCCGAGGTGATGGAGCGGGTCGGTGACAAGGCGATCGCCCGCGACCTGATGGCCAAGGCGGGCCTGCCCCTTCTGCCGGGGACGATCGAGCCCGTGGCCACGGTCGACGAGGCCCAGGAGATCGGCGAGAGCATCGGCTACCCAGTGATCATCAAGGCGGTGGCCGGCGGCGGCGGGCGCGGAATGAACGTCGTGCGCAAGGCCGAGGACATGGCGCGCCTGTATCAGACGACCCGCGCCACGGCGCAAGCCATCTTCAAGGACAGCGCCGTCTACATCGAGCGCTACCTCGACGCTCCGCGTCACACCGAGATCCAGCTCGTCTGCGACAGCCACGGCAACGGCGTCTACTTCTTTGAGCGCGACTGCTCGGTGCAGCGCCGCCACCAGAAGCTCATCGAGGAGGCGCCATCGATCCACCTCAACGACGAGCAGCGTCGCGACATCGGCGAGCGCGCGGTGGCCGGGGCGCTTTCGGTCGGCTACACCGGCGCGGGAACGATGGAGTTCCTGCTCGACCACGACGGCAACCTGTCGTTCATGGAGATGAACGCCCGCATCCAGGTCGAGCACCCCGTGAGCGAGATGATCACCAGCGCCGACCTGATCCAGGAGCAGATCCGCGTGGCCGCCGGCGAGCCGCTGTCGGTCACCCAGGCCGACCTGCAGGTGCGCGGCCACGCGATCGAGTGCCGCATCAACGCCGAGGACCCCGACCGGGACTTCGCCCCGGCGGCCGGAAAGCTCGACGTCTACGTGCCGCCTGGCGGGCCCTATACGCGCGTGGACTCGCATTGCTACCCGGGCTGGTCGATCGCGCCCTTCTACGACTCGCTGATCGCCAAGCTGATCGTCTGGGCGCCCACCCGGCTGGAGGCGATCGCCCGGATGGACCGGGCGCTGTCCGAGTTCCAGATCGAGGGGCGGGGAGTCAAGACGACGATCCCCTTCCACCGACGCGTGCTCGCCGACGAGCAGTTCCGCTCCGGCGACGTCACGACCGACTTCGTCGAGGAGTTCCTCGCGCGCGAGGCGGCGGTGGGAGCGGGTTCCGGCTGAGTGCTTGAATTCGCCCTCGGCGCCTGAGAGGATGGGCCGGCCACGCTCGTGGGGAGCGTGCCATCAGACAAGGGGTGTCCACGATGGCGCATCGGTTGCGGGTCCGCTCCGGACCCGCTGCGGGGAGCAGCATCGAAATCGCGGGGGAGCTGTTCATCGGCCGTGAGGGCGCCGATCTGACGATCGCCGATCCCGATGTCTCGCGCCGCCACGCGAAGGTCACCGCGGCCGGAGACGGTGTGATCGTCCAGGACCTCGGGTCGACCAACGGGACGTTCATCGACGGCCGGCGCATCAGCGGGCCCACGACGCTCGACCACGACGCCGTGCTCACGGTCGGCGCTTCGGACGTCGCCGTCGAGCTCGCTCCTCGCGTCGCGCCCTCGCCCGAGCCGGTCGTCGCTGGTGCCGGCGCGCACACGATCCTTCGCTCGGCGCCCACGCCCGAGCCGCCGGTCGCCGCACCGGAGCCGCCGGCCTCCGCCGAGCCGCCTGCCCCCGAACCGGGCGCCGCGCCCGAGGAGCCGCGCCGCCGCACCCCGGCCTTTCCCATTACCGCCGATAACCGGCGCTGGTGGGGCTTGGGCGCGACGTGCCTGGCCCTCGCGATGACGATGTTCGACACCACCGTGGTCAACGTCGCGCTGCCGACCATCGAGCGTCACCTGCACGCGACGATCACCAGCGTGGAGTGGACGATCAACGCGTACACCCTGTCGTTCGCGGTGTTCCTGGTCACCGGCGGTCGGCTCGGCGACATCTTCGGCCGGCGACGGATGTTCCTCTTCGGCGTCGTCGTCTTCGCGATCGCCAGCGCGGCCTGCGGGGCGGCGACGACGATGCCGATGCTCGTGGCCAGCCGCGCCGTGCAGGGCCTCGGGGCCGGCTTCATGATGCCGGCGACGCTGTCGATCATCCGCAGCACCTTCCCGCTGCCCGAGCTCGGGCGAGCGATCGGGCTGTGGGCCGGGGTCTCCGGGATCGCGCTCGCCGCCGGACCGCTGCTGGGTGGGATCCTCACGCAGGGGATCAGCTGGCGGGCCGTCTTCTACATCAACATGCCGCTCGCGCTGCTGACCATCGTGGTCACACTGATCGCCGTCCCGGAGTCGCGCGACGAGAACGCCTCGCGACGCATCGACTTCCCCGGCATCGTGTTGCTCTCGGCGACGATCACCGCGCTCGTCCTGGCGATCGTCCAGGGCGACAGCTGGGGATGGACCTCGGGCCGGGTGCTCGGACTGCTCGGCGGGGCCGTGCTCGCGCTCATCGCGTTCGTCATCACCGAGACCCGCGTGCGCCACCCGCTGCTGCCGCTCGCGGTCTTCCGCAGCCGCCAGTTCGTCGGCGCCTCGACGGTGGGGTTCACCCTGTCGTTCTCGATGCTGACGGTGCTTCTGTACACGGCCATCTACATGCAGGGCGTGCTCGGGTTCAGCGCGATCAAGGCCGGCGCGCTGCTGCTGCCCGCGACGCTCCCGATCATGTTCGCCGGTCCGATCGCCCACAAGCTCGTCATGCGCTTTGGCTTTCGCCCGGTCATGGCGAGCGGCCTGGTGCTCGTCGCCGCGGCAGCGTTGATCCAGACGCAGATCACCGCCTCCAGCGGCTACCTGCTGTTGCTGCCCTCCTTCGTGCTGCTGGGGATGGGCATCGGCCTGTCGCTGTCCCCGACCTCCGGGGCGGCAATCACCTCGGTCCCGCCGGACAAGGCCGGGGCCGGTGCGGGCATCCTCAATATGTCGCGACAGGTCGGCGGCGCGCTCGGCATCGCGGTCACCGGTGCCCTGGTCGAATCGCTCAGCCGCAAGAAGGCACTGCACCTGCTCAGTTCCTTCCCGCTGCCGGCGACCGCGCGCCACACGATCGCTAACTCGGTCGCGACCGGGTCGGCACCCCCAGCGCCCGCCCACCACGCGCTGAGCCCGCCGCTGCTCGCCCGCATCCACCAGGTCGTCCACGCCTCCTTCGTGCACGGCATCTCGCACGCGATGTTCGTGCCGCTCGGCCTGGCCCTGGTCGGGTCGGCCGCGGCCATGGTGCTCGTGCGCCCACCGCGGGAGGCGAAGCGGCCGCTGACGCCGGTGCTCGACCACGACGTGCTGATGGTCGCGGCCCGCTCGGGCAACTGGATGGTGGTGCCGGCCCAAACCGACCCGGTCGGCAGCGCTTCGTAACGCCAGGCGTCATGGCGGTCCTCGACATCTTCCGGTTCGCATCGGTGTTCGCGGCGGGCATCGCGGCGGGGACCCTCGTCGCCGTGCTCGCCGGGGTTCTGCCGGTGCTCGTGCGCCTGCCACCGGCCGAGGCGCTGCGCACGAAGCGCATGCTCGACCCGCTCATCGACCGCTACCAGCCCGCCACCGTGATCCTCGCCGCGGTGTCGGCGGTGGTGATCCTCTTCCACCACCTGAGCTCGAGCGAGACGGTGTTCACCGTAATCGGCCTGGTGGGAGCGATCGGCGTCGGTGTGACCTCGGGGTCAGTCAACATGCGCATCAACCGCACGATGGGCGCGTGGCCGGCCGACGCGGTCCCGGCCGAGTTCGCCCCGCTGCTCGCCCGCTGGGGCCGCTTTCACCTGCTGCGGACGGTCTTCGCGCTGGTCGCGCTCGCGGCCTTCGCGCTGGCCGTCGTCAGGCCCTGAGCGCCGGCCCTACGCCTCGTCGGCGTCGCCCTGCTCGCCGTCGGGGGCAAACGAGATCACCCGCTCCTGCCCGCCAAGGCGGACCACGACCTCGCGCGCGTCGAGGTCGACCTCGAGCGTGACGACGAAGCGCGAGCCCAGCTCGGGCTCGGTCGGCGCCTCGAAGTCGGCGGGCGCGTCGGGCGCGGTCTCGCTCGGCGCAGGTCCCGGCTCCGAGACCACCGCGCGCTGCTCGCGCACGACGAGCAGGGTATCGCCGAGCTGAACCCGGTCGCCGGCCGTCACCGTCGTCGGCGTCGAGATGGGCTGGTCGTTGACGAGGGTGCCGTTCGAGGAGCCGAGGTCCTCGATCTGCACCACACCTGACGGCAGGCGCACGACCCGGGCGTGACGGCGCGAGATCTCCGAGTCGCCCGAGAGGCTGCCCGGGCCCCCCGCCTCCCGGCCGAGGACGAGCTCGCCGTCGAGCTGGAGCCGTGCGCCGCTGCCCTCGCCGGTCGTGACCTCGAGCACGAGCTGGGGTGGAGCGCCGGCCGACGGGTCGCTCGGCGCGGGCGTCCCAAGCGCGACGCGGGCGGCGTCGATCAGCGTCGCGCACGTGTCGTAGCGCTCGTCGCGCTCCTTGGCCATCGCCTTCGCGATCACCGCGTCGATCGCCGGTGGCAGGTCCGGGCGCCGGTCGCTCGCGGTCGGCGGCGGCTCGCCGAGATGGGCCTGCATCACCTCCAGCGCGCGTTCGTAGACGAACGGGTGCTCGCCCACCAGGCAGTGGAAGAGCATGCAGCCGAGCGCGTAGACGTCGGCGCGTCGATCGAGCTCTTGGCCGGCGACCTGCTCGGGCGCGCTGTACAGGACGTTGCCCACGAACGTCCCCGGCTGGGTGAGCCCGTCGTTCTCGGCCAGATTGCGGCTCAGACCGAAGTCGGTGACGTACACGTGCCCGGCCGCCTCCCCTCCGTTGCCGGAGGCGATCATCACGTTGCTCGGCTTCACGTCACGGTGCACGATGCCTGCCGCGTGCGCGGCATCGAGCGCAGCGCCGGCCTGGCTGAGCACGTCGATCGTGCGCTCGGGCTCGAGGGCGCCCTCCTCCTCGAGCACCTTGGCGAGATCGGCGCCGTCGACGTATTGCATCGCGATGTACAGGACCTTCTTGACCTCCCCGGCGTCGAACACCTTGACGATGTTCGGATGGCTGAGCGAGCTCGTGTACCGCGCCTCGCGCAGGAAGCGCTTCCGGGCGGTCTCGTCGCCGGCGAGTTCGGGCGAGAGGACCTTCACCGCCACGGTCGCGCCCGTCGTGGCGTGCTCGCCCCGGTACAGGACGCCCATCCCCTCGGCGGCGATCAGCTCTGTGAGCGTGTAGGCCGCGAGCGTGCTGCCGATGTCGATCGTGGGTGACACGGTTGGCTGATGAAAAGCGACGGCCGCCGCCCCGCCGGCGTCGCTTCGTCGCTGCTGTATATTGATGGTACAGATTCGCGAGTGGCACAATCCACCGGGGGGCGGCCTTGCTGAGGGAGTCTGACCGAGTAATCGTGGCGGGGGCCGGGATCGGAGGCCTAGCGGCGGCCTTGGCCGTCCGGCAAGCCGGGGCGAGCGTGACCGTCGTCGAACAGGCCTCTCGGATGGCCTCGATCCAGGTCGGCATCGGCATGGTGCTCTGGCCGAACGGCATGCGCGTGCTCCGCCGCCTGGGCGTCGAGGACGAGGTCCGTGCGAGCGCCAACCCGCTCAGCGCGCTCGAGTTCTACTCGGCCTCCGGCGAGCGCCTGATGCGATATCCGGTCGAGCCGCTGAACACGGCGCTCGGCGCACCGACGGTCGCGTTCGTACGTCGCCGCCTGCACGTGCTGCTGACCAACGCCTTCGGCGAGGATGCGATCCGGCTCGGCGCTCGCTGTGAGGGGCTCACACAGGACGCCGACGGCGTGACGGTCTCCCTCGCCGACGGCGAGCAACTGCGCGGCGACGTGCTGATCGCGGCCGACGGCGTGCACTCCGGGCTGCGTGAGCGGATCCTGGGCCTGAAGGGGCTCCCCGACTTCCCGCCCTACCGTTACACCGTCTGGCACAGCATCATCCCGTTTCCCGACCGAGAGCTCATTCGCCCGGGGATCTTCTACCTGGTGTTCTGCCGCGGGATGCGCTTCAACGTCTTCCGCGTCGCCGAGGACTCCGACGACACCTACTGGGCCGCGCTCGACTACGTCCCCGCGAGCTTCCAGGAGCCCGGTAGCTCGCTCGACTATCTGCGCGAGCGCTTCGGACAGGTCGCCGCGCCGGTGCCCGACCTGCTGGCCGCCTCCGAGGGGGCGACGATCGACCGCATGCGCATTCACGGCGAGGCGCCGGTGCCGCACTGGGGTGACGGACGCTTCACGCTGCTCGGCGACGCCGCCCATCCGCTCACCACCGTGCTCGGCCAGGGAGCCGGCCAGGCGCTCGAGGACGGCGTGGTGCTCGCCGACAGTCTCACTGCCGCGCCGGACCTGGTCGGAGGCCTGCGGGCCTACGAGGCCAAGCGCCAAGAGCGCACGGGCAAGGTGATCCAGCTGATCGGCACGCTCAGCTCGGCCGCTACCGAGGAGACCGCGCTGCGCACGTGGATTCGCGATCAGATCCTCATCAAGCGCCTATTCCGCCGGACGGTGGGACGCCGCTTCGAGGCAACCCTCAAGGCCGCCTCCGCGCAGCTGTCATCCGAGGCGGACCACGCCGCTTGACGGGGCGAGACCGCGGCTTCTACAGTGCCGGAAGATCACCAAACGCTGGGCGAGGGGGAAAATGGCTGACACGCCGGAGAGATACGACGTCGCCATCACGGGGGGCGGGCTCGCCGGCCTCACGCTCGCGCTGCACCTCGCGCGGACACGGCCGTCGATGTCGATCGTGCTCGCCGAGCGACGGGCGGGTCTGCGACGCGGCGCCGCGTTCAAGGTGGGCGAGTCGAGCATGGAGACGGCCGGTCGCTACTTCACCAAGGTGGTCGGGATGGAGGAGCACCTGGAGAGCGTGCATCGACGCAAGGCCGGGCTGCGGTTCTTCTTCCCGGTCGATGAGAACGTCGACTTCGGGCGCCGAGTCGAGCGAGGACCGCCCGGCGCCGGGCCGATCCCGAGCTACCAGATCGACCGCGGGGTGTTCGAGAACGAGCTCGCCCGCAGCTGCGTCGAGCACGGCGTCGAGTTGCTCGACGGCTGCCGGGTGCTCGACGTGCGCTTGCAGGGTGACGGGCACGAGGTCGTCCTGAACCACGGCAGCCGCGAGCGCACGATCACCGCCCGGTGGGTGCTTGACGCGAGTGGGCGCTCGAGCCTGCTCAAGCGCAAGCTCGGGCTCGCGCGGCCGGTCGAGCACACGATCAACTCCGCCTGGCTGCGCCTGGAGGACGGGCTGGACCTGGAGGACTTCGTGACCGACGAGCGCTGGTTCGAGCGGATGGAGGAGCGCGGGATCCGCAGGGCGAGCACGAACCACCTCATGGGCGAGGGCTACTGGGTGTGGATCATCCTGCTTGGCACCGGACCGGTGAGCATCGGCATCTGCGCCGATCCCCGCTACCACCCCTTTGACTCGTTCAACACGCTCGACCGTGCGATCGAGTGGTTCGAGCGCCATGAGCCGCACGTCGGCCGCGCGATCGCCAGCCGCCGCGAGCAGGTGATGGACTTTCTGAAGGTGCAGGACTTCGCCTTCGGCGCCGAGCGTGTCTACTCGCCCAAGCGCTGGTGTCTGGCCGGGGAGGCGGGAGTGTTCGCCGATCCGCTGTACTCCCCCGGCTCGGACTCAATCTCGCTGTCGAACACGTTCATCGTCGACCTCGTCACGCGCGACCTGGACGGCGAGGACATCGGCGAGCGCCTGGAGCGCTACAACTCGACCTACCTGGCGTGGTTCGAGGGGCTCGTCCTCCCGACGTACACCAACCAGTACGGGCTGTTCGGCAACGCCGAGGTGATGGCGGGAAAGCTCGCCTGGGACGACGCCGTGCGCTGGACGATCCTCGCGCTGTGGATGTACCGCGAGAAGTGGACCGATCTGGAGTTCCTCGACGCCACCGCCGAGCCCTTCCAGAGCGCGATCCGCCTGAACCACCGTCTTCAGCAGCTCTTTCGCGACTGGCACGAGACCGACCGGCGCGAGTGGCGTGACATCTTCCTCTCGCCACGGGAGGTCCCGTGTCTGGGCATACGCCTGATCGGTCTGATGGTCGAGATCGATGACGAGACGCTCATGAACAACATCCGGCTCAACCAGGAGTTCCTGGAGGCGCTCACGGTGATCCTCTTCCACAGAGCGACTGACGCGCGCGGCGACCGAGTCGACCCCGAGTCGCGGATCAACCCGTACGCCGTCGGCCTGGACCGGTCGCGCTGGGATCAGGACGGCCTGTTCGACGACGGCGGGCTGACGCTCGCCGAGGCGCTGGAGCGAAGCCCGGGCATCGAGAACGCCTTCCCCGATCGGTACGCGCCCGACCAAGCGGGCTGACCGGACGGTGGGGGGCTACTAGAGGGAGGGAGTCAAAGTGCGGGACGGACAGAGTTACGACGTCGCGATCCTGGGGGGAGGGCTCGCCGGCCTGACGCTCGCGCTCCAGCTGAAGCGTACGCGACCGCAGACGAGCATCTTCGTCGCCGAGCGGCGGCCCGGCGAGGCACCGCTTGCCGCCTTCAAGGTCGGTGAGTCGAGTGTGGAGATCGCCGCCGACTACTTCGTGCGCCTGTGCGGGCTCGAAGACCACCTGCGCGAGAAGCAGCTCATCAAGGCGGGGCTGCGCTTCTTCTTCCCGGCCGACGGCAACCGCGACATCACTAAGCGCGTGGAGTGGGGCGACCGTGCGTTCGCCCCGGTGACCACCTACCAGCTGGACCGTGGCAGCTTCGAGAACGAGCTCGCCGAGCGCTGTCGCGCGCTCGACATCGACCTCGAGCTCGGCTGCCGCGTCGACGCGGTCGACTTCGGCGAGACGCAGCACACGGTCGCGGTGATCCTGCGTGACGAGCGGCGGACGGTCACCGCGCGGTGGGTCGTCGACGGCTCGGGACGGTCCTCGTTCCTGAAGCGCAAGCTCGACCTGGCCGAGACCACCGACCACCCGATCAACTCGGCCTGGCTGCGGGTCGGCGGCGGGCTGATCGACCTCGAGCAGTGGGGCGCACACGACGCCGAGTGGATGGCCCGCATGGAGCGACCGGGGATCCGCCAGTACAGCACCAACCACCTGACGGGCGAGGGCTACTGGGTCTGGCTGATCCCCCTGTCCTCGGGCGCCCACAGCGTCGGCATCGTCGCCGATCCCCGCTTGCATCCGTTCGAGGAGATCTCGACCCTGGATCGGGCGCTCGACTGGCTCAGCGCGCACGAGCCCCAGGTCCACCAGGCGATCGTCGAGCGTCGCGAGCTGATCCAGGACTTCCTGAAGGTCGAGCACTTCTCCCACGGCTGCACGCGGGTGTTCCACCCCGACCGCTGGTGCATCACCGGCGAGGCGGGGGTGTTCATCGACCCGCTGTACTCGCCCGGGTCGGACTACATCTGCCTGGCCAACACCTACATCACCGAGCTGATCCGGCTCGATCTCGGGGGCGAGGACTACCGGACGCCCTGCGAGATCTTCAACGGGGGCTTTCTGAACCTGTTCAGGACGGCGCTCCCGCGGGTCTGGGGCGATCACTACCAGCTGTTCGGCGACGCTGAGGTGTTCTCGGCCAAGCTCGGCTACGACTACGTTCTGTACTGGGGCATCCGCTGCCTGGTGCAGTTCCATGGCAAGACCACCGACCCGGACTTCAACCGGGCGATGCTCCCCCATCTGCTGCATTGGATCGAGCTCTCCGGCAACGTGCAGCAGCTGCTGCGCGACTGGCACAACCTCGCGCCGGCGGAGAATCCCATGGGCCTGCACGTCCTCCCAAGCCAATTCCCGGGGCTGTGGAACCGCCTTCTGGACATGCACGCCGATCTGGACGACGCCACGGTGCGCAGCCGCTACGTGGAG
Organism: Solirubrobacteraceae bacterium; assembly: GCA_036266975.1. GTDB lineage: Bacteria > Actinomycetota > Thermoleophilia > Solirubrobacterales > Solirubrobacteraceae > DATAWZ01. The sequence goes on from DATAWZ010000200.1 coordinate 39,064, forward strand.
ACGGTGGGCCGCCTGGAGGCGATGGCGGTCGTGCTCCTGCACAAGGCGTGCCAGCGCCTGCCGCCCGACCAGCGTCCCGATCCCGAGCGCCGGATCGCGCCGCTGGCGGTCAGCGTGCACCGTGAGCGCTGGGAGGCCGACGGGCTCTACAACGACGACGGGCTGACCTACGCCGAGGCCCTGGAGCGCACCGAGGGCTACGAGCACATGCTGCTCGACGAGCTCGTCCGGGTGGGCGGGTAGGACCGCGGTCGCGGGGTGGCCGGCACCGAGGCTCACACGCGGACCGGCCCGCCGCGCCGCGACCGCTACGACGTCGCGGTGGTCGGGGCGGGGCTCGGCGGGCTGACCGCCGCCGCGCTGCTCGCGCACGCCGGTCGCCAGGTGGTCGTCTTCGAGCAGGCTGACGGCTGTGGCGGCTACGCCCACGCCTTCCGCTCGGGTCCCTACACGTTCGATCCGGCGATCCACGTGTTCCCGCAGGGGTACGACGGCGCCCTTCCCGATGCCCTGCTGCGCCACCTCGGGGTCCGGGAGGAGTGCCGTCTGATCCCGATCCCGGAGAACTACTCGGCCGTATTCCCGGATCTGGTGATCCGCACCCCCTACGGGCTGGAGCCGTTCATCGAGGCCCACGCGCGTCTGTTCCCGTCCGAGCGCGAGGCGATCGAGCGCTTCTTCCGGCTCTGTCGCCAAGTCCACCTCGAGGCCCACCAGCTGCCGCCGCGGATCGGGCTGGAGAACCTCGACGCGATCGCCCATCGGTTCCCCGTGCTCGTCCGGTATCTGCGGGCCACGGTGAGTGAGGTGCTCGACGAGCACTTCACCGACACGCGCGTCAAGGGCGTGTGCGCCGCGATGTGGCCATACCCCGGCACGCCGCCGCACCGGCTCTCGTTCGTGACGTTCGCGACCACGGTCAGCGTCTACCTCGACGGGGGCACCTACTGCGCGGGCAGCTTCCAGTCGCTCGCGGATGCGTTCGCCACCGCGGCCGAGCGGCACGGCGGAGAGATCGTCTGCAATGCGAGCGTCGAGCACATCGACGTCGAGCAGGGCCGCGCGACCGGCGTGACGACCGCGAACGGCTGGTCGGTCGGCGCCGACGTGGTCATCTCGGCGGCCGACGCCCGCAGCACGTTCGAGACGATGGTCGGCGCGGAGAAACTGCCGGACCGCTTCATGCGCCGTCTGCGCCGGATGACCCCGTCGCTGTCCGCCGTGCTGCTGTTCTGTGCCACCTCGCTGGACCTTGCCGGCGCCGACCTCGGCTGTGAGATCTTCCGGCCGCGAAGCTACGACCACGAGGACACCTACCAGGACATCCTCGACGGACGTCCCGGCGGCACGTGGGCGAGCATCCCCACCCTGCTCGACCCCTCCCTCGCCCCCGCCGGCGAGCACACGATCACCCTGAGCTCGATGGCCGCCTACGACATCGGACGACCCTGGGACCAGGAGATCGAGCGCTTCGGCGAGCAGCTGCTCGCCGACTTCGAGGTCGTCTTCCCGGGCCTGCGAAGCTCGCTGACGTTCATGCAAACCGCCACGCCGCTGACGCTCGAGCGCTTCTGCCGCAACGCCGGCGGCGCCGCCTACGCCTGGGAGAACACCCCCGCGCAGACCGGCGGGCGACGCTCGCCGCACGACACGCCGATCGACCGCTTGTTGCTCTGCGGCCATTGGAGCCAGCCCGGGTCCGGCTCGCTGCGGGCGATCGTCTCCGGTCTGCACGCGGCGGTGATCGCGCAGGCGACGAGCGGGGCGGAGCCGCTCGACTTCGAGCACGCCGACATGCCGCCGGCCACGTGAGCGCGCCGTCCCAACCCAGCGAACCAGAAGGAGCGTCGATGAGCACCCAGCCGGGTCCAGAGGTCCCCGACCACGTCTTGGAGTACCTGCAGGAGCAGAGCACGTTGACGCTCGCGACCGCGTCCGCGCGCGGGATCCCCCACGCCAGCACCTACCTGTTCGTCAACGACGGCGTGGACCTGTGCTTCTGGGGCCAGCCGGGCACGACGACGTCGCGCAACATCGAGCAGAACCCATCGGTCGCCTTCACCGTCGACGAGTACGCCGACGATCTCAGCCAGACCCGCGGCGTGCAGGGTACCGGCCAGTGCTCGGTGATCCTCTCCGGGGAGCAGATCGCTCGCGCCGCGGACTTGTTCGGCCAGAAGTTCCCCAACCTCGCCCCGGGAGCGACGATGTCGATCTCCTTCTACCGCCTGCGCGTCGCCGAGCTGCAGTACATCGACAACCGCCGCGGGCGGGACGCGCTTCCGGCGGGGACGTTCGGCGCGAGCTTTCACCGCGAGCGCGCCTACAGCGTCTTCGACGGGCTGCCGACGCTCGGCGGCGAGGAGATCGTCGCCGAGCTCCAGCGCATCAAGGCGACCGCCGGCGAAACCCTCGTCAGCGAGGGCGGTCCGGCCGACAAGTTCCTGATCGTCATCGACGGCGAGGCCGAGGTGATGCGCGACGGGGTCAGCACGAGCCGGCTCGGGCCAGGCGACCTGTTCGGCGAGCTCTCGATCCTGCGCGAGGGCGCGCGACGCTCGAGCGTCAGGGCGGTCACCGACGCGACCCTGCTCGGCCTGGACCGCGACACGTTCCGAGACCTCGTGGCGCAGTCGCTGCGCATGGGCACCGACTTCGATCGGCTCGTACGCGAGCGGCTCGGCGACGCCTAGGAGGCTCGACGCGATGACCGTCACCCCAACCCTGCCCCCGATCTCCGCGCAGGAGTTCCGCGCGGCGCTCGGCGCCTTCGCGACCGGCGTCACGGTCGTCACCACGAGCGGCGAGCAGCACGCCTACGGCATGACCGCCAACGCCTTCTCCTCGCTCTCGCTGGACCCGCCGCTGGTGCTGGTGTGCGTGAAGTGGCCCTCGGAGGGCGCCGAGCACATCGAGCGCAACGGCGTCTTCGCGGTGAACATCCTGTCCGCCGACCAGGAGCCGGTCTCGCGCTACTTCGCCTCGCGCGACCGCCCGCGCGGGCGCGACGCCTTTCGCGAGGTGCCCTCGCGGGTCCTGGCCAGCGGCTCGCCGATCATCGACGACGTGGTCGCGTTCATGGACTGCGCGCTGCACGCGGTCCACGAGGTCGGCGACCACAAGATCCTCATCGGGAGGGTGCTCGCGCTCGAGTCCCGTGAGGGCGCGCCGCTGCTCTTCCACGGCGGCGGCTACCGCCAGGTGGTCGCCGAGCCGCAGTGACGATCCGGCCCGGCGTTCAGCCGCGCTCGGCGAACTTGGCGAGCTTCTTGGGCGAGTCGGCCGCGAAGGTCTCCACGCCCTCCTGAACTTGACGCACCAGCCCGATCAGCACGCGACCGGAGCCGAGCTCGAGGAAGGTGTCGCAGCCCTCGCCGTGCATCGTGCGCACGCATTGGGCCCACAGCACTGGGCTGGCGATCTGCTTGAGCAGGGCGGCGTGGACGTCCTCGCCGCTGGCCAGAACGGTGCCGTATGCGTTGGCGACCAGCGGAGTCTGCGGGTCCTTCCACGGCAGCGTGGTGGACAGCTCGGACAGGCGCTGCTGCACCGGCTGCATCAGCTCGCTGTGGAACGCGGCGCCGACCTGCAGGCGCAACGCGCGATCGGCGCCCGCCGCCTCGGCGAGCTCGATGAGCCGGTCGACGGCCGCGTCCTCGCCCGAGCAGACGATCTGCGTGTCGGTGTTCAGGTTCGCCGGCGCGACGGTGCCCGCCTCGGCGGCCTGCTCGCAGAGCTCGCCGACGCGCTCGGCAGACAGCCCGAGGATCGCCGCCATGCCGCCGGGGCGCTCATTCTGGATGTCGGCCATCAGCCGCCCGCGCAGCGCGACCAGGCGCATGCCGTCCTCCAGCGCGAGTGCCCCGCTCGCCACCGCCGCGGTGTACTCACCGAGGCTGTGACCGGCGACGAAGTCGGGCTGCAGCCCCTGCTCGCGCGCGACCTCGTGGACGGCGAGCGAGAGCGAGAACAACGCCGGTTGGGCCACGTCGGTCCGCGTCAAGTCCTCGATCGGGCCGTCGAGCGACAGCGAACGTACGGGCAGGCCGCAGACGTCGTCCGCGAGCGAGAGATAGCGGCCATAGACGTCGGGTCGAGCCTCGAGCAGGTCGGCGCCCATCCCGACCTTCTGTGAGCCCTGCCCCGGAAACAGAAACGCGGTGTTGCCCATTCTGCATCGAGCTCCTTGATCTGTTGGTCGACGGTGGGAAGCTAACGCACCTCGACGGTCAGGCGCAGGTGCGATGGCCGCGGACCGTCGTGAAAGATCGACTGCTCGGCGCGCACGGCGTCGGCCTCGACCTCGGAGCCGAGCTCGGCGCCGGTGCCGAGGTTGCGGTCGAAGCGTGGGAAGGAGCTGCTGGCGACGATCAGACAGAGGCGGTGCCCGGCACCGAGCTCGGCGCAGGTCGCCACGAGGTCGATCTCATAGGCCAGCACGGCGCCCGTCCGGATCGGGCGCGGCCGGTCGAAGCCCTCGCGGTAGCGCGCCCGGCGGACCCCCTCGACGAGGATCGTGCAGGTTCCGTCCGGGGCCTCGTCGCACAGGCGCCCGACGAAGTCGGTGTCGGCGGCGCTCGTCGCCGCGTGCAGCACGAGCGCGAGCGGCCCGCACAGCCCCAGCGGGCGCTCGAGCGGCGCCGACCGGAAGACGAGCACGTCCGGGCGCTCGAGCAGCTTGCGCTGGTCGAGCGGGCCGGCGTTGGTGCGCATGAACCGCGCCGGCAACGAGGTCGGGCCGCCGATCGTCGGCACCGGGTCCAGCGGATCGTGCACGTAGGTGGACGGGGGCCGGGGGTCGACCTCGGGCGGCTGCGGCGAGAGCGTCCCGGCCGCGCCCGGCCCGGCGTCGGCGTGCAGGTACCAGCGCTGCTCGCCCGCCGCGGGCGGCGGCCAGCGCTCCTCCTCGCGCCACACGTTGGTGCCCATCTGAAAGACGCGCACCGGCGCGAGCTCGGGGCCCTTGTCGCCGCGCAGGTGGCGTCCGAGGAATGCGAGCTGCACCGCGGCGAAGTCGATGCCGTCGTGCGGCGAGAAGGCGTCGAAGCTGTGGTCGGGGAAGGCGCCGTAGGTCGTCCCGTGGGCCCAGGGCCCGACAAGCAGGCGCGAAGCCTCGCGTGCGAGCTCGCTGCCGCCCCGCTCGCGGATGCCGCGATAGTTCTCGAGCGTCCCGCCGAGGAACAGGTCGTACCAGCCGCCGACGTTGAGGACCGGCACCTCGACGAGCGGATATTGGTGGCTGATCGCCAGGGCGTGCCAGTACCCGTCGTCGGCCGGGTGCGCGAGCCAGTCGCGGTAGAAGGCTCCGGCCGGGCTCTCGTCGAGCAGCGGCGGCGAGGACAGCGGCAGATGGGCGAACGACTCCGCGAGCGACCGGCGCGCCTTGCGGGTGGACATCATGCTGACCCAGAAGAGGTTGAAGCCGAGCTGGAAGGCGCCGCCCTGGTAGATCCATCCGCCGTAGGGGTCGCTGCCGACGACCACCGGGCAGATCGCCCGCAGGTGGGGGGGCCGAGCGGCGGCGGCGAGCCACTGCGTCGCCGCCGAGTAGGAGCGTCCGGCCATGCCCACCGCACCGTCGCACCACGGCTGCGCTGCCGCCCACTCGACCGAGTCGTAGCCGTCGTCGCGCTCGTTGCGGAAGGGGTAGAACTCTCCGTCGGAGCCGTGCTGGCCACGGACGTCCTGGCACACGAGGGCGAACCCGGCCTCCACCGCGCGCTCGGGCTCGATCGCCGCCGCGGGGGTCAGGTTGAAGCTGCGGTTGTACGGCGTGCGGTTCAGGATCGCCGGCACCCGCCCGGTCGCGGGCCGGTAGACGTCGGCCTGCAGCACGACCCCATCCCGCATCGGGACTGCCACGCCGCTCTCCACCAGCATCTCTGTCATTGCTCGGCCTGCGCGGCGTCCGCGCTCGGCGCTTCACCCACCCCTGCCGTTGACGCCAGGCAGCTTATCCCGATCGCGGGTCGCGCTCGGTTGACGGCACCCCCGCGCGAGGGCTAATGTGGCGGTACCGATGAGTCGGAGCATGTGGGGGCAGGGGCGGCGTGACATCGTCTGACACGGTCGAGGTCCCGACGATCACTATCGCGAGCGGCCCGGGGGCCGGTCGCTCGGTGCCAGTAGCGGGCGAGCTGGTGATCGGGCGCGAGAACGTCGACCTGATCCTCGACGACGACGAACTCTCGCGCCGCCACGCCGCGCTCAGGGTCGTCGGGGAGGAGCTCGTGATCGAGGATCTCGGCTCTCTGAACGGGACGTTCGTCAACGGCCAGCGCATCTCCGCCGCAACCTCCCTGCACAGCGAGGACACGATCAGGCTCGGCACGACGCAGCTCTCGGTGAGCCTCCCGGTTCGGCCGCCCGCGGCGGCCGCCACGAGGTTCGCCCGTGCCGTCGACCTCGACAGCCTCAGCCCGCCGGCGGTGCAGCCCACACCCGAGCCCACCGCCGTCGAGCCCAGCCCGCCGTCGGCCGCACCGACCGCCGACCCCACCCCCATCGTCGACACCGAAACCACCCGCGTACGCCCCACACCCACCGCCGACCCCACCCCCATCGTCGACACCGAGACCACCCGCGTACGCCCGGCGCCGCCGGCCGCGGGCGCGCCGACACCCCCGCCCTCCGCTCCACCGGCCAGCGCGGCTCCCCGGCGGCCCTGGTGGCGGTCGCTGCTCTTCTGGCGCCGCTGACTACGCGCGGCGCCCGTCACCCCGCCGCGGTGGGGGCGGGGCCGGCGGTCCAGGGGAACACCCAGCCGCCGTACTTCCACTTGCTCGTCTCGATCGCGAGCAGCATCACCATCGGTCCGTCGTCGAGCCGCCCGGTCCGCCAGGCGTGGTCGAGCGCGAGCGGAACCGCGGCGGAGCCGGTGGCACCGACGAGGGTGAGGTTCTCGAAGATGCGGCCCTGCAGGGCGGTCCAGTCATCGGTCTCCAGGCCCGCCTCGGTCAGCTCGTCGGTGATGTACTCGGCGTTCCCCTCGGGGATCACGCACAGGTCGACCTCGCCGGCCGCGAGGCCCGCGCTCTCGAGCGTGCGGCGCAACCCCTCGATGAGTACGAACGGCGTGAAGCGGCCGCTCTCGACGACGTCGACCTTCAGCTCGATCAGGCGCTTGGCCTGCAGCTGCTCGTGGATCGGCCGGTGCGTCCCGCCACCGATGACCTGCATCCCGGGGGGGCGGTGGCCGCCGACGCAGGCGATCGCCGAGCCGCGCACGCCGTCGCCCTCGCGCGGCGCGAGCACCATGGCGCCCGCGCCGTCGCCGAAGCTGTAGATCCCCAGACGGTCGCGCATGCGCACCTTCTCCGGCGGCCGGCCCAGGAAGATCGGCACGATCAGCGGCGAGATCGCCTCGCTGCCGATCACCAGCGCGTTCTCGTACTGCCCGCGCTCGAGGTACATGCGGGCCAGGTCCAGCGCCTCGATGGCGCCGGCGCAACCGGAGCGGATGTCCACGCTCGCGCAGCGCTCGAGCCCGAGCGCCTCCTGCACGAAGGTCGACAGTCCCGGGAGGTGGTAGTCGGGGCTCGCCGTGGAGACGACGATCAGCTCCACGTCGGCCGCGTCCACGCCGGCGAGGGCGAGCGCGCGCTCGCCGGCCTCGGCGGCCATGTGGGCGTTCGTCTCACTCTGCTCGCCGGTGAGTGGATCCGCGATCCAGTGGCGCGTCTTGACCTGGATGCCCTCCAGGACGTCGTCGGGGAGCGGCCCGGCGAATCCGGCGAGCTGCTCGTTCGTGAGCGCCTCTCCGGGAAGGTAGGAGCCGGTGGCGAGGATCTGCACGTCTCGCATGGGGATCAGCCCTCCATCTCGTTGTGGCTACGCTGCGGTCCATGCCGGTCTACGTCGACGACGCCGACATTCCGTGGCGCGGGCGTCGCTGGTCGCATCTGGTGGCCGACACGGCGACGGAGCTGCACGAGGCAGCGGCCGCGCTCGGGCTGCGCCGCGAGTGGGCGCAGGACCGTGGCGGGACGCTGCACTACGACCTGCCCGCCGACTACCGCGTACGCGCGATCGAGCGCGGGATCGCGCTTCCGATCAGCTGGCGCGAGCTCTCCCGCCGGCGCTCGACCCTCGCTCCCGGCGCCCGCCGGCGCCGCGCCGCGCAGACCTGACCAACAGCCGCTCCCGGCGCCCGCCGGCGCCGCGCCGCGGCGAGCTGACCCGCGGCCGCTCACGACGCCGGGGCGAGCACGAGCGCGAAGTTCGTGCCGCCGAGCGAGGTGCTGTTGACCATGATCGGTCCGCGGGGACTGAG
>DATAWZ010000201.1:0-40458 GCA_036266975.1 Solirubrobacteraceae bacterium
CGCGAACTCGGCGGCGACTACTACCAGCGCCGCGACCCCGAACGCCTCACCAAACGCCTCGTCGCCCGCCTGCAATCCCTCGGCCACGAGGTCACCCTCACCCCAGCCGCTGCTTGACCCCGACGTCATTTCCCATCAGGCTATAGGCTAGAGTGGCGGCGCGGAATTGGCGTTCCGCGAGGGGGTGTGGGGAGTTAGTTCCGCTATGCGTGACTAACTCCCCACACCCCCGCGTCAGGCGGCCACGGGCAGGCTGAAGCGCACGCTCGTTCCCGCGGACGCCGTGTCGTCGAGCCAGATCCGCCCGCCGTGCGCCTCGACGATCGCCCCCGAGATCGTCAGTCCCAGGCCCCGCGCTGCCGTCCGAGCGTGCCCCGCCGCGCAGAGCACCCTGCGAGACCGCCTCGTACTTCCGCCGGCACCCGCCCTCGGGGTCGCTCCCCGCGCGGCCAGCGCGTGCCGCACCTCCAGAGCGCAAAGGTCAACTCAGCGCAACCGCGAACGTGCAGGCCGCGCCAGCGAGGATGGCCGCGGTCTGCTGGGGGCCGGTCGAGCTGCCAGTCCTCCGCACCGGCACGAACCCCTGGATCCCGGCCCGCCACGGCCAACCGTCAGCCCTCCCCCACAGGTCCACTCAAACCACGACCACACCCGGGATCTACACGGTGAGGCGCGCCGCCCGACCGGCGCGCCTCACCTGTTCCTGGCCTCCCCAGAAGCCGTCCTCCAGCGCTCCGAGCTCGCCCGCGGGCTCGGCGTCGTCGATCCACTCGCGCGTGATGCGATACCAGTTGCATGTCGGCTCGAGCTGGCCGAGCACGCTCAGAACGCTGGCGCCCAGCCGCAGGAAGAGCACGTCCTCCGGGGGGCACCCCGCGTGGCGGATCACGTCGATCCACGGCCCGCGTGGATCGGCGACGGCGATCGCGCGGCGAACGAGCCGCGCGTCGATGGTGATCTCCCGGTCCTCGCCGAACCACCACACCGCGGCCTGCCCGATCCCGAGGTAGCGGTCGGCGTCCATGTCGTCGTTAACGGACACGTAGCCGAGCTCTATCAGCGTGCGCTTGACCGCCGCCGCGTCCCCGCGGTGGATCTCGACGGCCGAGCGGATCATCCGTGCCAGCCGTTCGGCGGTGACGTGATTGACCGCGCCGAAGTCGAAGAACGCCACCCGCCCGTCCTCGCCAAGCAGGTAGTTGCCCGGGTGCGGATCGGAGTTGTACGCGCGCAGCCGGCACATCGAGCCGCCGAGGAAGCGGAACAGGATCTCCCCCAGGCGGTCGCGCTCGTCAGCCGGAAGCGTGCGCCAGGTCTCGAACGGCGCACCGTTGACCCAATCGACGACGAGCACCCGGCGGCGGCAGAGCTCGGAGTGGACCTCGGGCACGTACGCAAACGGGTGCCCGCGGTAGGCGCGGGCGAACAGGCGGTGATTCTGGGCCTCGAGCTCGTAGTCGAGCTCCTCGCCGACCCGCTCGACGATCTCGGCGGCGATCGCGCGCGCGTCGAGCTTGGGCGCAACCATCCGCACGAGGCCCGCGATCGCGCGCACGTTGCCCAGGTCGGCACGGACCGCCGAGTCGATCCCCGGGTACTGGATCTTCAGCGCGACCTCGCGGCCATCGCGCAGCACGGCGCGGTGGACCTGGCCGATCGAGGCGCACGCGATCGCCTGCGGGTCGACGTCGGCGAGCATCCGCGCCGGCGGCTCGCCCCACTCCTCGTGCAGGACCCGCTCGACCTGGGCCCACGGCAACGGAGGCGCGTCGGCGCGCAGGCTCGCGAGGGCTTCCTGATAGATCGGCTGATACTCGCGCGGCACGAAGTCGGCCTGGACGAACGAGGCGAGCTGGCCGACCTTCATCGCCGCGCCCTTCATGCTCCCGAGCGTCTTTACCACCTGCGCCGCCGCCTCCTCGTGGCGGCGCGTGAGCCCGTCGCGATCGCCACCGATCGCCGCCGCGGCATGGGCGCCTACCAGTCGCGCCCCCTGGCGCGCGACTACCCCTGCAAACCGCGACGTGCGCTTCAGGCGATCGGTGGCGATCTCGGACATCGCTGGGCGGCAGTCTACATGTTATCGATCGATCGATCGACTTATTTGTGAAGGGAGCTCGGGGCGCGTGATACGTTGCGAGCTGGTTCCGTGCACCTGATCGATCCCTTCGACCGCGGGGTTCGGCTCGACCCCGACGGCGTCTGCTTCCAGACCGCGGACGACGCCGAGCGCCACACCTACGCCGAGGTGGCCGAGCTCTCGCACCGCATCGCGGTCGCGCTGCAGGGCGAGGGCCTGGGTCGCGACGCGCACGTCGCTGTCCTCTCGCCCAACGCGCCGCTCGCGTTCGCGTGCGTGCTGGGGATCATCCGGGCCGACGCGACCTGGATCCCGCTCAACACCCGCTCGACGGCCGACGATCTGGTCGCGCTGCTCGAGCTCACCGAGTGCGACGCGCTCTTCTACCACCACGCCCTCGGCGAGCTCGCCGAGCGGCTGCAGGGGGCCGTCGACCGCATCCGGCGCGCGGTCTGCCTCGACGACCTTTCAGCGTGGATGGCGCCCGCCGGCGCGCGCGCCCCCCGACCGCCCGATGACCCGGGGCACGATGCGTTCGTCGTCGGGACCGGCGGGACGACCGGTCGCTCGAAGGCGGTGCGGATCACCCACCTGGTCGCCGAGCTGATGAGCCTCGCGTTCGCCGCCCACATGCCCGAGCCCGAGCGCCCGCCGGTGATGGCGATGGCGGCGCCGATGACTCACGCAGCCGGACCGATCTGCTTCCCGGTGTTCGCGCGCGCCGGGCAGGTGATCGTCCACGAGGGCGTGCACCCCGGGCCGCTGCTCGAGTCGATCGCCCATCACCGGGTCAGCCGCCTGTTCCTGCCCCCCACGGCGATCTACGCGCTGCTCGGCGACCCGCTCGCCGGCTCGGTCGACGTCTCCTCGCTGCGCCACTTCATCTACGCGGCCGCGCCGATGAGCGTGACCAAGCTGCAGGAGGCGATGGACTGCTTCGGCCCGGTGATGACCCAGACCTACGGCCAGGCCGAGGTGCCGATGATCGCCACGGTGATGACGCCCGAGGACCATGAACGGGCGCGCGCCGAGGGCGGCGAGCGGCTCGCCTCGGCCGGGCGGGCCTCGCTCGTCGCCGAGGTGGCGATCATGTCCGAGCAGGGCGAGCTGCTCGGTCCCGGGGAGACCGGCGAGATCGTCGCCCGCGGCAACCTGGTCACGCCGGGCTACTACCGCGATCTCCAGGCCAGCGAGGGCAACCGCCGCCCCGGCGGCTGGCACGGCACCAGCGACGTCGGGCGCATGGACGAAGCGGGCTATGTCTACATCGTCGACCGCTTGCGCGACATGATCATCACCGGCGGCTTCAACGTATGGCCGTCCGAGATCGAGCAGCTCATCCACGGGCTCGGCGGCGTCAGCGACTGCGCGGTGATCGGGCTACCCGACGAGAAGTGGGGCGAGGCGGTCACGGCGGTGATCGAGCTCCGCGCCGGCGGCGAGCTCAGCGAGGAGCGGGTCAAGGCGGCCGTCCGCGAGCAGCTCGGCCCGGTCAAGACGCCCAAGCAGGTCATCTTCCGAGAGCTGCCGCGCTCGCCGGTCGGTAAGGTGCTCAAACGCGCGCTGCGGGAGGAATACTGGGCCGGACGGTCGCGCGCCATCTGATTCTGATGCGCGCCATGCCCCTCACGGCCTCGCTCGCCGCCGCAGCGCTCGCCGTCGCGGGCGGCGCGCTCGCCACCGGCGCCAGCGCCTCCGCTGCACCGCGAGCGGTGTGAGCGCGAGCTTCGGCCACATTCCCGGCAGCGACGGCGCCGGCAACACCGAATATTCGCTCCGACTCGCCGCCCGCCACGCGTCCTGCACGCTCGGCGGCGCGATCAAGCTCCAGCTGCTGTCCCGGACGGCCGCTCGCAACCCGACGCACCTCGACAGCCGCATCGCGCCGAAGACGCTCACGATGGCGGGCACGCACGTGGCGCTGCGCTTCTCACCCGACGTCTCCGGTGTCGGCGAGCCGGACACCAAGCAGTGCGAGGCGAGGCGACCTCCTAAAAGCTGAAGATCACGCTGCCGAACGGCTCCTCGCTCACCGTGCCGATCTCGCCGCCGACCCCGGTCTGTGAGCACGGCACGATGTCCGTCTCGCCGACCGAGTCGGCGGGCCGCCTGCAGCGAGTTGCCGCGCTTCGCCGGTCGGGCGCGCGCTGCGCGAGGAGCACCGGGCCGCGCAGCGCCGCCCGGACGGAGCCAACCCCCACGACGGGTCGGAAATCCCGCGCTGGCGCGAATAAGGGCGCAACCCATCACGCCCGGTGCCCCACCAAGGCCCATCAGCGCCCAAGCGTGCTCGCTTTGCCACCCCTGAACCCGACAAGCGAGCAACCATCCGCGCGGTGGGACCGTGCCCCGTCGTCTGAGCCCACCCGCGCTGCGTTAGGCGCCACACCCGCGGCGCCCGCCACACGCTACGGCGGCGTATAGGGCGCGAGCGTAAAGGTCAGGTCAGCGCGCGCGCACGGGCGCCCGTCGGCGCCGGCCGCCGCGATCTCCAGGAAGCACAGCGTCCGGCCCGGCTTGATCACCGCGACCTCGATCGTCACCGGGCTGAGCGCCGGGCGCAGGAAGCGCGCGGCGACGTTGGCCGTCGAGGCGCGGGCGCGGCCATCGAGCGCCCACACGAGCGTGATCCCCGCGGCTTGATCGAACGCGCCGAGCATCAGCGCGCCGTGTACCCACCCGCGCGAGTTGCGCAGCGGCGGCTGCTCGATCCGGAACGACCCGTGCTCGGGGCCGAAACCGGTGCAGACGAGTCCGAGGTGGTCGGAGACCGCAAGCCGGTTGGCCCACGCGACCCAGGCCGCGGCCTCCCCCGGGGCGGGGGGCGGCTCGACCTCCCAGTCCTCGTCGCCGGGCGAGGCGAAGTCGGCGCCCCGCTCGGGTCTCAGCGGGTCGACGGAGCCGGGCGAGCCGCAGTCCGCGCCCCCTCCGGCGCTCAGCGGGCCAACGGAGCCGGGCGAGCCGGGCCCGGCGTCTCGCCCACTCAGTAGGAGCCCTCCTCCTCGCGGGAGATCCCGAGCGTCAGCAGGTAGTCCTCGTGGATCTCCATCCACACCGTGTGCACCGAGTCGACCTTCGGGCTGACCGCGTACTCGTGCTCGCCGTCCTGGACCTTCTCGCTCGCCGCGACCAGGCGCGGGTGGTAGCCGCCGAAGCGCGAGCTGAGCTCGGCGGTGCGCCGCAGCGCCGGCTGCACGCGGTCGACGATGTCGGCGAGCTGGCCGGCGAGGTCGAAGCGCTCGTCCTCGCTCGCCGCCTGCCAGCGGGAGGAGAGCTCCTTCAGCGGCTGGTTGGCGGCGAGGAAGCGCTGGTAGATCGACTGCAGCGCCTCGAGGTCCAGCCGCGCGCGGTCGGCGTCGAGCAGCGCGCCGTGGCGCGCGTGCCCCTCCTCGGTGAGCATCAGCCCCGCCCTGGTCTGGGTGATCAGGCCGGCGGCGGTGAGCGCGCCGAGGTCGCCCGGCACCGACCCGGCCATCCCGCGCACCTTGAGCAGGTGCAGCGAGGGCAGCTCCTGCTCGATCTGAGCCTTGTCGATCGGCTCGGGCCGGGTGGCGATCGGCTCGTAGGCGCCGCCGGCGATGAACAGCTGGGGCACGAGCGTGGCCGCCTGCCCCTCGTCGACGAGCCGCACGTAGGCGTCCTTGACCATCGGGTCGAGCTCGAGCGGATTGAACGTCTCGACGAACTCGTCGTACAGCCCCGCCTGGCGGATGAACGGCGCCAGGAAGTCGGTGTAGTAGACCCGCCCGCCGTTGTGGATCTTCTCCTCCTGGGACCAGCCGGCGATGGTCTGGTAGAGGCCGGTCGCCGCATCGGCGCAGCGCTGGGCGATCGAGTCCATCTCGGCCGCGTCCAGGCGACGCACCTCGGACACCGGCGTGTGCCACTGGTCACGGGCGTACACGACCGCGCCGGTCAGGTTCTTCAGGTAGTTGCCGGGCTCGGTGAACAGCGTGGAGCCGTCCATCAGCTTCAGGTTGAAGTCCTTCGCGTCGCGGAAGAACATCGCCTGGGTCACCGCGTAGGGCAGATCGCCCGCCGCTTCGTGCGCCCACGGGTAGAGCGTCTCGTTGATGAAGTGGTCGCGGACGATCATGTAGCCGCCGTCGGGCAACGGGTAGGGACCGGTGTCGGCCAGGCCGCAGCGGTTGTCCAGGTGCTGGAGGAAGCCGAACATCTCGGTCGACGCGCTGAAGCGCTGGAAGCGCCGGCGATCCTCCTCGTCGGCGAGCGAGACGCGCTCGTCCTTGAAGCGTTCGAGCCAGTGGCTCTCGAGCAGCGGCGCGGAGTAGCGCCGCGCGGTGGTGAGCATCGGGCCCTCGTCGCCCCACGCCCCCGCGTACAACCGGCGCATGAACTGGATCGCCTGGCGCGTCTCCTCGATCCACGCGCCCGGGTCCTGCAGCCCGAGGCCGACCGCGACCGAGCGACCGAACGCGACCGGGAACCCGGTGCACCAGATGTGCAGAAGGTTGGCCTTGTTGCCGATCTCGCGGCGTTGCGGAGCGCCGAGCTCCATCAGCCCATCGACGCCGCCGACCTTCTCGGTGAGCCAGCGGTAGTAGTCGGGGTAGCGCTGACAGACCTGGACGGTCCCGACCGCCTCGTACTCCTGACGCGGGATCAGACCGGACTCGCCCTCGGTCGCCCGCAGCGCCAGGAAGTCCCAGAACTCCCAGCCCATGTAGCCGAGCAGGTCGTCGAGCTCCTCGTCGGTGAGGTCCCGATCGAGGCTCGAACGCCCCAGCTCGAGCACGTCGGTCGTCATGCGGCCGGCCATCATCTCGTGGCCCTCGATGCCGTGCGGGACCTCGCCCCGGTAGATCTGGAGCATCTCCATGATCGCCGCCATCTGCGCGGCGGCCTCGGGGTCCTCGGGGATCGGCGAGTCGTCGAACGGCGCACCCTCCTCGATCCAGACCGTGCCCTTCGGCGCGCTGGAGACGTCCAGGCGGACTTGGACGCCGTCGGGCGGGATGACCTCGCCGCGCGAGCTGCGCACGCCCTTGGTGAACTGGATCCCCATCAGCGCGGGGATGCCGTACTCGCGCGAGACGATGCCGAGGTGGCTCTCGGGCGTCCCCTGGAGGGTCATCACGCCGGCGACGCCGGCGGCGAGCGCCGGGGTCAGGAACGTCGTCGTGCCGCCGCGCGCGAGCACGATCGACCCGGCGACGTCGCCGGAGGCGCAGAAGTCGATCACCGCCTGCGGCGTATCCAGGAAGACGACCTTCCCCTCGGCCGGCTCATCGCGCTGGAAGACCGTGTAGCCCGACCCGACCGCCTCGAAGCCCTCGAACACCCTCTCCTCCTTCGGTTGACCGGCGGTATCTTCGCCGAGATCGAGGGGCCCGGCTCGCCGGTCTTCGACCGGCTGCGCCACCCTCGAGTCGCTCAGCGGCGGGAAACCCGCACCGGTCAGGAACAGCTGGGGGACCAGCGTGGTCGCCTGGCCGCCGGTGACCAGCGGGTAGTAGGCCTCCGAGCTGAGCGGGTGCCACTCGAAGAAGTCGTGCTCGGACTTCAGCTCCTCCCACACGCCCGCGCAGCGCGCGATCGGCAGGATGTACTCGGTCGCGTACACCTGCCCGCCGGCCATCACCTTCTCGCGCCGGTTCATCGCCGCGATGCGCCGGTAGAGCCGGTCCGAGGCGCCGCGGGCGCGGAAGCGGATCGCGTCCCGCTCGGCCGCGTCGATCGCGCGCAGCTGGGCGACCGGCGTGTCCCAGCGATCGCGCGCGTAGAGCCCGACGCCGACGATGTGCCGCAGGTAATTCGCCGGCTGGGTGAACAGCGTGGAGATGTCGAAGACCTGCGTGCGCAGCTCCTCGGTCGGCTCGAAGATCATCGCCTGGGTGATCGCGTGCGGAAGCCCGTCGGTGACGTCGCCCCAGCTGTAGACGTCGTCGGCCAGGAAATGATCGCGGACGATCATGAAGCGGCCGCCGGGGAGCGGGTAGGGGCCGGAGTCGGCCAGGCCGAGCCGGTTGTCGAAGTGCAGCAGAAAGCCGAGTAGCTCGGTGTCGGCGCTGAAGAGCTGGAACGCGCGCCGAGCGTCGGCGTCGGCGAGCGGCGTCGCCTCGTCGGCGAAGCGCTCGATCCAGTGGTCATCGAGCACGTTCGCCCGGTAGCCGCGCATCGAGGTGAGCATCGCCCCGCCGCCCCACACGCCCTTGTACAGGCGGCGCATGAACTGCAGCGCCTCGCGCAGGTCCTCGGCGCGGTCGGTCGTCGAGATCTGACCCAGGCCGGCGGAGATGCCGCGGCCGAAGGCCGGCGCGAGACCGAGCCCGAGGATGTGCAGCAGGTTGACCTTGGTGCCGACCTCGCGGCGCGCGGTGGCGCCGATCTCGGCCAGGCCGTCGACGCCCACGCGCTCGGTGATCAGGCGCATCAGCGGCGGGTAGCGGTTCCAGTTCTCCACGAACCCGAGCGCCTCGTACTCCTGGCGCGGGATCAGTCCGGACTCGCCCTCGGTCGCGCGCGCGGCGAGGCTGTCCCACATGTTCCACCCCGCGTAGTACTGCAGCTCGTCGGCCTCCTCGTCGGTGAGCTCGCGGCGCAGCGCCGCGTCGTCGTCGATCTCGAGCACGGCGGTGGCCATGTGCGATCGGATGTGGCGATCGCCTTCCTCGCCGTGGGGGACCTCGCCCCGGTAGGCCTCGAGCAGCCGCCCGAGCTCGGCGGCGGTCTCGGGGTCCATCGCCGCCGCGGGCTCCGGGCCGGTGCCGTCGTCGACCGGCGCGGCGGGGTCGGCGTAGACGGTGCCGGCCGGCGAGCTGGAGATGTCCAGCCGCACGGTGACGCCATCGGCGGGGATCGTCTCGCCGCGGCTCGTGCGCACGCCCTTCTCGAAGGCGACGCCCATGATGCAGGGGATCCCGTACTCGCGCGAGAGGATGCCCAGGTGGCTCTCGGGCGCGCCCTGCAGGGTCATGATCCCCTTGACCCCGGCGTTGAGCGCCGGGGTCAGGAACGTCGTCGTCCCGCCACGCACGAGGGCGATCGTGTTCTCGACGTCGCCTTCGCCGACGAACTCGATCACGGCCTGGGGCGAGTCCAGCCAGCGCACCGGACCCTCGACGGGCTCGCCGGTGTAGACGGTGAGCCCCTTGCCGACCGGGACGAGGCTCACAGGAACGACCCAGCCCTGTCCAGGCCGTAGCGCGCGTGCTCGCCGATCACCATCGACTCGAAGATGCCGAACCCCTCGGCGTTCTCCTCACGCACCCGGATCACGCAGTCGCGCAGCTGGTGGGCGGCGCGCAGCGTCTCGGGCTCGGTCATGTCGGAATAGATCTCGCCGTCCTGGTGCTCGTCTCCGAGCCACACCCCGTGGGCCTTGCCCTTGTGCCCGAAGTAGTTGGCGGTGCCCAGGTGAAAGCCGGTGTCGCTGACCGGCTCGATCTCGATCGTGCGCGTCTCACCCCAGCCCATGTCGAGGGTGACCGTGCCGCCGAGCAGCCGCCGCGTGCGGCGGTCGTAGCGCAGGTCGTCGCGCAGGTCGCGGACCGGCTCCTGGCGACCGTCGGCGTGGTTGATGTAGCCCGAGAAGTAGGTCGTGACCTCGTCGACCGACTGCAGGTAGTGGTGGAACTCGTACGGCGCGCCGCCGTCGCCGGGAAACAGCACCATCGGGCTCCACTGCAGCACGAAGTTGCCGGCCAGGCGGTCGACCTGGAAGACATCGGCCGCGGGTGAACCGACGTCCATGCGCACGCCCCACGAGTGATCGCGAAAGCCCGCCCACTCCTCGTCGCGCACCTCGATCTCCTCGTCCTCGATACGAATCCAGCCGCTGACCGTGCAGGCCTGGTGGTAACGCAACAGGTCCGAGGAGACGCGCAGGGCGAACGGGTCGCGCTGGCGATCGGGGTTCTCCAGGAACGGCGGCAGGACCCTGGTCATGGTCAGGTCGAACGAGAGGGGAACCTGCTCGTTGGGCGCCAGCGAGAAGCGGGCGCTGGTGAGCGGCTCGACGATCTCGTAGACGATCGGCCCGACGCCGAGCAGGTCGGGCGCGTTGTCCAGGCGCCGGCTCGCGCGCACGGTCAGCTGGCGCTTGCCCTGTGAGGCGCCCGCGAAGCCGTCCATCACGTTGCGGTTGTGGTACTTGCCCAGGCCGGCGTCGATCTGCAGCGATCCGTCCTTGGCGAACAGGCTGCACCAGATCTTCTCGGTCCATGCGTTGTCGGACTCGCCGACGGTCGCGAACGTCTCGGCGATCTGATGGTTGAGGTACTCGTCCATCGGGATGATCCTCTGCATCGACTGTCGCATTGGCGTCGGCCTCCTGTCGTCTCGTCTCTGCTCTGGTCTCTCAGCTCTTGCTCAGCACGGTCACCACGCACGCGTTGCCGTCCATGCCGGCCGCTCCGCCGCCCATCGTCTCGACCAGCCCCAGCTCGGCGCCGGCGACCTGACGCTCGCCCGCGTGGCCGCGCAGCTGCCAGGCCATCTCGGCGATCTGGGCGGTCCCGGTCGCGCCGAGCGGGTGCCCCCGGGAGAGCAGCCCGCCGCTCGCGTTCACCGGCTGCGCGCCGCCGAACGCCGTGTGCCCGCTGACCGCCAACGACGCGCCCTCGCCACTCGGCGCGATCCCGAGCGCCTCCAGCGTGATGATCTCGCCGATCGTGAAGGCGTCGTGGACCTCGAAGAGGTCGATCTCCTCGGCGCTCACGCCCGCCTGCGCGTAGGCCTGCTCGGCGGCACGCGCGACGCTCAGACGGCCCCACTCCTCGGGGTTGCGGTGGTCCCAGGGCTCGCCGGAGACGAGCGCGCTGGCCCGCACCCGCACCTCGCCGGGCTCCCCGCGCGCAGTGGAGACGACAAGGGCGCCGGCGCCGTCGCTCGTCGGGCAGCACTGCAGCAGCGTCAGCGGCTCGGCGATCATCCGGGACTCGAGCACCTCGCCCACGGTCAGCTCGGCGGCGAGGTGGGCGCGCGGATTGCGCAGCCCGTGGCGCTTGTTCTTGACCGCGACCGCGGCGAGTTGCTCATCATCGAGCCCGTACAGGTGCCGATAGCGCTCGGCCTGCAGCGCGTACAGCCCGGGCAGCGGCAGCCCGGTCGCACCCTCGGGGTCGGTCGCCTCGGGGACGATCGCGCCGCTGAACAGGGTCGAGAGCTGCTCGACGCCGAGGACCAGCGCGCAGTCGAAGCGCCCGTCGGCGACGCCGGTGACCGCCTCGTGGAAGGCCGCGGTCCCGCTGGCGCACGCCGCCTCGATCGCGTAGGCGGGCACGCTGCCGATCCCCAGCCCGCGCCCGACGCGGGCGGCGATGCCGGGCGGGCCGAACACCGAGCCGACCAGGAACGCGCCGAGCTCGGAGCGCTCGGTGGCGGCGTCCTCGAGGGCCTCGACGGCCGCCTCCCAGGCGAGCTCCTCCACCCGCTTCTCCGGGAACGCGCCGAAGTGCGAGGTGCCCACGCCGCGGATCACGACCTCGCGACTCATGCGCTCACCTGGATATCGCCGTCGGCGGCGCCGACCACGCTCACCCGGGTGCCCGGCATCACGCGCGCCGCGCCCTCGAGGTGCGCGAGGATCCGCGGCCCGTCGTCGAGGTCGACGTAGGCGAGGGCGAACGGCGGCTCACGGCCGGAGACGCGCAGGTGCACGACCGTGCTCGACCACACGATCCCGCCCGGGCCGAAGCGCTCGGGCGCGACCTCGCCGAAGCACACCGGGCACCGCAGGACCGGCTGCGGGGAGGGGTGCCGGCAGACCGTGCAGCGCACCCCCACCACGAGCCCGTCGATCACCGGCGGACGCGAATCGGCGACCTGCAGGCCCCCTGTGCGCGGGCCGCTGCGCCGCTTGGTCACGCGGCCCGCCACGTCGATCGTGCGCACGTCGTCGCTCATCCAGCCCGTCCCTCCAATGTGATCGTCACCCCGTCGGCCTCGACGTGCAGATGCTCGCCGGGCGCGCGGCGCAGCAGCTCCTTGACCAGCGCGAGCTGGTGGTTGTCCAGGCTGTAGTCGCGCCGCGGCGCGGGGTCCTCGCGGGCGGCGTCGATGAAGTGGCCGGGGACGACGATCCGCAGCAGCAGCTCGTCGTCGGGCACGTCGCCGAACGTGCGCCGCAGCTCGGCGATCGTCGGCTGCGGCGGCTCCCAGTCGCGCATCTCCCGGCCCCGCTTGCTCGACTGGATGCGGTCCACCACGTCAGGGTCGATCGGCGCGACCGGCTGGCCGTAGTGGCCGTTGACATAGATGATCACCTCGTCGGGCACGAGCCGGTAGCGCTCGGCGCCGATGACGTTGAGTACCGCCTGGGTGCCGACGAGCTGGGAGAACGGCGTGGCCATCACGGGGAAGCCGAGCTCCTGGCGTACGCGGCCCATCTCCTCGAGCACCTCGGGCAGCCGCTCGGCCTCGCCGCGCTCGGCGAGCTGGTTGCGCATCGTCCCGGTCATCCCGCCGGGGAGCTGGTGCTGGTAGGTGGAGACCTCGTACTCGTTGGCGTGTCCGACCGGCAGCCCGTCGACGGCGGCGACCCGTTCGATCTGGGCGGCGACCGCCGGGAAATCGCGGTCGTCGAGGTTCGTGGTGTAGCCGCTGTTGATCACGTTGGCGCGCATCGCCTCACCCGAGGGCAGCGACGGCCCGTTGGCGAGCGGCCGTGACACGGTGTGAACGATCCTCACCCCGGCCTTCAACGCCTCCAGGTAACAGAGCTGCGCCAGACCGGTGTTGGTGTGAAAGTGCACCTCGAGCGGTAGCGAGCCCGCGGCCTTCACCATCAGCGGCAGCAGCGTGCGTGCGCGCTCGGGCTCGAGCACCCCCGCGGCGTCCTCGAACTCGATCGCCGAGACGCCCTCGAGCGCGGCGAGCTCGCGTGTGCGCTCGGCGTAGTACTCGTCGGTGTGGAACGGGCTGCGCGCGAACAGGATGCACGGCGCGACCTCGGCGCCGGCGCCCATCGCCACCTTGGCCAGCCGCTCCATCTTGTCGATGTTGAACAGCCCGTCGTAGATCCAGAACGAGCGCACGCCGTGCGCGCACAGCCGACGGACCCACAGGTCCATCACCTCGTCGGCGGTGAGCCCGAAGGAGACCATCCCGTTCGAGCGCGTCCCCGCGCGGATCGGCGTCTGCGGGCAGGCGGCGACGATGTCGTCGAGCGCCTGCCAGGGGTCGACGCGCAGGTGGCGCACCTGGATCTCGAAGATCGAGGAGCCGGCGACGTCGAGCGTCTTGAACCCGGCGCGGTCGAGCAGCGGCGCGATCGGCAAGACCATGTCGGGGTGAAGCCGCATCCCCCAGTGACTCTGCGGCCCGTCCCGCATCGTCTGGTCGATGAACTCCACGGCGCCATGAGATGGGGAGGTCGCGGGGCCCGGCTCGCCGCCGTCCGGGCGGGCTGCCTGCCTGCCCCCCGTCATGGGGGGTGCCCCGAATGGGGTACGCCACCCGCTCATGCCGCCAGCCTCTCGCGTTCGAGCCACCCCGTGTCGTGCCGGCCGGCGCGGAAGTCCGCGTGGGCGAGCAGCGAACGGTGCAGGGCGGCGGTGGTCGGGACCCCGTCGACCTCGAGGTCCGCGAGCGCGGCGTCCATGCGGGCGATCGCCGCGTCGCGGTCGTCGGCGTGGACGATCACCTTGGCGATCAGCGAGTCGTAGAACGGGGTGATCCGGCAGCCGTCCTCGCACGCGCTGTCGACGCGGACGCCCTCGCCGGCGGGCGCGCGAAAGCGCGTGATCGTCCCCGGCGTGGGCAGGAACCCGCGCTCGACCGACTCGGCGGTGATCCGGCATTGCAGCGAGTGCCCCCGCACGGTGACCGGCGCGGGGTCGAGCGGCTCGCCGGCGGCGATCCGCAGCTGGGCCTGGACGAGGTCCACCCCCGTCACCTCCTCGGTGACCGTGTGCTCGACCTGGATGCGGGCGTTGAGCTCCAGGAAGGCCACGGTCTGGCGTTCGGTGTCGTACAGGAACTCGGCGGTCGCCGCGGAGTCCAGGCCGATCGCGCGCCCGAAGGCGAGCGCGCCCTCGCGGATCGCCGCGCGGGCGTGGTCGGGGATCTGGACGGCCGGGGCCTCCTCGAGCAGCTTCTGGTGGCGGCGCTGCACCGTGCAGTCTCGATCGCCGAGGGCGACGAGCGCACCGTGGCGGTCGCCGAGCAACTGCACCTCGACGTGGCGCGCGCGCCGCACGTAGCGCTCGACGTAGACGCGCCCGTCGCCGAAGGCCTGGCGCGCCTCCTCGGCCGCGCCGGCGAAGCCTCGCCGTAGCGCGCGCTCGTCGGCGGCGACGCTCATCCCGCGCCCGCCGCCGCCCGCGCTCGCCTTGACGAGCACCGGGTAACCGATCCGCTCGGCCTGGAGCACCGCAACGTCGACGTCCTCGACGATCGGCGAGGCCTCGAGCACCGGGACGCCGGCGGCGATCGCGGTCGCGCGTGCCGACGCCTTGTCGGCCGCCGCGCGCATCGCCTGCGCGCACGGGCCGACCCAGTTGATCGCGTGCTCGCCGCAGCGCTCGGCGAACTCGGCGGACTCAGAGAGGAAGCCGTAGCCGGGGTGCAGCGCGTCGCAGCCGGAGCCGAGCGCGGCGGTGAGCAGCGCGTCGCCGTTGAGGTAGCTGCCGGCCGGGCTCGCCGGCCCGATGCACAGCGTACGGTCTGCTTGCCGAGCGGGCAACGAGTCGCGATCGGCAATCGACACCGCGAGCACCGCCTGCAGGCCGAGCGCGTGACAGGCCTCGATCACGCGCAGCGCGATCTCACCCCGGTTGGCGACGAGTACCCGCTCCATCACGATCCTCGACCGGAGGTCGGCGAGCCGGGGCCCTCGGCTGTTCGTATCCGCATGAGGACCTTGTCGTACTCGACCATCTCGCCGTTGGTCGCGCAGACCTCCACGACCTCGCCGCAGACGCCAGCGGCGATCTGGTTCATCAGCTTCATCACCTCGACGATCGCCACCGTGTCGTCGGCGTCGACCATCTGGCCGACCTGCACGAACGGCGGGGCGCCCGGCTTGGGGGCGCCGTAGAACGTGCCGAGCACCGGCGAGCGCACCTCGACCAGCCCGTCCTCGACGGCGGCAGCAGCAGCAGCGGCCGCCGGGGCCTGCGCGGAGGGGGCGCCAGCCGCCGGCCCAGCCGGGGCCGCCGGCGCGCTCGGCGCCACCGCCCCGGCCGGCGACGGCGCCCCGGCGAGCGCATGCCGCGAGACCGTGACGGTCAGCCGCTCGGACTGGACGGTCATCGTCTCCCAGCGCGAGCCCTCGAACTCGCGCAGCAGCTCGGGCAGGTGCTCGGGGCCTAGATCGTTCACGTGTTCACCATCGCCTCGCGTACCTCGCGGCGCAACGACTTGCCCACCGGCGAGCGCGGCAGCTCATCCCACAGCTCGATGTGGCGCGGGCGCTTGAACCCGGCCAGGCGGTCGCGGCAGTGGTCCTCGAGCTCCTGCGGGGTGACCGGGCCGCGCGCCACCACCGCCGCGGCGATCCGCTCGCCCCAGCGCTCGTCGGGGACGCCGACGACGGCCGCCTCGACAATCGCCGGATGGGTCAGCAGCGTGTCCTCGACCTCGCGCGGATAGACGTTGAAGCCGCCGGAGATGATCACGTCGTGGCGACGGTCGACGAGGTGCAGGTAGCCCTCCTCGTCCCAGCGGCCGAGGTCGCCGGTGTGCAGCCAGCCGCGTTCGTCGATCGTCTCGGCCGTCGCCTGCGGGTCGTTCCAGTAGCCCTGCATCACGTGCGGCCCGCGGCTGACGACCTCGCCGGTCTCCCCCGGCCCGACCGGCTCGCCGTCCTCGCCGAAGATCTCGGCCTCGACGAACGTGTACGGGCGCCCGGCCGAGGTGAGCCGCGGCTCGTCGTGCTCATCGGGGCGCAGCAGCGTGATGGCCAGCGGCGCCTCGGCTTGGCCGTAGGTCTGAGCGAGCACTGGGCCGAGCGTGTCCAGCGCGCGCCGCAGCAGCGTCGGCGCCGTCGGCGCGCCGCCGTAACAGAGGTGGGTGATCGCCAGCGAGGCGTCACCGGTCGCCGGCTCCTCGAGCAGCATCGCGAGCATCGTCGGGACCATGAACGTCGCCGTGGCCCGCTCGCGTTCGGCGGCGTCGAGCCACGCCTCGGCAGAGAACCGCTCGAGCACGACGTTGCGCGCGCCGCGTACGAGGTGCGGCAGCAGGAACGCCCCCGAGCCGTGCGTGACCGGGGCGGCGTGCAGCATCGTGTGGTTCGGGGTCAGGCCCGGGAGCAGGTCGCACAGGAACGCAGCGATCTCGCACATCTCGTTCCCGTCGGTGAGCATCACCGCCTTGGGCGCACCGGTCGTGCCGCCGGTGTAGGCGAGCCGCAGCGGGACGCCCGGTGGGCGGGCCACGGCGCAGACGCCGGCGCCGGCGCGCTCGATCATGCCCGGCAGCTCGTGCACGCCGATGCGCACTTCGACGTCGTGGCCCGGCACGTCCTCGGGGGCGATCAGCGCCCGGGCGCCCGAATCGGCGAGCTTGTGGGCATGCTCGGTCGGGGTCTCGCGCGCGTTCAGCGGCAACCGCACGAGCCCCGATTTGGCCAGCGCGTAATACGCGACGATCCCGTCGATCCCGTTGGGCATCAGCGCGGCGACGCGGTCCCCGGGGGCAAGGCCTCGCGCGAGCAGCGCGCGCCCGAGCCGATCGGTCTGGGCGTCGAGCTCGGCGAAGCTCATGGTCCGCGCGCCGTGGACAAGCGCCGGCCGGTCCCCGAACTGGGCGCCGGCACGGCGGATGAGATCGGCGACCTGCAAACTCAGGAAACGGAGGGGCGCGGCTCGCCGGCCTTCGGCCGGCTGCGCCACCCTGCGGACGCGTCGGGACGAGAGAAGGCGCTCGGACGGTCGTGCGTCATCAGCGCCCCCGCGAACATCGCCCCGCACTGCTCGTCGTCGTCGAGCGGGTCGGGGTAGAGCGCCATCGTGCGCTCGGAGATCTCCCAGTCGATGGCGTCGGCGACCCCAGCCGGCTC
Source organism: Solirubrobacteraceae bacterium (assembly GCA_036266975.1). Classification (GTDB taxonomy): domain Bacteria; phylum Actinomycetota; class Thermoleophilia; order Solirubrobacterales; family Solirubrobacteraceae; genus DATAWZ01. The sequence continues at coordinate 17,046 of DATAWZ010000201.1, forward strand.
GGCGAACGGGAGCAGCCCCCAGCAGTACGTCTTGGCCGCCGAGGTGATCCGCTCGAACCGGTCCATCGCGGCGATCCGCTGGTAGAGCGAGACATGGGTCTTGGACATCTGCGCCTGCAGCTCCGGCCAAGCGTCGGGCGCGAGCAGCTCGTCGCCGTCCGACGTGTGGGCGATCACCGCGGCCGCGTCGATCCGCGGCAGGAACGGCTCGGGCGTGGGGAAGGTCGTGCCCCAGTCGTTGATCTCGACCTTCTCGAACGTGTCGTTCGAGAACACGAGCGGGAGCGTGAAGCTCGAGAACGGCGGGTCGACCGCGTCGCTCCACGGGAACCGGCTGCGCCCGATCCGCATGTAGTCGCGGACGATCAGCGTGCGCCCGTCGCCGAGGTCATACGGACCGGAGTCGTAGATCCCCACGCGCGACTCGGTGTAGAGCAGGAACGCGTAGCTCGACAGCGTGGCGTCCAGGCGGTTCAGCGCGCGGCGGCTCTCGCCCAGCGGCTGGGCGAGCTCGGCGAGCTCGCGCACGACCCCGTCGGGCAGGTAGCGGTTCGAGTCGCCGGCGTCCTTGTTGTCCAGCGTGCCGTCGCCGCGCTGGGCGAGCGCCATCCGCCGCCAGAAGTCGATCACCGTCCGCACCCGGTCGAACTCGTCGCCGGGCGCGATCCGCCCGCTGTGGATCAGGCACTCGCGCCCGCACAGGTAGTGGTAACCGACCATCAAGGTCCACAGCGGCGAGAGCTGCGCCGGGCGCCCGCGGTGAGCGCGCGCGATCTCCTGCGCCGGCTGGGCCGCCTCGATGACCTTGACCCGGTCCGGATAAGTGTGAAAGTCCTCGATCAGCGACATGCAGATGTAGGGCATCATCGGGAACAGCTCCGAGGTGAACGCCGAGCGGCGCGTCATCTCGGGCTTGAACGTCGTGCCCATGTGCTCGATGAGGTTGCACACCTGCTCGTCCGTGAGCTCCTCGGCGATCAGCGCGTCCCGCTCGGCCGGGGAGAGCGTCCCGAGCGGCCAGTCCTTGTAGCCGAGCTCGCCCGGCTCGCTGGCGATGCGCTCGTGCCAGCCCTCGTTCACGTGCGCGTGACCGCCCCGTCGGCGGCCATCGTCACCCGATCGCCGGTGTCGAGCGCGCCGTTGAGCTCGACCCCGACGATGCACGGCAGCTCGTACTCGCGCGAAACGATGGCCAGGTGCGAGCGCAACGTCCCGCTGCGGCACAGGATCCCGCCCAGGCGGCCGAGGATCGGGCCGAGGAACGTCGTCCCGCCGGAGTCGACGAAGGCGATCGTCTCCTCGAGGTCGGTGTCGAGCGCGGCGATCACGTCCTGCGGCTCGCGGAAGACGCGGACGGTGCCGGTCGTCGCCGGCCAGGAGGCGACCGCCGTGCCCCGGCCGACCTCGCTCACGCGACCGCCAGCTCGGGCTGCTCGCCGCGCGGCCAGTAACCCCCGCCCTTGGGGAAGACGATCGGCACGTAGCCCATCCCGGCGACCTGGCCCTGGTCCCATAGCGGCGGCTTGCCGGAGGCGAGCTCGAAGTCCGGGACGCGGCGCAGCAGCTCCTCGAGCACGATCCGGATCTCGAGGGTGACCACGTGCGCCCCCAGGCAGCGGTGGATGCCGCGGCCGAGGCCGAGGTGCTTGCTCGCGTTCTCGCGCTCGATGATGAACGTGTCCGGGTCGGCGAAGACCCGGCTGTCGCGGTTGGCCAGCGAGTGGGCGAGGATGAGGTGCTGCCCCGGCTTCATCGTCACGCCGGCGACGGTCGTCTCGTTGACGACGTCGCGTCCTACCAGCCCGGGGGTGTAGTAGCGGATGATCTCGTGGACCGCGGGCTCGATGAGCTCGGGCCGGCTGACCAGCCGCCGCCGCAGCTCCACGTCCCACGCGAGCCGCCAGATCGCCGTGCCGAGCAGCCGCGCCGTGTTGTGGATCCCGCCGATGAGCAGCGCGATCCAGAACTCCTTGATCTCGAGGTCGGTGAGCCGCTCGCCGTCGATCTGACACTGCATGACGAGGCTGAGGATGTCGTCGCCCAGGTGATCCCAGCGGTGGGCGAGCATCTCCTCGAAATAGGCGTAGGCCTCGGCGACGATCGGCGCCGCCGCCTCGGGATCGGTCACCGAGAGGAACGCCATCGCGTGGGTCCAGTGTCGGTAGAGGTCGCCGTCCTCGGGGGGCAGGCCGAGCAGGATCGCGGTGAGCCGCGCCGGGATGTCTTCGCCCAGGCCCTTGATGATGTCGACCTCGCCGTCGTCGATGAAGCGCTCGATGAGGTCGACCGCCGACGCGCGTAGCGCGGGCTCGAACTCGCCGACCTTGGCGGCCGAGAAGGGACCCTGCACGAGCTTGCGGTACTTCTTGTGCTCGGGGTCGTCGTGCTCGGCGAGCATGATCTTTGCGTCGCCGGTGCCGTAGCGGGGGAACAGGCAGCCCTCGTTGGAGAAGTCGACCGAGTTCATCATGATCTCGCGGTCCTCCTCGTACCCCGCGACGACCCAGAACCCGCCGTGCGCCTCGCTCCAGCCGATCCGTTGGCCCGTCTGCTCGACCTCGAGGCGCAGCGCCTCCAGGTACTCGTAGGGCGTGCCGTCGGCCCCGATCGGCATCGCGTAGTGGTCGAACGTCGTATACCGCGACGTGGACATGGTGCTCAAACCTCTCTCCTCGGCAACGGCCTCCAGCGCGACACTAGTCGCATGCGCGATCGGTTGTCAAGCCATTAGTCGTGTTCTAGAGTAATTCCCATGTTGGCGGCCTTCTACGCGCCCGACCTGTCGGGCGGGGGCGCGCTGCAGGTGGGCGAGCTGCCGACCCCCGAGCCGGGCCCGGGCGAGGTCCGCGTGCGGATGAAGACCTCGGGCGTGAACCCGACCGACTGGAAGTCGCGCACGCGCCCGGTGCAGGCGAGCACCGCCCCCGTCCAGGTCCCCCACCACGACGGCGCCGGCGTCATCGACGCGGTCGGCGAGGGCGTCGAGCCCGCGCGGGTCGGCGAGCGCGTGTGGACCTGGTTCGCCGCCTGGCAGAACCCGTGGGGCACCGCCGCCGAGTACTCCGTCATCCCCGCCAAGCGGGCGGTCCCGCTCCCCGAAGACGCGTCCGACGAGCTCGGCGCGGGCCTCGGGATCCCGGCGCTCACCGCCCACCGCTGCCTGTTCGCCGACGGCCCCGTCGAGGGGCGCCCGGTGCTCGTCGCCGCCGGCGCCGGCGCGGTCGGGCACGCGGCGATCGAGCTCGCGCGCTGGGCCGGCGCCCGGCCGCTGATCGCCACCGCGTCCAACGAGGACAAGGCGGCGCTCGCTCGCGCGGCCGGCGCCGACGTCGTCATCGACTACCGCGCACCGGACGCCGGCGCCGAGGTGCGCGCCGCCGCGCCGCAGGGGGTCGAGCGGATCGTCGAGGTCGCGCTCGGCGCCAACGTCGAGCTCGACCTGCAGGCGTGCGCGACCGGAGCGACCGTCGCCGTCTATGCGAGCGAGGCGACCGACCCGACGATCCCGCTGCGCCGGCTGATGATGGCCAACGTCATGCTGCGCTTCGTCCTGCTCTACTGGGTGCCCGACGACGCGCTCGCCGCCGCGGTGGCGGCGATCAGCCAGGCGCTGCGCGCGGGCGCGCTGACCTCGCTGCCGGTGCACCGCTTCCCGCTCGAGCGCATCGGCGAGGCCCACGACGCAGTCCGCGACGGCGCGGTCGGCAAGATCCTCGTCGACCTGCCGTGAGCGCCGCTACCGCCCCCACTCGGGCCGGCCGCTCAGCCGGCTGAGGATCCGGTCGAGCTGGACGTGGTCGCCCGGCTCGAGGCTCGCCAGCCCGAAGCGGTGCTCGACCACGATCGCTGTGGCCTCCTCCATCACCTCCTGGCCGCTGGAGGTGAGCTCGACCAGCGTGCTGCGCCGATCGGCCGGGTTGGGGATGCGGCGCACGTAGCCGGTCGCCTCCAACCGCTCGATGTTGTTGGTGGCGCTGGTCGGGTGGATCATCAGCCAGTCGCTGATCTGGCCGATCAACACGGGCTTGCCGGTCCAGGTCATCAGCGCGAGCACCTCGTAGCGGACGGCGTTCAGGTCGAACGGCTTGAGCAGGCGGTTGAGCTCGGCGGTCATCAGCGCCTCGGCGCGCTGGATGCGCAGCCACGCCGCCATCGCGTCGCTGCCCGCGTAGCGGAGCCGCCAGCGGTGCGCGGCGGTGAAGATGGCATCGATCTCCTCGCCCACCGCGCCTCAGCTTAAGGCCCACGAACCCTAGACTCGCCGACCCAAGGTGCACGGACTCCCTCACGACCTGGCCACCGAGCCCTCGCTGCAGGAGTGGAACGCCGCGCTCGAGGACCTCGGCCGCCAGTACAAGGCCGCGCTCCAGCAGCGCACGGTGTTCGAGTCCGAGATGTTCCCGATCAGCGCATACGTGGTGATGTCGCACGTCGAGGACTACCTGCAGCTCCCTGAGCGGCTGCGCACGATCGAGCGCGCGCTCGACCCCTACGAGCTGTTCGGGCGCGGCCTGCCGGTCGGCAGCATGCGCAACTTCATCGGCCTGATGTCCACCCTGCTGCATTACCTCTCCGGCCGGGAGATCCTCATCGACCTGCAGGAGATCGCCCCCTCCAGCGACCTGCGCGACCACCTGGACGTGCTGCGCTTCTGGCGCCGCGGGCTGCACGGGCTGCTCGGCGTGCGGCGGCTGCCCGAGCCCTCGCCCAGCGTGCTCCCGCTGCACCGCGAGCGTGTCGAGCAGATCATCGGCGAGCTGATCCCGGCCCAGCCCGAGGTCGCCGCAGTCGTGCGCCGCTTGGGCGCCACCCTGACGTCGTATTGCTTCCTAGAGAGTTGCGACTCCCGGTTGGGCACCTGCGACACGGGCCCTTACCCAATCAACGAGGAGCGATATCTCGCCCTGCGCGAGTTGGTCATCGACCACGACGGTCGCTACCCGTGGGTGGACCCGATCCGCTCGCTGCTGCCCCATCACGCCTTCGTGATCGCCTACGAGCTGCCGACCAGCGTGGCGATGCGCGTGAACGTCTGGGGCACCGCGGCGTTCGAGCCCAGCGACTACCACTCGCAGGCGACCGCGCTGCGCGTCTACGCCGCCCACGAGGATCGTCTGCTGCCGCTCACCGTCGCCGAGCTGCAGCCGCTGATCCGCTCGCTCGAGGCCGCGCAGGCGCAGCTGTACCGCAACTTCGCGCAGATGTCCCGGCAGGATCGGCTGCTGTGCGGGGTGCGCATGTACGCCTGGAAGAGCAAGGACTGGGCGGCGACCGCCGGCTGCCTGCAGGGGATCGACTGGGAGCTGAGCCCGCGCGCGCGGCGCCTGTACGACGGCCGCCGGCCGAGGCCGGACCCGAGCCGGATCTTCGCCGAGGCGGTCATCGGCGAGGGCCGGCCGGGGTCCTTCCGCCCGCTGCGCTGAGGGGTACGATCGCGACCGTGATCCTGGGAGAGGGCGTCAGCGTGTTCGCCGCGCGCCCGGTGAGCGGCCGGGCCTACTGGTTCAGCAGCCCGGCCGACGTGTTGCTCGTGGATCCCAAGACGCTCGGCGAGACGATCGCCTTCGTGCGCATGCCCGGGGTCGCGTTCCTCTCGCCGATCCTCGGCCAGCTGCGCGCGGTGGTGTGCACGACCGGCAGCCCGGCCTCCCATCTGGCCCTCGTCGCCCTGCAGTACGGCGTGCCCTGCATCATGGGCGCCGAGCTTCACGAGGACCTGCCCGACGGGACCGCGGTGCGGCTGGAGATGCGCGCCGGGCGGCGGGCGCGCATCACCGCCGGCGCGGCGTCTCGACCGCCCGCTTGAGGCGGGCCAGGCGATCGTCCCACGCCGCCTCGGCCTCGGTCAGCCAGGCCGTCGCCGGGCCCAGCGCGCCGGGTCGCAGCTGGTAGCGAACCTCGCGGCCGGCGCCGGGCGCGCGCTCGATCAACCCGGCGTGGTCGAGCGCGGCCAGGTGCTTGGCCACCGCCTGGCGGCTGATCGGCAGCGCGGAGGTGAGCGTGGGCACCGAGGTTGAGCCCTCCCGCAGCAGGGTGTCGATCATCCCGCGCCGCGTGGGGTCCGCGAGCGCGGCAAACACCGGGCCGAGCTCGTCGGTCACGCGTAGGCGAAGGCGAACGCCGAGGCGAACGTCGCCACCGGGAAGCGGGGCGTGGTCTCGGTGACGATGACCCGCGCTCCGGCTGGGCTGGCGACGATCAGGAACTCCACTCGCGTCGCGTCCTCGTCCCCGCGCCACCACCACCAGACCAGCCGCCGCGGCTCATCGGCGACCTCGACGTGGATCTCGCGCTCGGGGTCCTCCTCGAGCCAACCCGCGCGGCCGTCCTCGGTGGCCAGCGCGTCCCACACCTCCTGCGGACTGCCCTCGATCGTGACCTCGCGACGCATCGATCCTCCTTTGACAACCACTTGGTTGCTATCGTCGTTGACAACCAATTCGTTGTCGAAAGGATAGCGTCATGCCGCTGATCCCGATGGTCGTCGAGCAGAGCCCTCGTGGCGAGCGCTCCTACGACATCTACTCTCGCCTGCTCGGCGAGCGAATCATCTTCCTCGGCAGCCCGGTCGACGACCAGGTCGCCAACCTGATCGTGGCGCAGCTGCTGCACCTGGAGAGCGAGGACCCCGACAAGGACATCTCGCTGTACGTGAACTCCCCCGGCGGCGTGGTCTACGCCGGCCTGGCCATCTACGACACGATGCAGTTCATCACACCCGACGTGCGCACCGTGTGCTTCGGCGTGGCGATGAGCATGGGCTCGCTGCTGCTCGCCGGCGGCGCACCGGGCAAGCGCATGGCGCTGCCCAACAGCCGCATCCTCATCCACCAGCCCAGCGGCGGGTTTGAGGGCCAGTCGGCGGACATCGAGATCCACGCCCGCGAGGTGCTCGAGCTGCGCCGCCGGCTCGACGAGATCTACGCCAAGCACACCGGGCGCGGCGTCGAGGAGGTCCACCAGGCGATGGACCGCGACCGCTACTTCACCGCCGAGCAGGCCCGTGACTACGGCCTGGTCGACCGGGTGATCGCCACCCACGAACTCCGCCGGTCGTCGGTGGGGTTCCGCGGCAAGGAGAATGCGCTCTCCACATAGAGTGGGGCCGATGGAGGACGGCAGGGATCTGGTCGAGCTGCGCCGCCGCCGCGCGCTCACCGAGGACGCGGCGCGGGCACAGGCCGTCGCGCGGCGCCACGAGCGCGGCGGGCGCACCGCGCGCGAGAACCTCGCCGACCTCATCGACGAGGGCTCGCTCATCGAGTACGGCCGCTTCGCGATTGCCGCCCAGCGCGCGCGGCGCCCGCTGCAGGAGCTGATCGAGCGGACCCCCGCGGACGGCCTGGTCGGCGGCACGGCCCGCGTCGACGGCACCCCGTGCGCGGTGCTCGCGTACGACTACACGGTCCTGGCCGGAACGCAGGGCACGATCGGCCACCGCAAGAAGGACCGCCTGTTCGACCTCATCGAGCGGATGCGGCTGCCGACAGTGTTCTTCGCCGAGGGCGGCGGCGGGCGGCCGGGCGACACCGACCAGCTCGTGGTCTCCTGGCTGGAGGCGCGGGCGTTCGCGCTGTGGGCGGGGCTGTCGGGCGTGGCGCCGCGGATCGCGATCGTCCACGGCCGCTGCTTCGCGGGCAACGCGGTAATCGCCGGCTGCGCGGATCTGATCGTCGCCACCCGCGACTCCTCGCTGGGCATGGGCGGGCCGGCGATGATCGCCGGCGGCGGGCTCGGCGACGTCGATCCCGACGAAATCGGTCCGGTGGCGGTGCAGGAGCGCAACGGGGTCATCGACGTCGTCGTCAAGGACGAGGCCGGCGCGGTGCGGGTCACCCGGCGGCTGCTGACCGCGTTCTGCGGGCCGCGCGATCCGCGCCCCGCGGCCGACCAGGGCATCCTGCGCACGCTCGTCCCCGAGCGCGAGCGGCGCGCCTACAAGGTCGCGCCGATCATCACCGGGCTGTGCGACACGGACAGCGTGACCTTCCTGCGCGAGCGCTTCGCGCCGGAGATGACCACCGCGCTCGGCCACCTCGAGGGGCGTCCGGTCGGGGTGATCGCCAACAACACGATGTACGCGGCCGGCGCGGTCACCAGCAACGGCGCGGACAAGGCGGCGCGCTTCCTGCAGCTGTGCGACGCGTTCGCCATCCCGGTGATCTCGCTGATCGACACGCCGGGGATCATGGTCGGACCGCAGGCCGAGGCCACCGGCCTGGTGCGCCACGCCTGCCGGCTGCTCGTCGCCGGCGCCGCGCTGCGCGTGCCGACGATTGCGGTGATCCTGCGCCGCGGCTACGGCCTCGGCGCCCAGGCAATGGCCTTCGGCTCGACGCACCAGCCGCTGCTCACCGTCGCCTGGCCCGGCGCGCACCTGGGGCCGATGGGCCTGGAGGGCGCGGTTCGCCTCTCGCGCCGGCGCGATCTGGAGGCGATCGCCGAGGAAGCCGAGCGCGAGCAGCGCGTGCGCGAGCTCACCGCCGAGGCCCAAGCGTGGGCCGCCGCGCTGAACGCGGCGACGCTGTTCGAGATCGACGATGTGATCGATCCGGCCGAGACCCGCGCGCTGATCGCCGCCACGCTCGCCGCCGCGCCGGCGTCGACGCCGAGCGGGCGCTTCGTCGACACCTGGTGAGCAGGCTCAATCGCCGAGCTCGGCCAGCGCGGCGAGCGTCGCGCGGGCGTGGGCCAGGCGCTCGGGGCCGACCCGCTCGAGCAGCGCCGCGTCGATGGCCTCGACCGCCTGACGGATCTCGAGCGCCGCGGCAGCGCCACGCTCGGTCAGCGCGATCCGCAGCCGGCGGCGGTCGTCGGGGTCGACCGATCGGTCCAGGTAGCCGCGCGTGACGAGCGTGTCGACGAGCTGGCCGGCCGCCTGCTTGGAGAGGCCGAGCCCACGGATGACCTCGCTCAGCGGCGCGTCCCGGAGCGCGACCAGCCCGATCACGTAGGCGCCGTCGCGGGGCAGGTCGTCGAAGCCCGAGCGCGCGAGGGCGTCGCGAACGGCGGCGCGGTAGGGCACGCGGGCCTGGCGCAGGAGCGCCGGGAGCGAGGTCAGCTGAGGAATCGATTCACCGCGGCCGCGAACGGGACGGCGTCCTGGAAGAGGAACGCGTGGCCGGCGTCGGGATAGAGCACGAGCCTCGCTCCCGGCACCGACGCGGCGAGGGTCCGGTCGTTGGCGACGGGGTCGAGCCGGTCGCGCGTGCCGTCGGCGACCAGCACCGGCAGCCGTAGCGCGGCGTGGCCGGCCGGGATCCGGCCCGCGAACCACGGCGCGATCGCCGCGCTCTGGTGGGCCGTGATCGCCGCCGAAACCCGGTAGGCGCCCGGGTACTGCTCGATCCCGCTCACGTAGGTCTCGGCGGCGGTCGCCTGCCCGCGCGGGAACAGCACCGCCAGCAGGCGCAGCGGATCCGCGCTGGTCACCGCGGCCGCCGCCTGCGCCGAGGGCGGGCGCGCGCGCCCGCTTGCCCCCTGCGTGGCGGCGAGCACGAGCGCGCTCACCTGGCCGGGATGCAGCGCGGCGAGCGCCTGGGCGACCATGCCGCCCATCGACCAGCCGAGCACCGCCGTGCGGCCCAGCCCCAGGGCCGAGATCAAGTCGCTCGTCTGGTTGGCCATGCCGCTGATGGAGAGGGGGAAAGGGAGCGGGGTGCTTCGGCCCACCCCGGCGTTGTCGAAAGCCACCACGCGATGTCTCGCCGCCAGCGCGTCCACGAAGGACGGCTCCCAGTCGTTCATCGTTGCGCCGAGGCCCGTGATCAGCACCAGCGGCGCGCCCGAGCCGAGCTCGCGATACGCCACCAAGCCGTCGGCCGTGCGCGCGAGCCGGACCGGCGCGGTGAGCACGTCGGGCGCCGCGGCGGTCCGGTGCGAGCTCGACCCGCAGCCGGGGAGAACGACGAGCGCGCCGGCGAGCGCGAGCAGTCCGGCGATCCGATTCACACGCTCAGGTTACAGGACAGTCAATAACTCATACGATGCGGCGCGCCCGTGCGGCGCCGGATACGCTCCGCGCCATCGTCGGTCACCGAGTCGAACCGCGCGCCGCCGCGGCGCTGGCGCCGCTCATCACCCGCGTGTGCGCCCTGCCGGAGCTCACCGCTGCGGTCGGGCTCGACCTGCACGCGCAGATCCTCGAGACGTTCGCCGACAGCCTGGGCTACACGTTCGTGGTCGCGGACGCTGACGCGCACGAGGCCGACCTGATCCCCAACCTGCTCTTCGCGGGCTGGATCGAGCACCCCCGCCGGCTCGAGCGGCTGCGGCGCGGGCCGGCACGCCCCGAGCGCCAGCCCGACGTTCGCTTGCGGGTGACGACCGGACCGGCCGCACACGACGGGAGCGACTGCCTGCTCGTCGCGCTGGACCGCCTGTTTCTGGCCGACGACCTGCAGAAGGTCGGCGCGGCGCCGACGCTGCTCGGCGCGCTGGAGTCGGTCTGGTCGCGGCTCGGCGCCGCCGAGATCCAGGCGCGCGCGGCGGGGCCCGAGGACCGCCCCGTGCTGGAGTCGTGGGGCTACGAGTGCAGTGGGGAGGTCTTCGCCAAGCGGCTGACGCGCCCCTGGCTGGGTGCGTCCGGTTAGCCCGGGACGAGGCCGATCTTGATCGCGCCGTCGCGCCGGTGGCGGAACAGCTCGTAGGCCTCGTCGGTCCTGCTGATCGGCAGGTGGTGGGTGAACAGGGCCTCCAGGCCCGTGCGCCCGCCGCGCAGGATCGCCAGCAGCGCCTGCAGCCGGTCGGTGCCGCACGGGCACATGCTCGTCACGATCCGGCGCTGGTAGAACGCCGGCCCGACCGGCAGCTCGAGGCTGCGGTCCTGACCGTAGACCCCGACGCTCGAGACCGTGCCGTCCAGGCGCGCGGCCGCGAGCGCGGCGGCGAACGTGTCGCGGTGGCCGAGCGCCTCGATGGCGACGTCGACGCCGCGCTTGCCGGTCAGCTCGCGGATCCCCTCCAGGGCGTCCTGCGGATCGAGCACGACATCGGCGCCGAGGCGCTTCGACATCTCCACGCGCTCGGGCACCCGCTCGACGGCGATGATCAGACCGGCGCCGAGCGCGCGTGCGCCGGCGGTCGCGCACAGCCCGACCGGGCCCTGGGCGAAGACCGCCACCGTGTCGCCCGCCCGCAGCCCGCCGCGCTCGACCGCGGCAAAGCCGGTGGACATGATGTCGGTCGCGAGGATCGCCGCCTCGTCGGAGAGCTCGTCGGGGACGCGCACGACGTTGACATCGGCGTGCGGGACCAGGAACGCCTCGCCCTGGCAGCCGGCGAGGATGTTGCTCATCCCCGGCAGCCGGCCGTAGCGCTCGCAGATCCCAACCTGGCCGCGCTGGCAGTTACGGCACGCGCCGCAGCCGTACAGGCAGGAGGCGATCGCGCGGTCGCCCTCCTTGACGCCGCGCACGCCCGAGCCGGCCGCCGCGACCACGCCGACGGCCTCGTGGCCCATCGCCTGGTAGTCGGTGCCCCGCTGCAGCGGGAAGTCCTCCAGGAAGTGGATGTCCGAGCCACACACCGTGGCCAGGCGCACCGCGAGCAGGACCTCGTGGTCGCGCGGGTCGGCGAGCTCGAGCTCCCGTCGCTCGAGCTCGCCGCTGGGCGCCTTGACCCACGTGTTGCTGATCACACCGCGGCCGGAACGCGCAGCTCGTGCAGGACCGGCACGACCTTCTCGCCGATCAGGTCCAGGCTGGCCTGCACCGTGTCGAACGGCATGCCGGCGTAGGAGACCGCGAGCGCGGCGCGGATCTCGTGGCCGTAGACCTCGATGCGCCTTTTGATCTTCTCGACCATCTGCTCGGGAGTGCCCCAGCACTGCGACTGGATGAAGCCCTCGACCGCGGCCTGGAGGCCGACCTCCTTGATCATGTCGGCGCCGGCCTGGTAGGCCTGGTAGCCCTGGGTCTCGCCCCAGTGCGAGCCGTCGAAGTCGTAGTGCTTGATGACGGTCAGGTAGTACTTGGCCAGGTACTCACGCGCCACCTTCTCGGCCACCTCGGGATCCTCGTGGCAGTAGGTGAAGTCGGTGAACACCGGCGCGCCCGGGGTCCGGTCGGGGTGCAGTTCGGTGAAGCGGGCCCGCCACGCGCTCGCGGCCTCGGCGTGCTGCTCGAAGGGCAGCTGCACGAAGGTCATCATCGTCGCGCCGATGCGCGCCGCCGCCTCGGCCGAGTCGGGCGTCATCGCCACCGAGAAGAACTCGCGGCTGGCGAGCCCGGGCTCGGGCCGCGGGTGGATCTCGGTCCGCGACTGCTTGAAGTACTTGGTGTCGTACTCGGCCACACCGGTCTCGAGCATCTCCATGATCAGCTCGGCGGCGGTGTCGAAGCGCTCGCGCGACTGGTTCATGTCGATGCCGAACGCCTCGTACTCCTTGCGCGCCAGGCCGCGTCCGAACCCGACCATCAGCCGCCCGTTGGTGAGGATGTCGAGCATGGAGACCTTCTCGGCCACGCGCGTGGGGTTCGGCCACCAGGGCAGGATGATCGCGCCCGTGCCGACCTTGATCCGGCTCGTGCGCGCACCCAGGTGGGTGAGCCACTGCATGTTGTCGGGCACCATCGAGTAGTTGGGGTCGAAGTGGTGCTCGGGGGCGAGCACGAAGTCGAGCCCGGCCGGCTCGGCCCGGATCGCCACCTCGGTCTCCCGGCGGAACATCTCCGCGTCGGACAGGCCGTCGTGGGTGTTCTGGAAGATCATCTGCAGTCCGACTTCCATGAGCTCCTCGTCTCCTCGCGTTGCCGTTTCTGGTCAGTCGACCATGCTGTAGCCGCCACTCACCGATAGCACCTGCCCGGTGACCCAGCTGGTCAGATCGCTCGCCAGGAACAGGATCGCGTTCGCCTGGTCGATCGGCTGACCGAGCCGCTTGAGGGGATAGGACCCCAGCAGCTTCTCTTCCCCGCCCCACTCCTCGATCATGCCCGCCGACCCCGGCGTGATCGTCGTCCCCGGCGAGACCGCGTTGCAGCGGATGCCGTAGCGTCCGGCCTCCTTGGCGAAGCCCTTGGTGAAGCCCACGACGCCCGCCTTGGCGGCACCGTAGGGGACGAGGAAGGGCTCGCCGACGCGGCCGCTGTCGGAGATCAGGTTCACGACGACCCCCGAGCGCTGCTCGCGCATCGGCTCGTAGGCGGCCGAGGTCATCGTCATCGTCCCGATCAGCGTCACGCCGACGTCGCGCAGGATGTCCTCGTGGGTCTGATTGCGGAACAGCTTGATCGTCCAGCACGCCGCGTTGTTGACGAGCACGTCGAGCTTGCCGAAGCGCTCGATGGCCGAGGCGACCGCGGCGCTCGCCTGGTCGGGGCGCTGGACGTCGACCTCGACGGCATGGGCCTGGCCACCCTGCTGCTCGATCAGCGAGACGGTCTCGGCGGCCGCGGTCGGGTTCAGGTCGGCGGCGGTGACCTGGGCGCCGGCCCGCGCGAGCAGCAGGCAGGTCTCGCGGCCGATGCCGCTGCCGCCCCCCGTGACCAGGGCGGCCTTGCCGCTCATGTCGATCTCGACGCCCATCACCGGAACCGCGAGAAGTCGGGCCTGCGCTTCTCCATGAACGCGCCCGCACCCTCGTCCTGCTCTCCGCTCTCGAAGAAGTTCGGGTTCACGTAGGAGAGGATCCGCTGGCGGTCGAGCTGCTCGCGCATCGAGGCGAGCGAGTCATCGAACGAGCGCTTGAGGATCTTCAGCACGGTCGGGCTCAACGCGAGCAGCTCATCGCACCACCTGCGCACCTCGGCGTCGAGCTCCTCGGGCGGGACGACCGCGTTGACCAGCCCCCAGTCGAGCGCCTGCTGCGCGCTGTACTTCCGACACAGCAGCCAGATCTCCTTGGCGCGCTTCATCCCCACCACGGTCCACAGCTGCGCGACCATCCAGCCCTCGGCCGGGCTCGCCACGCGCGGGCCGTTCTGCCCGAAGATCGAGCGGTCGGAGGCGATCGTGAAGTCGCACAGGTAGTGCATGTGGTGCCCGCCGCCGATCGCGTAGCCGTCGACGCGCGCGATCACCGGCTTCAGGCAGTCGCGGATCTCCTGGTAGAGGTCCTTCATGATCGCGTCGAAGGCGGCCCCGGGATCGTCGTCGCCCATGAACGTGAGCTCGTTCTCGACCTGGACGTCGCCGCCCGCCGAGAACGCGCGCTCGCCGGCGCCGGTGATGACGATGACGCCGACCGTGCGGTCGCGTCCGGCGGCGTGGATCGCCGCGGTCATCTCCTTGATCGTGTGCGGCGTGAACGCGTTGAGCCGGTCGGGGCGGTTGATCGTGACCGTGGCCACCTGGTCGCTGACGTCGTAGAGGATGTCGGTGTACTCGCTCGTGGCGGGGGCGCTATCCATGGGCGGCTCCTGCTCCTGTCGGGGTGGATGGGGCGACGAGGGCGAGCTCGCGCACCGCGGCGCGGTCGAGCTTACCCCCGGCGTTGAGCGGGAGCTCCGCGACGACGAGCAGCCGCTCGGGATGCTTGAACCGGGCCAGCCCGCGCTCGGCCAGGAACGCGCACAGCGCGGCCAGGCCTGGGGGGTCCCGCTCGCCGGCGATCACCGCGCAGACGAGCTCGCCCAGACGCGCGTCGGGGACGCCGACGACCGCGGCGGCGCGGACCGCCGGGTGCTCGGCGAGCAGCGCCTCGGTCTCGGCCGGGAAGATGTTGGTCCCGCCGCGCAGGATCATGTCCTTGCTGCGCCCGACGATCCGCAGGTAGCCCTGCCCGTCGAGGACGCCCAGGTCGCCGGAGCGAAACCAGCCCTCGGCGTCGAACGCCGCCTCGTCATAGTCGGGCTGGCCGAGGTAGCCGAACGACTTGGTCGGGCCGCGCCAGCACACCTCGCCGGGCTCACCGGGGGCGGCGGCGCCGCGCAGCGCCAGCTCCTGGCCGCGGCACACCCGCCCGACGCTCGAGCGCCGCGGGCCGTCGGGGTCGGCGATGCTCGTCATCACCGGCACGCCCCCGTCGGTGGCGCCGTAGATCGTCTGCACCCGGCAGCCGATGCGCTCCTCGACCCGCTGGGCGACGTCGGGCGAGAGCGGCGCGCCGGCGTTGTTGAAGCGCGTGAGCGCGCCCAGGTCGTGCTCGTGCAGCGGCTCGTCGAGCAGCATCACCATCTGGGTGGGCACCGCGGTGGCGTAGGTGCAGCGCTCGCGGGCGAGCAGCTCGAGCGCCGCGGCCGGCGACCAGCGCTCGAGCAGCACCGAGCTCGCGCCGAGCAGCAGCGGGGTGAGGACCGGGAAGACGTACCCGGTCGAGCCCAGGTTGGCCGGCGCGAGGCCGCCGGCGACGTCGCGCTCGTCGATCTCGAGCGCCTCGCGCGTGTAGTGCGCGAGCATCGCGATCACATCGTTGCTGCTCCACACCGACGCCTTGGGCACGCCGGTCGTCCCCGAGGAGACCATCACGTGGGCAGGCTCGTCGGCGCCCGGGCGCACGTCGACGATCGGCGCCTGCGCGGCGATCGCCTCCTCCAGCCCGCCTGGCTGCCGCACGTACAGCGGGTCGCGCACGCCGAGCGCCGCGTGCATCGCGGCCAGGTCGAAGTCGCCGTCGGCGGCGGCCGCGATCAGCACGCGCGCCTCCACGGCGGCGAGCAGGCCGCCCACCTCGCGCTCGCGCCAGCTGGTGCTCATGGGGACGAATAGCGCGCCCAGGCGGTTGCAGGCCAGGTGCACGAGCGGCAGCAGCGCGCAGCTCGGCAGCTGTGCGGCGACGGGGTCGCCGGGGGCGACGCCCCGATCGCGCAGCAGCGCGGCGAGCCGCCCCGTGGATTCCCACAACTCGCCGTAGCGCAGGCGCACATGCGCGTCGGCGACCGCGAGATGATCGGGCCGACGCTCGGCCTGCGCGGCGACGAGCTCGGCGATCGTGCGCTCTCCCCACAGCCCCAGCTCGCCGAAGTGTCTCCGGCGCTCCGGCGGATGCAGGGTGCGGAGGGTCGGCGGCATCCGGTACTATTATGATCATAGTGGCGGTTGGGCTTGGGGAGCAGGCGCCCGACTCGAAGACGGCACGGGATGCCGTCTCGCTGCCACTCGCCGCAGGGGGTCCATGGGCCGCGTGCTCGGCGTGGAGCGCCGGGCGCGGTGAGGGCAAGCGAGGAGAGAGAAGATGTTCGACCAGTCACACCACGTGGAGCTGCTCGACGATGAGCGGCCGGGCGACGCCGAGGCCGCCAAGCTCGACGAGCTGATCTCGCACTTCAGCCTGCACGACCCGGAGGTGCAGCGCCACCGCGTCGCCCTCTACCACCGCATGCAGCAGACCTGCCCGGTCTCGCAGAGCGACCAGTTCGGCGGCTGCTTCGCGGTCTCCACCTACAAGGGGCTCTACGAGGCGGCCCACGCGCCCGAGCGCTTCTCCTCCTTCCCGGTGACGATCCCGCCGTTCGGCAACCCCGTGCCGATGGTCCCGATCGAGGTCGACCCGCCGCTGCACGCCAAGTACCGCTCGCTCGTGCACGGCAAGTTCAGCCCCAAGGCCGTCGCGGCGATGGAGGAGCCGATCCGCGCGATCGTCGTGGAGCTGCTCGACGGCCTCGCCGGCCGGCGCGAGGTCGACCTCGCCGAGGAGCTCGCCGTGCCGCTGCCGATGCGCGTGCTCTTCTCGCTGCTCCTCGGCGTGCCCTCCAAGGACTGGGAAGAGCTCTTCCGCCTGTCGATGATCCTGCTGCAGCCCGACCCGACCCTCTCCGAGGAGGCCAAGATCCAGGCCCGCGGCGGCGCGGGAATGGAGATGGCCGGCTACTTCGCGGGCCTGCTCGCCTCGCTGCGCGAGCACGGCTACGGCGACGATCTGATCAGCGACCTCGACCAGGCCGAGGTCGACGGTCAGCAGCTCACCGACGAGCAGATCTTCGGGTTCTGCCTGCTGCTGGTGAACGCCGGCTTCGACACGACCGCGAGCGCGATCAGCCGGATGTTCAACCTGTTCGGGCTGCGCCCGGAGATCCGCGAGGCGATCCGCGAGCGGGTCGACGACCCGGTCGCGCTCGAGGTCGCCGTCGACGAGGTGATCCGCTACATCTCGCCGGTCGCCGGGCTCGCGCGCACGGTGACCGAGGACTGCGTCCTGGAGGGCACCCCGTTGGCCGAGGGCGCGCGGATCCATCTGCTCTGGCCCGCGGCGAACCGCGACCCCGAAGAGTTCCCCGACCCGGACGAGTTCGTCGTCGACCGCCGACCCAACCGGCACGTCGGCTTCGGGAGCGGCATCCACCGCTGCCTGGGCCTGCACATCGCCCGTGGCGAGGTCAAGATCCTGCTCGAGGAGTTCCTACGGCGCATGCCCGACTACCGCCTGAGCGAGACCGCGCCGCCGGTCTGGCACACCGGCGAGACGTGGGGCGTGAAGTCGCTGCCGGTCGTCTTCGACGTGTGACGCCGGCGGCGGTCGGCGGCCGAGCACCCGCCGTGCCCCGCCGCCGACGCCGACGGCCACCGCGAGCCCGGTGAGCACGCCGCCGGGCACGTACGCGTACTCGGCGCAGGACGGGTCGCCGAAGCCGTCATTGGCCTGATGCGCGGCGGCGAACCCGGCGGTGACGAGCGCCAGCCCGAGGGCGAGCAGGATCACGCCGGCGAGGAGCAGCCACGGCGCGGGCCGGCCGTGGGCCGACCACCCGTAGCCCGCGCCGGCGCCGAACACGAGGACCCAGAAGATCATCGCGGGGCCAGGTTCCAGCGGATCGGCCGCTCGAGCAGGCCCGGGTAACGCAGCGCGACGTGGGCCTGGAAGGCGTCCATGTGGGCGCCCATCGCCGACGCGGCGCGGTCGGGATCGCGCGCGGCGATCCCCTCGAGGATCCGCTCGTGGGCGCGCACGATCGTCTTCCGGTCGCGCGGACCGTAGGTCACGCCCATCACGTGCCCGTCGCTGATCTGCTCCAGCGAGGCGTGAAAGAGCGCAAGGATGTGATTGTGGGCCGCGGCCGCGCAGGCCGCGTGGAAGCGCAGGTTCTCCTCCAGGAAGCGCTCCTCGTCGCCCAGGAAGCCGCGCAGGTCCTGCACCGAGGCGCGCAGCAGAGAGAGGTCCTCCTCGTCGGCCGCGGTCGCGGCCAGGCGCGCGAGCGCGGCCTCCAGGAAGCTGCGCGCCTTGATCAGCTCGCCGACGGTCGAGTCGGTCGCCTGGAGCGCGACCGACAGCGTGTCGGCGAGCGGGCCGTGGTCGGGCTGGGCGACGATCGGACCGCCCCCGGGGCCCGCCTTGATCGTCAGCACGCCCTGCAGCTCGAGCATCCGCAACGCCTCGCGCAGCGTGCTGCGTCCGACCCCCAGCTCCCGGAGCAGCGCCCGCTCGGCGGGAAGCGAGTCACCAGGCTGCAACTCGGCTGCGCGGCGGGCGAGCCGATGGGCGACGAGCACCGAGGTCTTCACCGGGCGCGGAGCTGTCTCGCGCTTCGGCATCCGGGCTGATGATAGTCATGGATACCACCTCACTTCGCGATGAGGACGGCTTGAATCAGGCGGACGCGGTCCTGCTCGGCGTTGGCGATGAGGTTTGCCGCCTTGGTGGCGAAGTCCGGGACGAAGACGTGCAGCCCGAGCGGATTGGCCGGCGCGTCGAAGAACGCGCGCATGGCTTCGGCGGCGGTGCCGGTGAGGTCGTTCCAGGCGGTGACCTCAAAGCCCGCCCGGGTGGTCACCTCGCGCAGGGCGGCGGGCGTGATCAGGTGGCTGTCCGCAGGATCGGTCGCCCACGGGACGGGGAACCGAATCGGCTCCACGGGCCCCGCCGTGACGTCCCACAGGGCGAGGCGGCCGCCCGGGTCGAGGACCCGCCGCGCCTCGGCATACAGGCGCGACTTGTCGGCCACGTTCATCTGGACGTGCTGGCTGATGACGACGTCGAACGCGCCGTCGGCGAAGGGGAGCTCGGTGACGTCGGCGCGGCGGATCTCGATGCCCGAGCCCAGGCCGACGGCGGCGTTGAGCCACTCGGCGGTTTCGCAGTACTCGGCCGTCAGGTCGACGCCGATCACGCGGCAGCCGACCTCGGCGGCGAGCAGGCGGGCGGCTCCGCCGATCCCCGTGCCGGCATCGAGCACGCGGTCCTGGGCGCCCACCTCCGCGAGGTGGATGAGCTCCAACGTCGCGAGCCGGCCGAGCGAGTGGAAGTCCTCGAGCGGCGCGAGATCCACCGGTGAGAGTTGCTGGGGGTCCTTCCCGGCCTCCCTGAGCGCGCGGTCGATGCTCTCGCGCGTGAGCCCGGTCGTGTAGTGACGCTCGGCGGTCGCGGTTGGTTCGGGTTGCGGGGTCATGGTGCTCTCCTTGGTCAGCTGCCGGCTGCGGGCGTGGCCGACGGGCCAAGCGCCGCGGTCACTCGTGCGTTGCGTGTGCTCAGCGTCGGGTGGGCGGGAAGCAGCGTGAGGGCCATCACGGCGCCGGCGGCGGCGACGCCGCCGACCAGGTAGTTGGCGGCGTGGAAGCCGTCCAAGAAGGCCCGGCTGGCGGCATTGTGGAGCGCCGCGGCGAGCGCCGGATGCCCGGCGCCGGCCAGCTTGTTGGCGGTCGTCAGCGCCGCCCCGACCGATTCGTGCGCCGTCTGGGCGAAGCGGGCGGGGAGCCCCTCGGGCAGCGCGCGCGTGAGGCGGCTGGTGTAGAGGGACGCGTAGACGCTCCCGACCACGGCCACGCCGAGCGTGCCCCCCAGCAACCGGGTGGCGTCGTTGACCGCCGACCCGACTCCCGCCTTGGCCGTCGGGATCACGCCCATGATCGCCTCGGTGGCCGGCGCGCTCGTAAGGCCCATCCCCGTCCCGAGCACGACCATCTGCGCGGCGATCGTCCCGTAGCCGGTGGCGGCCTGTTCCGTCGTGGCCCACACGTAGAACGCGGCCATCGCCAGCAGACCGGACGCGACGACCAGCTTCGTGCCGACTCGCACCGCCAGCTTGGCGCCGAGGATCGACGAGATCGCCACCGACGACGCGACCGGGAGCAGGCGCACGCCGGTCGACAGTGGTCCGTAGCCCTTGAGGAATTGGAAGTACTGGGTGACCAGGAAGATGAACCCGGACAGCGCGAAGAACGAGATCGCGACCGACGCGCTCGCCGCGGTGAAGCGCAGGTTTCCGAACAGGCTCAGGTCGAGCATCGGCTCCCGCGCGCGCCACTCCAAGCCGGCGAAGGCAGTGGCCAGGACGGCCGCCAGCGCAAAGCTGCCGAGCGTCCGCGAACTGCCCCACCCGCGGCTCGGGGCTTCGATGATCGTGTAGACGAGCAGCGCGATCGCCGCGGTGGACAGCACGAACCCGGCGCGATCGATCCGCGGCGCGTGCGAGTCGCGCGAGGTCGGGACGTAGCCGGCGACGAGGCCGGCGGCGATCGCGGCGATCGGCGCCATTGCGAAGAAGATGCTGCGCCAGTCCGAGAGCTCGATCAGCCAGCCGCCGACGATCGGCCCCAGCGCGATCGCCGCGCCGGTGATCGCTCCCCACAAGCCGATCGCCAGCGCACGCTCGCGCCGCTCGGTGAACACATTCGTCAGCAGCGACAGGGTTGACGGGAACACCATCGCCGCGCCGACGCCCATCGCCGCGCGCGCGGCGATCAGCTCGCCGGGACTGTCGGTCAGCCCGCCGGCCACGCTCGCGAGCCCGAAGACCGACAGCCCGGCAAGCAGCATCCCCTTGCGCCCGAACCGGTCGGACAGGCTGCCCGCGGCCAGCACCACGCCGGCGAACAGCAGGCTGAAGGCGTCCACGATCCACTGCAGCTGCGAGTTGGACGCACGCAACTCGCGTACGAGCGTCGGCAGCGCGACGTTGACGATCGTGGTGTCGAGGTTGATGACGAACGCCGCCAACAGCAGCGAGATCAGGATCAGCGGCTTGCGACTCGTGCGGTGCGGCGGTTCGTTTCCCATCAGAAGCCTCCCGTTCGTTGCGTTGCCGGCGGCAGTGTACCAAGATTTCCAAGTTTCTTCACCTATTTATTATCTGAGCGCCAGTAGAAAAGGTCCACCAGTGGTAAGATCCTGGTCTATGCCATCCAAGCGGTACGCGCAGTACTGTCCCGTCGCCCGCTCGCTCGACGTCCTGGGCGAGCGATGGACGTTGCTGGTGGTGCGCAGCCTGCTGATGGGTCCCCAGCGCTACACGGACCTGCGCGACGCGCTCCCCGGAATCGCCACCGACCTCTTGACCGCCCGCTTGCGAACGCTCGAAGACGCCGGCTACGTCCAGCGGCGGGAGCTTCCGCGCCCGGCGCCCGCGACCGTCTATGAGCTCACCGACTCGGGCTGGCGGCTCGCACACCTCGTGCTCGCGCTCGCGCAGATCGGACTCGACCGGCTCGGCGCCCCGGCGGCCGACGAGGACATCAGCCCCGCCGCACTCGTCCTATCGCTGCGAGCCAGCCTCCACCACGACCGCGCCGCTCACGCCGAGGACGACTACCAGCTCGAGCTCGACGGTGAGTCGTTCACCGTGACCATCGAGAACGGGCAGCTCCAGACCACGCGTGGGCCGGCGCCCAACCCCCGGTGCACGATCTCCACCAGCGCCCGCACGCTCGCGCAGATGCTCTCCGGCGCTGCCGATCCCAAGGCGGCGATGGCCGCCGGCGATCTGCGACTCGACGGTCCGCAGTCGTGCCTGACCCGGTTCGTGAGCACGTTCGCCTACCCGACCGCGGCCTGACCCGCGCCGCAGACGCCGGTGAGGCGAGCGAATGTCACGATCCGGCCGGGTACGTCGTCGGTTGGACATGAACGACACCATCATCACCGGATCCACCGGCGCGATCGGGCGGCGTGCGGTCCATGAGTTGCTCGCCGCGGGCCATCGCGTCACCGGGGTCACGCGCTCGGCGAGCGGCCGCGAGCGGCTCGAGAGCCTCGGGGCCGGGCGCCGTCGCGGCCGACGTGTTCGAGGTGGCGTCGCTGCGTCGCGCGTTCGACGGAGCCGACACGGTCCTGAACCTGCTGACCCACATCCCGCCGGCCGATCGTATGCCGATCCATCCGCCTGGAGGAGAACGACCGCGTGCGCCGCGAAGCGCCGGCGGCGATCGCGGTCGCCGCCCGGGCCGCCGCCGTGCAGCGGCTGGTGCAGGAGCCGATCGCCTTCGTGTACGACGAGGGCGTCGAGGAGTGGCGCGATGAGGCTGTGCCGGTCGCCGGGGGGCGTGACGACGACCGCGCTGACCACCGAGCACAACGCGGGCGAGCGCTTCGACCGCGACACCGTCGTGCTGCGCTTCGGGCCGTCATCGGACCGACAGGGGTCCGGAGCCTCGATCGCCGCGGGCCCGCCTGGCGCGTACCGGCCGACGCTGCGACCGCGATGACGCGGCGGCAGCAATCGCGCCGGCGCTGAGTGCGCCCGCCGGCACCTACAACGAGACAGCGATCCGCCGACGAACGGGGAGATCGACGTGGCGCGGGCCGCCGCCATCGGAGTGCAGGCCTTGCGCCCGCGGGCGCCGCCGGACGGGCCGCGCGCGCTCGCAGCGCGTCTCGAGCCGTCCGGCTGCGCGAGGCGAGCCGCTGGGCGCCGAGCATGCGCGCAGGCACCGAGGGCTGGAGCCGGATCTCGGCGTGACCTGCGCCGAGCGCTTCGCGCAGGCACGCCCGCGGCTGCTGCGACTCGCCTACGGCGAGCTCGGCGACCTGGCCGACGCCGAGGACGTCGTGCCGGACGCGTGGCTGCGGCTGGAGCGCTCGGACGCGAACGCGATCGAGAGCCTCGACGGCTGGCGGACCACGGTCGTCGCCCGGCTCGCCCTCGATCGCCTGCGCTCCGCTCGCGTAGGCCGCGAGACCTACGTCGGCCCGTGGCTGCCGGAGCCGCTGATCTCCGAGGACCCCGCCGACCGCGTCACGCTCGACGAGTCGGTCAGCTATGCGTTGCTGACCGTGCTCGAGCAGCTCTCGCCCGCGGAACGCACCGCGTTCGTGCGGCACGGCATCTTCGAGATGCCGTTCGGCGAGGTCGCCGACATCGTCGGCCGCACGCCCGAGGCGGTGCGCCAGCTCGCCTCACGCGCGGCGCCACGTCAAGGGCGAGAGCCCACGTTTCGCGACCTCGCCCGACGAGCACGATCGCTCGGTGCGAGCGTTCGCGCAGGCCCTCGCCGAGGGCAGCCTCGAGGGCCTGGTCGCGGTGCTCGACCCGGACGTCGTCTGGACCTCGGATGGCGGCGGGCGGGCGGGTCGCGCGCGCGTGGGTGGCCCTCGGTCGCAAGTCCGTGCTGCACGAGGCGACCGAGATCGAGCTCAACGGACGGCTCGGGCTGCTGCTCCCCGCCGGCGAGGGCGATCGCGCCGCGCTCTCCTTCGTGGTCGGCGACGGTCGTGTCACGCGCATCGACGCGGTCCGCAACCTCGAGAAGTAAGCCAGGCGTCGCTAGTGGTGCCTCCAGTAAATCCGGTCGTCGATTCGCGAGCGAAAATCGAGCATGGCCAGGA
>DATAWZ010000202.1:0-6921 GCA_036266975.1 Solirubrobacteraceae bacterium
GAGCGATACCTTCGACTTCACCAACGACTCGCCGCTCGCGCACAACTTCACGATCGAGCAGGCGGGCAAGGTCATCGCCGCCACGCCGACCTTCGATCACGGCACCAAGTCGTTCACGGTCACGCTCAAGGCGGGCACCTACCAGTTCCTGTGCACCGTTCCCGGCCACGCGGCGGCCGGCATGCAGGGCACGCTGACCGTCAGCTAGATGATCGATCCCGAACCCGGGTGGGGTTCGGGTCAGTGGTCGCAGGCGATCCGTGGCCCCCGGCCGCGCACCCATGGGTTTCAGTTGAGCTGCTCGGCCAGTCCGATGACGATGCCCTCGGGGCCACGCAGGAAGCAGAGCCGGTAGCTGTCCTGGTACTGCGCGATCTCGCCGACGAGTTCGGCACCGTGGCTGCGCAGGCGCGCAACGACGTCGTCGATGTCGTCGACCGCGAACATGATGCGGCGTATGCCCAGCGTGTTCGACGGCGCGTTCTCCGGCTCGGCTCTGACCGCCGGCGGCGCGTGGAACTTCGTCAGCTCAACCCGGCCGTGGCCGTCCGGGGTCCGCATCATGGCGATCTCGGCGCGGACGTCGTTGAGCCCGACGACGCGGTCCACCCAAGGCCCCTCGACCGGCGTCTCGCCTTCCAGCTCCATCCCGAGCTCGGCGAAGAACGCTTTGGCGGCCTCGAGGTCGTCGACCACGATGAGAACGTTGTCCATCCGCTGAATCGTCATGTCCCGGAGCATAGGGTCGGATGCTCCGAGCGCTCCCCTCCCCGCCTCGCCCGGCCCATAAGCGCGCAGGACCGGCAGCTCGACCGGCCCGCGGTAGACCGCGGCCATCCTCGGTGGCGCGGCCTGCACGCTCGCGGTTGCGCTGAGCGACCTGTGCGCTCTTGCGGGCGCCGCGCTCGCTCGCCGCACGGGACGGGACCCTCGAGGGCGGGTGCCGGCGGGTGCACGAGGCGGCCCTGCAGGGTGCTCTGCGCGGCGGGACGCATTCGGCCGGTCGCGCGGGGCTTGGGACCGGCGTCTCGCGGGCGATCGCCCAGGCACGGCGCGCGCGGGGGCGAGCGAGGGCCTCAACCAGCCGGTGGTCGCTTGACGGGAGGGTGTGGTTCGTAACTTGCGCTATGCGCAACTCACCAACCACACCCCCCACAGGAACGCCCATTCCGCGCGGCCGCCGTGCCACTAGTCCGAAGTTCCCCTGGTCGGGCTAGTAACTCGTCCCCGGCGTGGGGACGGCGACCGCGCCGATGCCGTGCCCGATCGCCGCGGCGGCGTCGGAGGCGACCGTGACGTGGATCTCGTTGGGGAGCCGCACCCAGGCGATCAGATCGAGCGCGCTCAGCCGGTCGAGCTCGTACTGGAAGGCGAGCGCCTGCGCCGGCGAGCGGTAGCTGCGGGCGATGTCGAAGGCCCAGCCGGTCGTCTCCAGGTCCTGGCTGGCGCCGCCGAGCAGCCGCTCGGCCTGCCCGTCGCTCGCGGTCTCGATCAGCTCGAGCGGGGAGGCGCCGGAGATCTGCCTGACCTCCGCCCCCAGGTAGCCGAGCAGCGCCAGCGCGCCGGGCTGCAGGCCCCGGTAGCGCGCGACGGGCTGGTGGAGCTGGCGCGCCTCGGCGCCCATCTCCGCAGAGACCGCGATCCCGTCCCGGGCCAGGGCCGCCGCCGGCAGCCCCACGATCTCGCCGCTGCCCTCGGCGTGGGCCAGGTCGCTGGGCGAGCCGAAGTAGTCGGTGTGGCTCGGCGGGTGCAGCGCGACCTCCGAGCTCGCCGAGGCGACCTGCAGCGACTGCTCGGCGGCGAGCGCCTTGGGCGAGCGGCGGTAGAGCTCGATCGCCGCCCGCGCGGCGTACACCCGCCACAGGTAGGTCGAGGAGTCGTCCTGGAAGGAATAGAGCAGGTTCCAGGCGGTCGAGTACTGCGCCGGCGAGGTCGCGAAGTAGAGCTGGACGTAGGGCACCGGGCCGTGCCCGTAGTCGGTGAGCACCCGCTGGAGGTTGCCGATTCCCATGTGGTAGCTCTCGAGTGCCAGATCGGGCCGGCCGAGGGTCGCCAGGGCGGTCTTGAGGTAGTGGCAGGTCGCCGCCAGCGCGTCGGCGGGATCGAAGCGCGGGTCCACCTTCGCCCGCTGGGCGACCAGGCGCGCCGCGGCCGCGGCGCTGGTCACGCTGCCCAGCTGCGCGGTGATCCGCTCGCTGGCGGCGAGGTTGATGTGCATCCCCAGCAGCGTCTGCCCGGTGCTCGCGACGATCTGGGTCAGGCCGGCGGCGTCGGCGACCGAGTTGCCGGCGATGATCTCCGGCCGCCCGGCGCTCTCGAGCAGCACGAGCGCCTCGAGCGTGTCGGCGTCGATCGGGCAGCCGGTGCGGGCCACGGTGCGCTGGATCAGCGGTCGGTAGGCCTCGGTCCGCTGGATGCTCGCCTCCAGGCCGCCCGGGCTCATCTGGTAGAGCACGTTGGAGAGCCCGGCGGCCGCGCGGGCCTGGAACTCGCCGGCGGCCGCCGCCGTGTAGGCCAGCGGATCGCTCGCTCCAGTCGCCCGGATCGACCCCGTCCGCACCGGCCCGAAGGGCGCCGGGTCGCCCGAGCCGCAGCCGGCGAGCACGCTCGCGGCAAGGACGATCACCGCCAGCAGCGGCACGGGGAGCAGGCGGCGGGGCACCGCTGGGCAGGGTGCCATGCGCGGCCGCCGCGCGCTCCGCTACGGTCGCCGGCGATGCGCGTGCTCGACCCGCTGCCCGCCCGCGGAGGGCTCGAGCTCAGCGACGATCTGCTCGTGCGCGCCGACGCCGCCGAGGCCCTGGGGCGCCTGCCCGGCGGCACGTTCGACCTGATCTACGTCGACCCGCCGTTCAACACCGGTCGGCGCCGCGTGCGCCAGACGCTCGCCGTCGCGCGCGATGAGCACGGGGGGACTCGCACCGGCTTTGGCGGGCGCCGCTACCGCGAGCAGGTCACGGGCTCGCTGCACTACGAGGATCGCTACGAGGACTACGTCGGCTTCCTGGTCCCGCTGCTGGCCCGCGCGCGCGAGCTGCT
Source organism: Solirubrobacteraceae bacterium (assembly GCA_036266975.1). Lineage (GTDB taxonomy): Bacteria > Actinomycetota > Thermoleophilia > Solirubrobacterales > Solirubrobacteraceae > DATAWZ01. The sequence continues at coordinate 3,040 of DATAWZ010000202.1, forward strand.
GGCCGAGCACGGCACCCTCTACGTGCACCTGGACCCGCGCGAGTCCCACTACGTCAAGGTCGAGCTCGACCGCGTCTTCGGTCGCGACTGCTTTCTGAACGAGATCGTCTGGGCCTACGACTTCGGCGGCCGTTCCAAGCGCCGCTGGCCGGCCAAGCACGACACGATCCTCGTCTATGTGCGCGACCCGCGCGCCTACTGGTTCGACGCCGACGCGGTCGATCGCGAGCCCTACATGGCGCCGGGGCTGGTGACCGCCGAGAAGGTGGCGCGGGGCAAGCTGCCCACCGACACCTGGTGGCACACGATCGTCCCCACCAGCGGCGCCGAGAAGACCGGCTACCCGACCCAGAAGCCCGAGGGCGTGCTGCGGCGGATCGTCATCGCCTCGAGCCGGCCCGGCGGCTGGTGCCTGGACTTCTTCGCCGGCTCGGGCACGCTCGGCGCGGTCGCCGGGCCGCTCGGCCGGCGGTTCGTGCTGATCGACAGCAGCGCCGATGCCCTTGCTGTCATGCAGCGCCGTCTGGGAGGATCCGCGCCGTGAAGCTCTACGTCTGCTACGGCACCTGGCGGCCGGCGCCTCGGCCCGGAGGGCACCCCTGCGGCGCCGCCTACCACGCGCTGCGCGACGCGGGCTACAAGCCGCAGGTCACGCGGGCCTACGGCCTGGGTGCGCTGCCCGCGCTCACGCCGGGCCGGCGTGAGGTCAAGCGTCTCACCGGCAACACCTGGGTCCCCACCCTCGTCCTGGACGACGGCGAGGTCATCGACGGCTCCAAGAAGATCGTCGCCTGGGCCAAGGCCCACCCGGCGTAGCCTGCGCAGACCCCGCGCTCAGCTGGTCCGTCAGCTACTCGGGTTTGGTGGCGACCGATGCGCGCGGCCACGGGTTGCCGGCGCGTGTGTGGGTGAGAGCCGGTCGGCTGGTGATCCCGGTGGCGGACGCGGGCGCGAGATATCCGCTGCGGATCGATCCGGTGATCCACCAGCCGGTCGCTCAGCAGGGCACTCCGCTGGTCGGTGATTGCCCGGGTTCGTGCTCGGGCCCGAATGCCCGCGGCGGACCGGGGCCCCTCGGTAGATGGGGCTCTGCGACGAGCACGGGGTTCGCTGACCATACGCGACGCACGCGCCCGCACGAGCTGGTCGGCGCCACCGTGGCAATCGCCGCCGGCCCGCCCGCCGTGACATCATGCGCCCGTGGCGACGGCGGCGCCGATGCTCGCCCCGGTGCACCAGGCCTATCTGCTGGAGGCGCGGCAGATGCAGGCCCTGTCCTTTGCCGTGCACATCCCGCTGGTGTGCTTCGGGATCGCCTTCCCGGCGATCATCATGTTTGTCGAGTGGCGCGCCCTGCGCACCGGCGATCCGCTCTACCGCACCCTCGCGCGGCGCTGGTCGCGGGTGATGGCCGCCCTGTTCGCCGTCGGCGTGATCACCGGCACGCTGCTGAGCTTCGAGATGGGCTTGCTGTGGCCCGGGTTCACGGCCGCGTTCGGCAGCGTCTTCGGGCTGGGGTTCGCGCTGGAGGGCTTCTCCTTCTTCCTGGAGGCGATCTTCATCGGCATCTACGTCTACGGCTGGGATCGCCTGAAGCCGCGCACCCACCTGCTCACCGGCATCCCGATCGTGATCGCCGGCTTCACCGGCTCGCTGTTCGTGATCGCCGTCGACGCCTGGATGAATCACCCCGGCGGCTTTCGCCTGCACGACGGAAAGGTCACCGACGTGCGGCCGCTGCGGGCGCTGTTCGGCAACTCCTACCTGTGGCACGAGCTGATCCACATGTACATCGCCGGCTACATCGTCACCGGCTTCCTGCTCGCCGCCGCCTACGCGGTCGGCCGGCTGCGTTCGCGCGAGCGGCCGGCGACCCGCTACGAGCGCACCGCGCTGGCCATCCCGCTGGCGATCGCCGCGCTCGCCTCGCCCGTGCAGGTCGTGGTCGGCGACTGGGCCGCGCGCGACGTGGCCACGACCCAGCCGATCAAGCTCGCCGCGATCGAGGGCCTGTACCGCACGACCAGGGGCGCCCCCGAGCACGTGCTCGGCTGGTACACCGCAGGCCAGGTCAAGTACGGGATCAAGATCCCGCACCTGCTCTCGCTGCTCTCCTTCCACAGCTGGAACGCCAAGGTCATCGGCCTGGACACCGTCCCGCCGTCAGACCGCCCACCGATCAACATCGTGCGCTTCTCCTTCCAGACGATGGTCGGGATCGGCACGATGCTCGCCGTGCTCGGCCTGCTCACCCTGGTCGTGATGGCCCGTACCCGGCGCCTGCCGGGCAACGTCTGGTTCTACCGGGCCGTCGCGGCCGCCGGCCCGCTGTCGGTGGTCGCCCTCATCGCCGGCTGGGTGACCACCGAGGTCGGCCGCCAGCCGTGGGTCGTCTACGGGGTGATGCGCACCTCCCAGGCGGTCACCGGCGCGCACGGGATCCCGTTCGGCTACGGCGCGCTGGTCGTCGTCTACCTCGCGGTCGCGTGCGCGGTCGTGTTCATCCTGCGCCGCCTCGCGCGCTCCCCGCTCCCCGCCGCCGCCTGACCGATGGCCCTGCACGACGTCCCGCTCATCTTCGTCCTCATCGGCCTGACCTTCTACGCGGTGCTCGCCGGCGCGGACTTCGGCGCCGGGATGTGGCTGCTGCTCGCCGGCCCGGGCGAGGCCGGGCATCACCGCCGCGAGCACGCCCACACCGCGACCGCGCCGGTGTGGGAGGCCAACCACGTCTGGCTGATCTTCGTGATCACGGTGCTGTGGACCGCCTATCCGACCGTGTTCGGGTCGATCGCCTCCACGCTCGCGCTGCCCATGTTCGGCGCGGCGATGGGGATCATCCTGCGCGGCGCGAGCTACGCGCTGTACTCCGGCGTGCGCAAGGGCCGCGAGCTGCGCGCGACCGAGACCGTCTTCGCGCTGTCCTCGGTGATCGCCCCGTTCTTCCTGGGCACGCTCGTGGGCGCCGTCGCGGCCCGCCGGGTGCCGGTCGGCAATGCGGCCGGGCGGCTGTTCTCGAGCTGGGTGAGCCCGGTCCCGATCTACGGCGGCGTGCTCGCGGTGGCGACGGGCGCCTACCTGGCCGCCGTCTTCCTCGCCGGCGACGCGCGGCGGCGAGGCGAGCAGGATCTCGAGCAGGCCTACCGGACCCGCGCGCTCGCCGCCGGGGTGCTCGCCGGCGCGCTGGCCATCGGCGGGCTGCTCGTCGTGCGCCACGACGCGCGCCCGCTCTACGAGGGCCTGGTGCACCACGGGCACATCGCTGCGCCGATCTGCTCGGCGCTCGCCGGCGTGGCCACGCTCGCGCTCGTCGCGCGCCGCGCCTACGAGCCCGCGCGCGTCATCGCCGCGCTCGCGGTCGCGGCGATCGTCGTCGGCTGGGCGCTCGCCCAGAGCCCGATCCTCCTGCCCGGCCTCACCGTCGCGCGGGCGGCCGCGCCGCACGAGACGCTGGTGCTCGTGGTGATCGCCGTGCTCGCCGGCGCGGTGATCCTGTTCCCCTCGCTCGGGCTCCTGTTCGGGCTGACGCTGCGCGGGCGCTTTGACCCCGGCGCGCCGTCGCCCGGGCCGCCGGCCGCGCCCGCCACCGGAGCCGACCGCACGGCGCCGCTCGCCCGCGTCGCCGGCGCGTGCGCGCTCGCCGGCGCCGGCGTGCTCGTCTTCGCCGACGCCCAGTGGGCGCACGCGGTCGCGGTGGTGGCGCTGCTCGCCGCGGTCGTGCTCGGCTTCTTCGCCCTGCGCCCGGGCGAGCTGGCCGACGAGGGCGACGCCTGATCAGAGCTTCAGCGGCAGGGTGATCGGCCCGATGCTGACCGGCGCCGATGGCGGCGCCGCAGGCGTCGTCGTCCCGGTCGTCGTGCCCGAGCTCGTCGTCCCGGTCGT
>DATAWZ010000203.1:0-10092 GCA_036266975.1 Solirubrobacteraceae bacterium
CCGGCTGGCCGCCGACCTGCGCGAGGACTGATGGACGCGATCTCGGCCACGACGTTCGCGCAGGTGGTGCACGGGTCCCCGCCGGCGGGGGCGACGCTCGCCGAGGCGACGATCCGCCACGTCACCACCCACTCGCGCCGCATCCACAGCGGCGCCGCCTTCTTCGCGCTGCGTGGCGACCAGACCGACGGACACGACTTCGTCGCCGACGCCCTGCAGAACGGGGCCGCGCTCGCGGTCGTCGCGCCCGGCCGCGTGGGCGCGGCGCTCGCCGGCGACGGGCGGATGCTCGAGGTCGACGACCCGCTGCGCGCGCTGCACCGGCTGGCCGAGTGGTGGCGAACCCAGCTCGAGGGGCGCGTCGTGGCGATCGTCGGCAGCAACGGCAAGACGATCACCAAGGACGCGCTCGTGCACCTGCTCGCCGACGAGCGCACGGTCTACGGCAGCCCGGGCAGCTACAACAGCCAGCTCGGCGTGCCCCTGGCGCTGCTGCAGTGCCCGCGCGGCTGCGAGGTCGCGGTGCTCGAGCTCGCGATCTCCCGGCCCGGGGAGATGGCCAACCTCGAGCGGATCGTGCGCCCGGACTGCGTGGTCATGACCAACCTCGGCAGCCGCTGGCGCGCGGGCTTTCGCGACCGCGCCCATCACGCCCGCGAGCTGCTGTCGATCGCCGCCGGCGTCGGCCCGGACGGCTGGCTGCTGCTCGGGGAGGACGACGTGCTCGACGCGCTCGGCGACGACGAGCTGCCGGGGTGCCCGCGGCTGGTGCTGGGCGGGGCCGGCGCGCCGCTCCCGGGCTTCGGGACGCCGCGCTACGACCGCGTCGGGCTCGTCGTGCAGGCCCGCTTCCCGGACGGTCGCTCCGGGCGCGTGTGCGTGCACACCCCCTCGGAGGAGATCCTCGCCGACGTCGAGCTCGCGGCGGGCGCCGCGTGGCTGCTCGGCCTGGGCTCGGAGGCCCTGCTGCAGGCCGCCCACGACTACGCGCCGACCTCGACGCGCATGGAGGTCTGGCGCTCCCCCGGCGGGATCACGCTGATCCGCGACGTGGCCACCCCGGACCCGATCGCCGTGGGCTCGGCGATCCGCGCGGCCAAGCGCGTGGCCGGCGGCCGCGGGCGCACCGTCGTGGTCCTCGACGAGCACCTGGACGAGGTCGACGAGTCCGCCACCCACGCGCTCGCGCACGTGCTCGTCTCCGAGGCCGCGGCGAGCGTCTACGGCGTGGACGGACCCGCGCGCCGGCGGCTGGCCAGCGCAGTCTCCGAGCTCGACCGCACCCTGCCCGTGCAGCTCTTCGAGGGGGTCAGCGAGCTGCGCGGCGCGCTGCTGGACGACCTCGAGGTCGGCGACGTGGCGCTCGTGCAGTCGCCGCCGAGCGCGCCCATCGGCGACCTGTCGGCCGAGCTGATGGAGTCGATGGCGCCGACGCGGCTGTACATGGAGATGTCGGCGATCGAGGACAACGTCTCGACCTTCCGGCGCCTGGTCGGGCCGACGGTGCGGCTGCTCGGCGTGGTCAAGGCGCTCGCCTACGGGACCGACTCGGTCAACGTCGCCGGCGCGCTCGAGGCCGCGGGCGTCGACTTCCTGGGGGTCTCGGGCGCCGACGAGGGCGCGGCGCTGCGCCGCGCCGGGGTGACCGTGCCGATTCTCGCCCTGCTCGGCACCGGCCGCGAGCTGCGCAAGATGGTCCGCCATCGCCTGACGCCGGTGATCTACTCGCCCGAGCTGCTCGAGGCCGTCCTCGACGGCGGCGCGGGGCTCGAGGAGCCGCTGCGCGTGCACGTCGAGGTCGACACCGGGATGCACCGCACCGGCTTCCTGCAGAGCGAGGCCGTCGAGGTGCTGCGGCGGCTGCGCGACGCGCCGCACGTCCAGCTGGAGGGGCTGATGACCCACTTCGCCTGCGCCGACGACCCGGCCGAGGACGAGTTCACCGAGCTGCAGATCGCCCGGTTCGAGGCGGTCGTGCAGACCGCGCACGAGCTCGGCTTCCGCGACTTCATCCGTCACGCCGGCGCGACCGCCGGCGTCGTGCGCTTCCCGCACGCGCACTTCGACATGGTCCGCGTCGGGCTCGGGCTCTACGGCGTGCACCCCTCGGAGGCGACGCGCTCGGCGGTCGAGCTCTCGCCCGTGCTCGGGCTGGTCAGCCGGATCGTCGAGGTCGTCGACGTCGCCGCCGGCGAGCGCGTCGGCTACGGCGGCACCCACGAGATCCCGCCCGGCGGCGGGCGCCTGGGCGTCGTGCCCGCCGGCTACCACGACTGCGTGCCGCGCCACCTCTCGAACGTCGGCTCGGTCATGGTCGCCGGCGTGCGCTGCCGGATCGTCGGCAACGTGTCGATGGACTCGATGGTCATCGATCTCAGTCACTGCCCGGGCGGCCACGTCGGCTCGGACGTGCTGATCCTCGGGCGCCACGGCGACTGGCGCGTGCCGCTGGAGGACATCGCCGGGCTGATCGACACGATCCCCTATGAGCTGATGGTCCGCATCGGCCCGCGGGTGCAGCGCATCTTCACCTCGCACTGAGCGCTCGCCAAGCCGCGCGTGATTTCGCGTGGGCGGGCGCGGAATGGCGGTTCCGCATGACGGTTGCTGGATTTGCGTCCTATATGGACCACAAACCAGCACGCGCCTCCCGAGACCGCGCCTCCCGAGGCGCAAAAGGGGTGCGGAATGCCGGTTCCGAGCGGTCGGTTGCTGGATTTGCGTCCTATATGGACCACAACCCAGCACGCGACCTCGAAATCGAGGCGGAATCGCCGTTCCGCGAGAAGCCCCGCGCGCATGGGCGCTCCGCCGGCGGCGTGTCCTGGATTTTGTGGTCTATGCCCATCTTTTCCCGGACGCGCCACTGCGGAATGCGCGTTCCACTCTCGGCGGCCCAGGACCGGTCCGCAAAACCGCGCGCCGGCGGCACGACGCGCTCAGGCGATCGCGAGCGCGAGGTCGACGATCCGCTCGAGCACCTCGCGCGGCGACAGCGACGGGGTCTCGGCCACCCCCTGGTGAAAGAGGACGGTCGCCGGCGTGAGGCCGGGGAGCGTGTTGACCTCGATGACGATGATCTCGCCGCTGTCGCGCTGCATGAAGGCGTCGACGCGCGCGTAGCCCTCCAGGCCCAGCGCGTTGGCCACCCGCTCGATGTGCGCCTTGACCGCGTCGATCGCGCCCGGCGCGATGCGCCCGTCGGGCGCCTGCGGCGGCGGGGTGATGTTCACCCCGGTGCCGCCCATGAACTTCTCCTCGACGCTCAGCACGCCGTCGCGGGCCACGGTGATGCTCGGGTTCAGCGCGTGCATGTGGTCGGCGTGGCCGAGCACGCCGACCGTCACCTCGACCCAGCCGGTGTCGCACTCGCGGGCCCACTCCAGCCACGCGGGCCGGCCGGTGGCGTCGTGGGCGCGGATGTCGTCGGTGGCGATCAGCTGCTCGAACAGCAGCCGCTCCTGCTCGCCGCTCGGCGGCTCGATCTCCTGCTCGTCGTGCAGCAGCGAGAAGCGCCGCCCGTCGATGCGGCCGGCGCGGCCGTCCAGGTACTCCAGGTAGACCGCGAGCTCCTGCGCGCTGGCCAGCGGCACGACGCCGGCCGAGCAGCCGTCGCCGACCGGCTTGACGATGATCTGCTCGCTACCGCAGGCCCGCACGACGGCCGCCCACGCCACCTCGACCTCCGCCACGCCCGGGATCTCGCGCAGGACCCGCCGGGCCGTCCCGATCGCCGGATCGGCGAGCGCCGCGACGGCCAGGCCGGTCTGGAACTTGTCGATGCACAGCCGCGAGGCCTGCGGGCCCGAGCCGTTGTAGCGGATGCCACGCTGCTCGAGCATCGCCTGCAGCCGCCCGTCCTCGCCCATCCCGCCGTGCAGCGCGATGAACAGCACGTCGGTGCCGTCCAGGAAGTCCTCGAGCGAACGGCGCCGCGGCAGCTCGCGGGGCAGGCTCGCGTCGCCCGCGGTCAGTGCCAGACGCCGATGGATGTCGTCCTCCAGGCGCGCGCGCAGCGGCTCGATCTGCGCGGCGCGCTCGCAGGCGACGAGCGCCTCCTCGACCGAGTGGCGCAGCGCGCTGGCGTAGCTGAGCGACCACACCTCCCCGTGCAGGCCGAGCAGGTGCGGCGTCGGCGCGTAGCGCTCGGAGCCCTGGAGCTTGAGCCACACGTTGATCCCGCTCGTCACCGACACCTGGCGCTCGGCCGTCGCCCCGCCGAACAGCACGGGCAGCGGCCGGCGCTCGCCCGCGGCGGCGGCCACCGGCGCGGGCTCGTGCGCGAGGCCGTGGCGGCGGGCGGCGCTGCGGATCACGTGGCGCAGCAGGTCGGCGTGGCTCATGCGCGCCTGGGCGGCCTGCACGAACAGGAAGCTCGTCTGCTCCATGCCGCTGATCGGGTTCACGTCGGAGACGAGCAGCTCGCCGGAGTCGGTGAGCCAGCCGTCGATGCGCGCGAAGTCGCGCAGCTCGAGCGCGGTGAACACGCGCTCGGCGAGCGCCCGCACCTCGTCGATGCGCGCCTCGGCGAACGTCGGCGGGCAGTGGAAGTGGGCGTCGTCGCTGGCCAGGTACTTGTCGCGGTAGGTGAAGATCTCGCCGCGGTGGCGCAACTCGACCTCGGTGGGGGCGAGCGCGACCGGACCGTCCGGGCCGGCGAGCACCGCCGCGGTCCACTGGGTGCCGCGGATCATCGGCTGGGCGAGCACGCGGTCGTGGCGGGCGAGCAGCTCGCGGGCGAGCTCGCGCGCGTGGGCCTCGTCTCGCGCGGCGAACACGTCGATGCTCGAGCCGCCGCGCGCCGGCTTGAGCACGAGCCGCTCGGCGGCCGGAAGGGGGTCGTCGGGGCCGGTGAGCAGGGCGCCCGGGACGGCGTCGATGCCCGCGCGAGCGAGCGCCTCGCGGCAGTCGTACTTGTCGAACGCGCGCGCACACGCCGCCGGGCCGGAGCCGACGTAGGGCACGCCGGCGCGCTCGAGCAGCGCCTGCAGCTCGCCGTCCTCGCCCAGCTCGCCGTGGATCGCCGGGAAGACGAGGTCGACCGCGCGTAGGCGCTGCAGCAGCGCCTCCTCGGAGAGCGCGACCCCCTCGCGCGAGAGCTTGAAGTCGAAGTCCTGCGGCGTGTTGCAATAGAGCAGCCCGCGCGAGATCGAGTACGCGCGGCGGTCGGTGGAGAAGTAAATCGCCTCGCCCAGGTCCACCCCGATGCCGCGGATGTGGTCGGCGATCGAGCGGGCGGAGTTCAGCGAGATCCCGCGCTCGGCGGAGGGGCCGCCGAGCACCACCGCCAGGCTCAGCAGCGCCGTCATCGCGGGTCAGGGTAGCGGGGCCCTGCGCGGACCCGCTCGCGAGACCCACCGATCACTCGCGAGCCCCACCCATATAGTCCGACGCAGACCGAACAAGCGATCCGCCGAGGGAGGGAGCAGCGATGTACAAGGTCATGGTCCTGATCAAGCGCCGCCAGGGAGTGTCCACCGAGGAGTTCATGGACTACTACGAGAATCACCACCAGCGCCTCGGCGCGCGCGTGCTGCCGACCGTGAGGCGCTACACGCGCTCCCACCTGAGCCCGATGGGCAGCTACGCCGGCGAGGAGCCCCCCGAGCCGCCCTACGACGTCGCCACCGAGCTCGTCTTCGAGGACGAGGCCGCCTGCCAGGCGGCGATGGAGCAGCTCGCCCAGCCCGAGACGATGGCCGAGGTCCTCGCCGACGAGGAGCGCCCGTTCGACCGCTCGACGATCACCTTCCTGAAGGTGCAGGAGCGATCGACCGACATGGCCGCGGCCGCCGCCGGCTGACCGCGCCACATACCCCGCCTCGAGGCGCGCCGCCATGAGGCGTCTGGTCCTGCTCGTCAGCGCCACGGTCTTCGTGGACACGGTGTTCTACGCCGTCGTCGCGCCGCTGCTGCCGGGCCTCGTCCACCAGCTGCATCTGTCCAAGCTCTCGGCCGGCGTTCTGACCGCGAGCTACCCGCTCGGCACCCTGCTGGGGGCGCTGCCCGGTGGCGCGCTCGCCGCCCGCGCCGGGCCCCGCATCACGCTGATCGCCGGCCTGTCGCTGATGGCCGTCTCGAGCGTGGCCTTCGGCTTCGCCGACAGCGTCCCCGCGCTCGACGGGGCGCGTTTCGTGCAGGGCGTCGGCGGTGCGTGCTCGTGGGCGGGCGGGCTGACCTGGCTCGTCGACGCCGCCGGCCCGCGGGGCCGCGGCGGAGTGATCGGAGCCGCACTCGGCGCCGGCATCGCCGGCTCGGTGCTCGGGCCCGCGGTCGGAACGATCGCCCACGCGCTCGGACGCCGCGCGGTGTTCGCCTCGGTGCTGGTGGTCGCGGCGGTCCTCATCGCCGAGGCCGGGCGCGTGGAGCGCGCCCAGGCACGCTCCACGCAGGGGCTGCGCGACGTGCTCGCAGCGCTGCGAGCGCCCGGCGTCCTGACCGGCATGTGGCTGATGGGCGTCCCGGCCGTGGCCTCGGGAATGCTGACCGTCCTCGGGCCACTGCGGTTGGGAGCGCTCGGCGCCGGCGCCACGGCGATCGGTGCGACCTTCCTGGTCGCCACCGCGCTGGAGGCCACGCTTAGCCCCATCGTCGGCCGCTTCTCGGACCGCCGCGGGCGGATGCTGCCGCTGCGCGCCGGGCTCGCCTCCGCGGCGATGCTGTTGCTGTGCTTCACGCTGCCCGGCAGCGCACTCCTGCTCGCCGCGCTCATCGTGCTGATCACCGGGGCGCTCGGGACCTTCTGGGCGCCGGCGATGGCGATGCTCTCGGACGCCGCCGACCAGGCCGGGCTGAACCAGGGCTTCGCCTTCGCGCTGCTGAACCTCGCCTGGGCCGCCGGCCAGGTGCTCGGCGGCGGGGGCGGCGGCGCGCTGGCCAAGGCCGCCGGGGAGTTCGCGCCGGCGGCGGTGGCCGCGGCGCTCTGCGCGCTGACGCTGGCCACGACCGTGGCGGCGGGGGCGGGTGGCGCCCGCCGCGAGACTATGTCATAGTGCATAGGCCGTTGCCGCCGACCACGCCTGACCCCCGGACGCGCATGATCATCAGCACCGCGCTGCTGATGCGCGAGCGCGGCGCCCGCGCCACGAGCATCGACGACGTGCTCGCCCACAGCGGCGCGGCCCGCGGCTCGGTCTACCACCACTTCCCCGGCGGCCGCGACGAGCTGCTGCGCGAGGCGACGGCGTACGCCGGCGAGTACGTCGCGCGGCGCCTGGAGCGGGTGGCCAGCGATCCCGACCCGTTGGCGGCCTTCGACGTCTTCCTGGCCGGCTACCGCGAGCAGCTGCTGGCCGGCGACCTGCGCGACGGGTGCCCGCTGGTGGCGGTCGCGATCGAGCACCGCCAGGACGGCGACCGTGCGCTGCAGGACCTCGCCGGCCGCGTCTTCGAGCGCTGGCAGGCGCTGCTCGCGAAGGCGTTCATCGCGGCGGGGATCCCCGAGGCCCGTGCGCCCGGACTGGCGACGATGGCGATCTCCGGCCTCGAAGGCGCGCTCGTGCTCGCCCGGGCCCAGCACAGCGTCGAGCCGCTGGACCGCGTCCGCGAGCAGCTGCGCGCCCTCCTGCAGGCCGAGCGACGATGACCGACTGGCAGCCCACCGCCTGCATCCTGTGCGAGTGCAACTGCGGCATCGAGGTGGGCCTCGAGGGCCGGCGCCTGGCGCGCATCCGCGGCGACCGCGCCCATCCGGGCTCGCAGGGCTACACGTGCAACAAGGCGCTCCAGCTCGACCGCTACCAGAACGGGCCGCACCGGCTGACCGCGCCCCAGCGCCGGCGCGCGGACGGCACCTACGAGGAGATCGACTGGGACACGGCGATCGCCGAGGTGGCCGCCGGCCTGCAGCGGATCAGTGACGAGCACGGCGGCGAGTCGATCCTCTACTACGGCGGCGGGGGCCAGGGCAACCACCTCGGCGGCGCCTACAGCGGCGCGCTGCTGAAGGCGCTCGGCGCGCGCTACCGCTCCAACGCGCTCGCCCAGGAGAAGACGGGCGAGGCGTGGGTGGACTTCCAGCTGCTCGGCGGCCACACCCGCGGCGAGTTCGAGCACGCCGAGGTATCGGTCTTCATCGGCAAGAACCCGTGGATGTCCCAGAGCTTCCCGCGGGCGCGGGTCGTGCTCAAGGAGATCGCCAAGGACCCGTCGCGGTCGATCATCTGCATCGATCCGGTCCTCACCGACACGGCCAAGCTCGCCGACTACCACCTGCGCGTGCGGCCCGGCAGCGACGCCTGGTGCCTGGCCGCGATGGTCGCCGTGCTCGTCCAGGAGGACCTCGTCGACCACGCCTTCCTGGCCGAGCACACGCACGGCGCCCCGGCGGCGCTCGCGGCCTTCGCCGACGTGCCGGTCGGCGAGTACGCCGAGCGCTGCGGCGTGCCCGAGGAGCTGATCCGCGGCGCCGCGCGGCGCGTCGGCGGCGCCGGGAGCGTCTCGGTGTTCGAGGACCTCGGCGTCCAGCAGGCCCCCAACAGCACGCTGTGCTCCTACGTCAACAAGCTGCTCTGGGCGCTGACCGGCAACTTCGCCCGGCCCGGGACCCAGCACCTGCACTCGAGCTTGGGGCCGCTGTTCGGGGCCAGCCGCACGGCCCGCACGCCGGTCACCGAGGCGCCGATCATCGCCGGGCTGATGCCCTGCAACGTGATCCCCGACGAGATCCTCACCGACCACCCGGCCCGCTTCCGCGCCGCCCTCGTCGAGAGCGCCAACCCCGCCCACTCGGTCGCCGACTCGCAGCGCATGCGCGAGGCGCTGCGCGCCCTGGAGCTGACCGTGGTGATCGACGTGACGATGACCGAGACCGCGCGCCTGGCCGACTACGTGCTGCCGGCGGCCAGCCAGTTCGAGAAGTGCGAGGCGACCTTCTTCAACTTCGAGTTCCCGTCGAACACCTTCCACCTGCGCCACGCGCTGATGGACCCGCTGCCGGGCACGCTGCCCGAGCCCGAGATCCACGCGCGCCTGCTCCGCGCCCTCGGCGCCCTGCCCGACGAGGCCCTGCGGCCGCTGCGCGACGCCGCCCGGCAGGGCCGCGCCGCCTACGGCCAGGCGTTCATGGCCGCCTCGGCGGCCGATCCGATGATCGTCCGCCTGGCGCCCTACGTCCTGTACGAGACGCTCGGCCCGACGCTGCCGGCCGGGCTCGCCGGCGCGGCCGCGCTGTGGGGCCTGGCCCACCGAGCGGCGATGACCTACCCCGACGCGGTCCGCCGGGCCGGGCACTCAGGCGGCGAGGCGCTGTTCGACGCGCTGCTGGCCGGGCGCTCGGGCATCACCTTCGCGGTGCACGAGTACGAGGACGACTTCGCGCTGGTCGCCCACGCCGACCGCCGGCTCGTCCTGGAGATCCCCGAGATGCTCGACGGCGTGCGCGCCCTGCGCGACTCCCGGCCGGGCTGGACGAGCACCGAGTTCCCGATCGTGCTCTCCGCCGGCGAGCGGCGCGCGTACACCGCCAACGACATCTACCGCGATCCGTCCTGGCGCAAGCGCGACGCCGACGGGCGCCTGCGCCTGAGCCCGCAGGACGCGCTCGCGCTCGGGCTCAGCGACGGCGCGCGCGTGCGCGTCACGACCGCGCGCGGGTCCGCCGAGGCGCGCCTGGAGGTCACCGACGTGATGCTGCCCGGGCACGCATCGCTGCCCAACGGGTTCGGGCTGGACTACACGGCGGCCGACGGGCAGGTCACGACGCCGGGCGTGGCGCCCAACACCCTGACCTCGTCGGACTGGCGCGACGAGCTCGCCGGCACGCCCTGGCACAAGCACGTGCCGGCCCGCATCGAAGCCGCTCAGGCGGCGACGGCGTCGATCTCCAGCCGGACGTAGGTCGTCGTCGGCTCCGGGCCGAGCGCGCGCTCGACCGCGTCGACGTAGCCCTCGCGCAGGTCCTGGGGGAGCCGCAGCTGGTGGGCGCTGAGCGCGTTGTTCGACAGCCACGAGCGCAGATCCTCGTACGGCTTCGGGCGCTGCACGAGCCAGGTGCGCACGTCGCGGAACCCGGCGGCCCGTAGACGCTCCGCCGTCTGCCCGGGAGACGCGTAGTTCCAGGGGCACCAGCCCTTCAGATATGGGGAAAAGGCC
>DATAWZ010000204.1:0-9253 GCA_036266975.1 Solirubrobacteraceae bacterium
ATAGGTGCAGGTCGTGCACGGGCTGGAGCTCGTGCCGCTCGCGGTCCCGGTGTAGGTCACCGGCTCGCCGACCACCGGGTGCTGCTGGGAGGCGCTCAGCGACAGCGTCGGCGGGCTGCCGACGACGATCGTGAAGGTCTCGCTCAGCTCTGAGCTCTCGTAGGCGTCCTGGACGGTCACGGTCAACGCGTAGGTCCCGCCGGTCGTGTACACGTGACTGGAGTTGTCCGAGTAGGAGTCGTCGCTCGTCTCGATGCCGTCGTCGACGTTGGCCTCTGTGCCGTCGCCCCAGCTCCAGGCCATCGACAGGGTCTCGCCGTCATGCCCGAAGCTCCCGCTACCGCCGGCGGCGAACCCCACCTCCGTGCCCGCCTGGACGTCGATCGTGCACGGTGAGGAGCAGCTCTGCGGCGAGGTCAGCGACGGCCCGGTCTGGAGGTCGCCCGCGAGCGCCGAGGCCGGCAAGGCGAGTGCGCACAGACACGCGAGCGACGCGACCCACGCGATGGTCCTGTGGCGAGCACCCATCTCCGCGGCGAAGCCTGTGCGACGCGGACCGTAGCGCGAGCTGATTAGCGGAAGACGGACGATTGCTCGATCGCGCAACACGCTGGCCGAACCCCGCCAACGCCTCCAGCGCCTGGGCCAGCTCGTCCAGACGCTCGGGACGCGGGGCGGCCGTGAGCACGGATCTCCCCCGTGCGCGCACCGGACGCGTTCGCTCCGGGCACCCGCCACGGCGGCGGCCGCGCTCGCGAGCGAACGACCGAGCTCACAAAGAGGCAGCTTCGCCGACCGGCTCGCGACCGAGCGTCCTCAGCGCCCGTTCGATCCGCTCGATCACGTGCTCCACGACGGCCACACGCGCGTACGGCTTGGACTCGGCCGCGATCAGCGTCCACGGCACGTCGGCCTCGTCGGTACGGGCGAGCATGTCCCCGAGCGCCTGCTCGTAGGCGGGCCGTCGCGAACGGTTGCGCCAGTCGTCCTCGGTCAGCTTCCAACGCTTGAGCGGATCCTTCTCCCGAGCGTGAAAACGACGCAGCTGCTCATCCTCGGAGATGTGCAGCCAGAACTTGATCAGCACCATCCCCTCCAGCACCAGCCCACGCTCGAAACTCACGATCTCCCCATACGCGCGCTCCCACTGCTCCTCGTCGATCAGCTCCTCCACGCGCTCGACCAGCACGCGCCCGTACCACGAGCGGTCGAGTACGGCCATCCCACCCCAACCCGGCAGTGCCGATGAGAAACGGTGCAGGAAGTGGTGCCGACGCTCGCTCTCGCTCGGCGCGGCAAACTGGCTCACCCGCACGTGGCGGGGATCGAGCGGGCTCGTCAGGCGGCGAATCGCGCCGCCCTTGCCGGACGCATCCCAGCCCTCGAACAGCGCGCACACCGGCGGCCCGAGCTCACCGTCCCCGATGAGGCCGCCGAGCTGCAGGCGCAGGGCAAGCAGCCGCTTCTGCGCCGCCGCCAGGCGCGGCTCCGCCTCGCGCGAGGACAGCCGAAGTCCGAGATCGATATCGCCCAGTGATGTCACCGCGCCTCGGGCTCACCTTATGGGAAAGTCGGCTACCGTCCGCACAGGCGTGAGGGACGCCTCCGGGTCCGCGGGCAGGGCCGAGCCTCCAACGTGCAGCCGACGTTCACCCGGCGATCTCCTCGGGCCTGAAGCGCGGACCTCCGGTCGTCGGAGGAGACCTCAGGCCGACACTTCCGGCGCACCCCGCCCTCGACCAGCTGCGCCGCCAGGCGTCGGGGTCGGCGCGAGCGCGGCGCCGCCCTCGAAGCGCGCGACACGACCTGGGACAGCCCGCCGGTGGACCGGGCGATGGTCGGCAGCCGCGAGCGACCCGGCGGCGCTCCCAATCCGACTGGCTCAGCACGGTGACCGCGCCCCTCGACGCAGGCGCCTCGACCGAGGAGGTCAGCCTCTCCCCGACGCCGAGAAGCCCGCCAGCGACGAGGTCGCGCAGTTCCTGCGCAACCGCGGCGCCGCCACCTGAGCTCAGGGCTGGGCGCCGCGCAGCATCTCGACCACCAGAAACGAGAGCTCGAGCGCCTGCTGGGTGTTCAGACGCGGATCGCACGCGGTCTCGTAGCGCGAGCCGACCTGTGCGTAGGAGATCTCCTGCGCGCCGCCGACGCACTCGGTCACGTCCTCGCCGGTGTGCTCGACGTGCACGCCGCCCGGGTGGGTGCCCAGGTCGTGGTGGACCTCGAAGAAGCCGGTGAGCTCGTCGACGACCCGGTCGAAGTGCCGTGTCTTGTGGCCGCTGGGCGACTCCTCGGTGTTGCCGTGCATCGGGTCGCACTGCCACACGACGCGGTGCCCGGAGAGGCTGACCGCGTCGACGATCGGCGGCAGCAGCTCGCGCACGCGCTCGTTGCCCATGCGGGAGACGAGCGTGACGCGTCCGTCGATGCGCTCGGGGTCGAGTCGGCTCACGAGCTCGACCGCGTCCTCGGGCGTCGTGCTCGGTCCGATCTTCACGCCGACCGGGTTGGCGACCAGGGCGGCGAACGCGATGTGCGCCCCCTCGAGCTGGCGGGTCCGGTCTCCGATCCACAGCTGGTGCGCGGACAGGTCGTACAGGCGGCCCTCGTGCAGGCGCAGCATCGCGCGCTCGTAGTCGAGCACGAGCAGCTCGTGGCTCGCGTACAGCTCGACCGTGCGCAGGGAGCTGTCGTCGACCCCGCAGGCCGACATGAAGCGCAGGCTGCGATCGATCTCCTGCGCCACCCGCTCGTAGCGCGCGCCCGCGCCCGAGCGGGCGACGAAGTCCATGTTCCACTCATGCAGGCGGTGCAGGTCGGCCAGCCCGGCGCTGGTGATCGCCCGCGTGAGGTTCATCGCCGCGGCGGCGTTCGCGTAAGCCCTGATCATGCGCCCGGGGTCCGGGCGTCGCGCCTGCTCGGTCGGCTCGATCGCGTTGACCATGTCCCCGCGATAGGAGGGCAGGCCGGTCGCGTCGAGCTCGGCGCTGCGCGGCTTGGCGTACTGCCCGGCGATGCGCGCCATCTTCACCAGCGGCATCGAGGTGCCGTAGGTGAGCACGACCGCCATCTGCAGCAGCGTGCGGATCGTCCCCCGCAGGTGCTCCTCGGTGTTGTCGGCGAAGGTCTCCGCGCAGTCCCCTCCCTGCAGCAGGAACGCCTCTCCGCGAGCGACCACGCCCAGGCGCTGCTGCAGCTGGTCGACCTCGACGGCGACGGCGATCGGCGGGACGGCCTCGAGCAGCGCCCGGATCCGAGAGACATAGTCGGGATCCGGCCAGCTCGGCTGCTGCCGCGCCGGGCGCGCGAGCGCCTCGTCCAGCGCGGCGCGCAGCGCCGGCGGCAGCGGCGGCAGCAGCGGCAGCGACTCCAGCGGAATGTCGAAGGTCCAGTTCATGGCCGCTGACAGCGCACGACGCCCTCCTGATCGAGGCGGCCGATCTCGGCCGTGCTCAGCCCGAGCAGGTCAGAGAGGACGGCCTCGGTGTGCTCGCCGAGCTGCGGCGCGCGGCGCACCGGCACGCGCGGCACGGCCGAGAAGTCCAGCGGCGTGCCGGGCATCAGGTAGCCACCCACCCCCGGCTGCTCGACGACCTCCCACATCTCGTTCTCGGTCGAGCAGCGCGGGTCCTCCCGCACCAGCTGCGAGAAGGTCTGGTAGGCGCCCCACGACACGCCGGTCCCAGTGAACGCCTCGCGCACCTGCTCGAGTGTGCGGTCCTCGAACCACGGGCGCAGCACCGAGGAGAGCAGATCGCGCCAGTGGAAGCGCTGCGAGACCGACTGCAGGTCGATGCCCATCGCCTGCTCGATCGCGCCCACCGCGGCGGCCAGGCCGGTGACCTCCAGCAGCGAGTTCCACTGGCGCGTGGTGAGCGCGACGATCATCACCCGTCGTCCGTCGCTGGTCGCGAAGTCGCTCCCGAACGCGCCGTACAGGTAGTTGCCGTCCTTGGGCGTGTCACGGCTCTCGAGCTGCGCCTCGGCCACGCGGCCGAGGTGGCCGACCATCGCGAACGCGACGTCCGAGAGGGCCACGCGAACGAGCTGGCCCTCGCCCGTGCGCGTGCGGTGCCGGTCGGCGGCCAGCAGCCCGGTCGCCGCCATCCCGCCCATGATCGCGTCCCACGACGGGAGCATGCTGTTCAATGGCTCGGCGGAATTGCGCGGCCCGGTGGCCCAGGGAAATCCGGTGGCCGGGTTGACCGTGTAGTCGACCTCGGAGGTCCCGTCGCGGTTGCCGGTGAGCAGCATCATGATCAGGTCCGAGCGCCGGCTGGCGAGCGACTCGTAGGAGAGCCAGCCGCGGGCGGGGAAGTTCGTCAGGAAGGCGCCGGCGGCGGCGATGCAGGCCTCGACCAGCTCGCGGCCGCGCTCGGACTGCAGGTCGACCTCCAGCGAGCGCTTGCCCTTGTTCAGCCCGGCCCAGAACAGGCTCTGCCCGCCGGGCGCGAGCGGCCAGCGGCCGTAGTCGAGCCCCCCGCCGAGCTGGTCGAAGCGGACCACGTCCGCGCCGAGCTGCGCGAGGGTCATCCCGCCGAGCGGGGCGGCCACGAACGCGGAGCCCTCCACCACGGTCAGCCCCGAGAGGATCCCCGGCGGCGAGCTCATGGCATCAGGGCGGTCAGCCGCCAGTCGAGCACCGGGCGGGGATCCTCGTTCGCGTCGCCTTGCGCGGAGACGAGGATGCGGGCGTCGAGCAAGCCCCCGTCGGGGAGCGGCTGGAGCGCCTCGAGGATGATCTCGCTGTGCAGCAGCTCGCCCTCGAAGGTGGGACCGAGATGATCGCAGGAGCGCCACGCCAGCACGGTCGCGAGGTCGGGCAGGACCTTGGTCAGGTGGGAGGCGGCGACGCCGATCACGTGCCCGCCGTATACCAGCCGCTGGCCGTAGGCGCCGGCGCTCGCGTCGGTGTGCGTCATCGCGAGGTTGAGGCTCAGGCGCGCGAGCTCGGGCGCGCCGCTGACGGTCTCGCCGGCCTCGAGTGCCCAGTGCTGCCCGGCGCGAAGGTCGGCGAACAGCGTCCCCAGGGGCTCGCGGCGGAGGGCGTCCAGCCGCCAGCCCGCCGGGATCAGGTCGTGCGCGTCGCGCTCGGCGGCGGCGTCGGCTGCCGCCTGGATGTCGTCGCCTTCCTCGCCGGGGTCCTCGCCGCGCGCGGGCAACAGCGGGCAGCGGAGGTAGTCGAGCACGACCTGGCCCTCGTCGTCGAGAGCGGTGACGTGCAGCAGCACCATCCCGCGCGCCTGCCGGCCCCGCGTGCGCCGCTTGGCCGCGACCGTCGTCGTCGTGCGCAGCGTCGCGCCGACGTGCACCGGGCGGGCGGCCAGTCCGCGGTAGAAGAGGTTTCCCAGCACCCGCCCGCTCGGCTCGGTGGACTGCCCGATCGCCACGTCGCAGACGAGCATCGGATGCGCGAGCGCGCTCGGCGCTCCGGTCACCTCCCGGCACAGCGGCGCGTCGAGCGACAGGCGCAGCCGGTCGCCGACGATGGCCTGGTGCAGCGCGGCGTGTCCGTCGGTGAGCGTGAGCCCGGGCGAGCGGAAGACCTGCCCCACCTGGAGGTCTTCGTAGTAGGCCGGGCCGCTCAGCGCGCGCGGCGCGGCGGGCTCGGCGGCCCGCGGCAGCGCCTGCAACCGCAGCGCGTGCGCCCGCATCGCCTCGTCGACCATCGCGCCCTGCACGCGGACGGCGGCGTCGCCGCTGTCCGCGGCGGCCGCCAGGGCGTCGCGGACAGCGCCGGCCCAGCGCAGCTCCTGCTCGCTCGCGCCGAACGCACGGTTGAGCGGCTCGACCTGCTCGGGATGGATCGCCCACTTGCCATCGAAGCCGAGCTCGCGCGCGGCCCGGGCGGCTCGGGTGAGCGCGAGCGGCTCGCCCAGGCGCAGGAACGGCCCGTCGATCGCCTGCACGCCGGCGGCGCGCGCCGCGGCCAGCACCGCCTCCTGGTGGTAGAGCCAACGCTCCAAATCGGTCTCGGCGCCGCGGCGCCCGAGGGCGGTGGCAAGGTCGGCGTAGCCCAGGATGAGCGTGCGCAGGCGCGGCGTGGAGCGCGCGATCGCCGCGACGGCCTCGATCCCCGCGGGCGTCTCGATGAGCGCCTGCAGCCCGATCGCCGGGTCGATCGCCTGGGCGATCGCCGCGAGCTCCTCGGGCGCCTGCACCTTCGGCACCACCACGGTCAGCCGCTCGCCGGGAACCAGCGCGCTGATGAGTTCGAGATCCGCTGAGAGGGGGTTAGAGCCCGGGGCGTTCAGCCGAACCGCGACGGTGCGCTGCGCCCACTCGGGTCGCGAGAGCGTCGCGGCGATGGTTTCACGGGCCTGTGCCTTCGCCGACGGGGCGACGGCGTCCTCCAGGTCGAAGACGACCTCGTCGGCCGCCACTGTGAGCGCCTTCTCGTGCATGCGCTCGGCGTGTCCGGGCACCGAAAGGCACGAGCGGCGCGGGCGCGTGGCGATCCGATCGGAGGCGACGGTCATCGGCCGCCGCCACGATATCCACCGGCCCGAGGCCTTACCGGTCGTCGGTGAGCGGCGACCGGCCCTTCGGCTGGCGCGGCGTCGGTCGCTGCGGCGCGGGCGGGACCTCGAACACGGTCGGCTCGCCCGGGCGCAGCTCGACGGGCGTCCCGTGGTGCTCGATCTCCAGGGCCTCCCCGCCGGCCAGGGCGTAGCTCGCCTGCTGTTGGTCGACGCTCACCGTGAGCCGTCGCCCACGGAACAGCAGCCGGAAGGTGAGGCGCTTCAGGCCGGCCGGCAGCCGCGGGCAGAAGCGCAGCCGGCCGCCGTGGTCGCGCATGCCGCCGAAGCCGGCGACGGCGGCCATCCACGCCCCGCCGAGGGCGGCGATGTGCACCCCGTCGCGGGTGTTGTGCTCGAGGTCGTCGAGATCCATCAGCGCCGCCTCGCGGAAGTAGGCGTAGGCGAGATCGAGGTGGCCGACCTCGGCCGCGATCACCGCCTGCGTACTCGCCGAGAGCGAGGAGTCGCGGACGGTGAGCGCCTCGTAGTAGGCGAAGTTGCGTGCCTTCTGCTCGTCGGTGAAGGCGTCGCCGCGCAGGTGCAGCGCGAGGACGAGGTCGGCCTGCTTGCACACCTGCTTGCGATACAGGTCGAAGTAGGCGAAGTTCAGCAGCAGGGGGTACTGCCCGGGCTCGGTGGCGTCGAAGTCCCAGACCCGATGGTCGGTGAAGCCCTCGGCCTGCGGGTGCACACCGAGCCGCTCGTCGTAGGGGATGACCATCGCTTCGGCGGCGGCGCGCCACTGGGCGATGATGTCGGTCTCGATTCCCAGCTCGAGGGCGCGGTCGTGCTGGCGTGCGGCGGCGGCCGCTGCTTCGCGCAGGTTCTGCTGGGCCATGAGGTTCGTGTAGACGTTGTTGTCGGCCACCGCGCTGTACTCGTCGGGCCCGGTGACGCCGTCGATGCGAAAGCCGCCGGCCTCGTCGTAGTGGCCGAGCGACGTCCACAGCCGCGCGGTCTCTGCGAGCAGTTCGAGGCCCACCTCGCGCTCGAAGGTCTCATCGTCCGCGGCCGCCCCGTAGCGCACGACGGCGGCGGCGATGTCGGCGTTGATGTGAAACGCCGCCGTGCCCGCCGGCCAATAGCCCGAGCACTCCTGGCCGCGGATCGTGCGCCACGGAAACGCAGCGCCGGCGAGCCCCAGCTGCTTGGCGCGTTCGCGGGCGAGGCCGAGGGTACGGTGGCGCCATCGCAGCGCGTCGCGCGCCGCGTCGGGCACGGTGTAGGTCAGCGGCGGCAGCACGAAGGTCTCGCTGTCCCAGAACGTGTGCCCGTCGTAGCCCGGGCCGGTCAACCCCTTGGCGGCGATCGCGCGCTGCTCGGCCCGCGCTCCCGCCTGCAGCGTGTGGAAGAGCGCAAAGCGGATCGCCTGCTGGAGCTCCTCGTCCCCCTCCAGCTCGACGTCGGCACGCTCCCAGAACGAATCCAGGTAGGCGGTCTGCTCGTCGAGCAGCCCCTGCCAGCCGAGGTGCCGCGCACCGGCGAGCCCCATCGCAACCTGGTCGCGCAGCGCGGGCACCGACCGCTGCCGCGACCACCCGTACGCCGCGAACTTCACGAGCCGAAGCACCTTCCCAGGCTCGAGGTCCGCGGTGACCGTGAACCGGGCCACGTCCTCGAACGCCTCCACCGCGGTCGACGTCCCCTCTGGCCCGTCGACTGAGTGGTCCATGGCCACGGCGACGCCCATGCCGCTCGCCTTGGTGCGATGTACGAGCACGGCTCGGTGACCGACGGCGTCGGCGAACACATACTGCAACGGCAATTCCAGCGCCGCCGACGCGCGCGGGTCGGGACTCGCGGTGACCGAGGACTCGTTGGCCGCCAGCTCGGACTGCACGACGACGGGCAGATGTTCGTCGACCGCCTCGACCTCGTAGGCGATCGCGGCGATCGCACGCTGGGTGAAGGACACCAGGCGCGTCGTGCGCACCCGGATCGCGCCCCCGCTGGGCGAGACCCATTCGACGGTGCGGGTCAGGATGCCGTTGCGCAGGTCGAGCATGCGCTCGTGGCTGCGAAGCACGCCGTAGCGCACGTCGAAGGGCTCGTCGGCCACGAGCAGCCGGATGATCTTCACGTTGGTGACGTTGACGATCGTCTGGCCGGACTCCGGATCACCGTAGCCGGCCTCCGCGTACGGCAGCGGGCGGAACTCGCAGAAGCCGCCGAGGTAGCTTCCCGGCACGCCGAACGGCTCGCCCTCGTCGAGGTTGCCCCGCAGGCCGATGTGGCCGTTGGAGAGCGCGAACAGCGACTCGGTCTGCGCGAGCCGCTCGAAGTCGAGCGCGGTCTCGCGCACGCACCACGGCTCGACCGGGAAGGCCCGCTGCCGGATCACGACCGCGCGAGCAGCTCGGCCAGGTCGCCGACGACGACGTCGGCGCCGTGCTCGCGCAGCTCATCCCGCTGGCCGACGCGGTCGACCCCGACGACGAATCCGAAGTGTCCGGCGCGGCCGGCCTCCACGCCGGCGAGGGCGTCCTCGAACACGACCGCCCGATCGGCGTCGACGTGCAGCGCCCGGGCGGCGGCGAGGAAGGTATCCGGCGCGGGCTTGCCGTGCAGGTGCTCGCGCCCGGCGACGTTGCCGTCGATCACCGTCTCGAACAGGTCGGCGATGCCGGCGGCGACGAGCACGTCGTGGCAGTTGGTGCTCGAGGAGACGACCGCGCGGACGAGTCCGGCGTCGCGGACGGCGTGCACGTAGGCCACCGAGCCCTCGTAGGGCT